>CAYLMV010000004.1:0-72357 GCA_964384415.1 uncultured Chitinophagaceae bacterium | reverse complement strand
TTGTCGTTCGTAATAGGTCTTAGGTTCGAAGTTCTTATCTCTTATCTCTTATCTCCTATCTCTTATCTCTTATCTCTTGCTCTTCTCAGCCAACGCTTCCTTCGAGGCTGATTCCAAGCAGTTTCTGCGCCTCGACGGCAAATTCCATCGGCAGATTCTTGAAGACTTCCTTGGCAAAGCCGTTGACAATCATCGAGATCGCATTCTCTGTATCGATGCCGCGCTGCTTACAATAGAAAAGCTGGTCCTCTCCGATTTTTGAGGTCGATGCTTCGTGTTCTACGCTCGAAGATGCGTTGCGCACCTCGATGTATGGAAAAGTATTCGCACTGCACTTATCGCCGATGAGCATCGAGTCGCATTGAGTGTAATTCCTGGAATTCGTCGCGTTCGGAAGCACTTTCACCGAGCCGCGGTACGTGTTTCCGCCTTTGCCTGCAGAAATTCCTTTTGAGATGATCGTGCTCTTGGTATTCTTCCCGATGTGCGTCATTTTTGTTCCGGTGTCCGCCACCTGGCGATTGTTCACGACGGCAACTGAGTAGAATTCGCCGACGGAATTATCTCCCTGCAGGATGACGCTCGGATATTTCCATGTGATTGCTGAGCCCGTTTCTACCTGAGTCCAGGAGATCTTCGAATTCCTCCCGAGGCATTTTCCGCGCTTCGTGACAAAATTGTAAATTCCGCCTTTCCCTTCTTTGTCGCCTGCATACCAGTTTTGCACCGTCGAATATTTTATTTGTGCATCGTCCAGCGCGACGAGTTCGACGACGGCCGCATGGAGCTGATTCGTGTCGCGAATCGGAGCGGTGCATCCTTCCAAATAACTCACCTGCGCACCTTCTTCCGCCACGATGAGCGTCCTCTCGAACTGCCCCGTCTCAGCCGTATTGATCCTGAAGTACGTCGAGAGTTCCATCGGGCATTTTACCCCCTTTGGAATGAAGCAAAATGAACCGTCGCTGAATACCGCTGAATTGAGCGTCGCGAAGAAATTATCGGTGTATGGAACCACCGAGCCAAGGTATTTTTTGATGAGGTCAGGGTGATGCTGGAGCGCCTCCGAAAATGAACAGAAGATAATCCCCATCTCTCCCAATTTCTCTCGAAACGTCGTTGCCACGGAAACGCTGTCGAAAATAGCATCGACCGCCACGCCGCTCATCCGTTTTTGTTCCGTGATGGAAATGCCGAGTTTTTCGTACGTTGCCAGAAGCTCTTTGTCCACTTCTTCCAGGTTGTTCAGCATTGGCTTCTTCTTCGGCGCCGCGTAGTAGATGATATTCTGATAATCGATCTGGGGATACGTAAAATTCTGCCAATGGGGCTCTTCCTTCAGCGTCAGCCAGTGCCGGAAGGCCTTGAGCCGCCATTCGAGCATAAACTCCGGCTCGTTCTTCTTCTGGGAGATCAATCGGATGATTCCCTCATTGAGTCCCTTCGGGATGGCATCCGTCTCAATATCCGTGACGAAACCGTACTTATATTCCCTGTTGACCAGGGTGTCCATTGATTCTTGCATTCAATCTCCAGTCGTAAATTCCTTTGTGGAAAAGTCAAACGCCGAACGAGCTGCCGCAGCCGCACGTCTTCGCCGCTTGCGGATTATTGAAGACAAACCCGCGGCCGTTCAATCCATCGCTGAAATCCAGAACGGTTCCCGACAGATAAAACATGCTTTTTTGATCGACAAAAACTTTGATTCCATGCAATTCGAGAACATGATCTTTCTCATTCGGATGTTCATCGAATGCAAGGACGTAGCTGAGACCCGAGCAGCCGCCGCCTTTGACGCCGATGCGAAGCCCGTGGGACTCGGCAATATTGTTCGAAGCTTTGATGTTTCTCACCTCCGCCGCCGCTTTCTCCGTCAGTTGAATCTCATCCGGCAATGTTGTGATCGGTTGCGGACCCTGCGCCGTCATCACTTCAGACATTGTGTTCTCTCCTTGAAAATGATAGTGATCGTTATGCTATGATGCTTTTTTTGCAGTGAACTCCGGGTATTGGAGCACCCAGCCCTGCTGGTTAACTTTCTTCAAGATGTTTTGCTTCTCAAAATACTGAGCCACTTCGCGAGCGACAGATTCAGCCTCGCCGTAACCTATTTTTACTCCTTTGAAGTTGATGAAGCTCATGATGCCGTAATGCAGATCTCTGAAAAACAGGTTCGACAAATGAAACAATGGAAATTTACCTCTCAGGTAGTGGAGAAATTCAACTTGATTGTTAATCACTGTCGCTGATTTTTTCATAATGGAGTCGTTCTTTCCCTATTGAGGATTACGCCGTCATCTTATGCGATTCGTTTTTTTTGCTCATCTGATATTGGGGGGATGATGCCCGAAGCGATGCGACCGCATCCCCGATCTTTGAACTTACGTACTCGACTTCTTCGACCGTGGTGAATCGTCCCAATCCTATGCGGATGGTGCACCGAGCGCTGTCACTATCGAGGCCGATGGCAGAGAGAACGTGCGAGACTTTCCCCGCATCGCGATCGGCCGAGGAACAGGCAGATCCTGATGAAAGAGCAACGTCATTTTTCAGCTCAGATATCAAATTGTCCGCTGTAACGAACGGTATTGTAACACTGATCGTGCTATAGAGACGATGCTCCGAATGACCGTTGCGCCGAACTCCGTCTATCGAGAGCAGGCGCGTTTCAAGCCTGTCGCGCAGCGATGCCACCCTGGCAGATTCTTCAGGCAACTCCCTCATGGCGATTTCGACCGCTCTTCCGAATCCGACAATGGCCGGAACATTCAAAGTGCCGGAACGCATTCCTTGTTCGTGTCCGCCGCCATCTTGCTGCTGAACAACCCGAACGCGGGGGTTTTTCGAACGGACGTAGAGCGCGCCGATTCCCTTGGGACCATACATCTTGTGCGCGCTCATCGAGAGAAGATGAATGTTCATCGAGCGAACATCGACAGCAGTCTTGCCGAACGCCTGCGTCGCGTCCGAATGGAAGAGAACTCCCTTCTCGAGACACAGTTTGCCGATCTCCGCGATGGGGGCAATTGATCCGATTTCGTTGTTCGCCATCATGACAGATACGAGAACCGTATCGTCAGTGATTGCCTCTCGAACGGACTCAGGATGGACGATTCCATGTTCATCCGCATCAATGTAACTGACCCGGAATCCGCTCTTTTCAAGTACTGCACAGACATCCAGCACCGAACGGTGTTCGGTTTTTGAAGTGACGATGTGATTTCCCTTTGCGCGCAATGCTTCTGCAACCCCTTTGAGAACCAGGTTGTTCGCCTCTGTCGCCCCGCTCGTAAATACAATTTCCTTCGAATCGGCATTGATCGCACGTGCGATTGTCTTTCTGGCATGCTCAACAGCCCCGTCAGCTTCCCAACCGAAACGGTGCTGATGGCTCGCGGCGTTTCCAAAACGCTCCGTGAAATACGGCATCATCGCTTCAACCACTCTCGGGTCCGCCGGCGTTGTAGCATGATTGTCCATGTAGACGGGAAGTTTCATCAGACGATCTCAGAAAGCTTCATCGTTTTAAAAACCGAATCGATGTTCATCTGTATTTTACCCAGTGGATTCTTTATGGTGCAATTATCATAGATAGAACAACTATCGGGGCTCTCGGCAATGCACTGAGTAATCGCGGGCAGCTGTCCTTCAATCGCGTTGATGATCGACGAGATTGACATCTCGCCCGCACCTTTCGCCAGAGTATAACCTCCATAGACCCCCTGGTGCGATACGATAAATCCCCTCTTCGCCAGTTTCTGCATCACTTTCGCGAGGAGCTCGTACGGGATCTTATACCGGTCAGCGATTTCTTTCGCTGTCGTGATCCTGCTGGAATCAGCCGCAGCGATATGCCTGATGGCGATTAGTCCGTATTCAATTTTTTTCGACAGCTTGAGCATCTACTCTATACCCGACCTAAAAAGTCTTATTTACATCCAAAAAAAAGTGGCAAAAACCTCTGCCAGTATAACATCAATCCGACCAAATTCGTTCGGCACACATCAAACACTCACATAAAATAATCAACCTGAGGCGAAAAGTCAAGAATCAATGGGCTTTGGTAGCGGTGCATTTTGGAAGAACGATTCATTGCAAGGACCCCGGCGTTCTATGTGGGGAGGCGAAGCGATCCACCATTTATCACGGGGATTGCTTCGCCAAAAAACGCGTCGCAATGACCCATGACTCAAAATAGACCACTCTTGTCATACTGACGGACCGAAACTGGCTCATTGTCTGAGCTTCGGCACTTTATGATTCATCCAGCGATTTTCTGATCAGATTGATAGGTCGAGTGCATTTACCGAAATCAATCACGCCACCTCCGCAGGCCTTTTCAAATTGACTCGACAACTCCCGGTTCCTGTTGTTGACTTGGGTATCATTTTTGGGTAAGTTTCAGTGGATTTTTTCTCGAAATCACAAATAGTGCAGAACAATGTTCCTAATTTGAAGAGAATAAGCGATTTAGGGCTTGGCATCACATTTGTCACATTACGTGTGACCTTAATAACTATTCGATTGACAATACTACAATGGCTACGAACATCAAGATAGAAGATATTCTCAGGGATATGAAGCTGGAGAAGACTGATCAGGACGGGATTAATGCTGTCGCCGTTATCGGGCTTGGCGTCATGGGCCAGGGTATCGCTCAAACTATTGCGGCGCACGGCATCGAAGTCGTCGCAATTGAAAAAACAGACAAGCAATTGACAGCAATGACGAATTCGCTGCTGGAGGGAATGGATCGGGATATTCAGCGATGGACGATCACCAAGAGCGAAAAGAACGCCATTTTCTCACGCATTCACGGCTCCACAGAGTTCAAGAACGCAGCGGAGTGCAACCTCATCATCGAGGCAGTCGACGAAAACTTCGAAATGAAAAGAAGGATATTTGCCGAGCTCGATGAGTTGTGTTCGCCGGAAACGATTTTTATTTCGAACACGTCCACGCTCAACCTCTCGAAGCTCGCAGCGGCGACAAAGCGTCCCGACAAAGTGATCGGCATGCATTTTCTGAATCCCGTACCGAAAATTCCGTTAGTCGAGTTGGTGCGTGGTCTCAAGACTTCCGACGCCACTTTTCTGGTCGTCAAGAAGTTTGCCGAGAGGCTCGGCAAGACTCCTGTGGAGGTTTTCGAATATCCCGGGTTCGTCACGACCCGGGTTATCGTTCCCCTGCTCAACGAAGCAATGCACGTGCTCATGGAAGGGGTCGCGACCGCCGAGGGCATAGACACGGCAATGAAGCTTGGCTACAATTTCCAGTACGGCCCTCTCGAACTCGCCGATATGATGGGGCTGGATGAAGTCCTTGCCTGGATGGAGTCTCTCTTCCATGAGCTAGGCGATGCAAAGTATCGTCCCTGCCCTCTTCTACGCCGGATGGTGCGCGAAGGAAAATTGGGGCGAAAGAACGGCGAGGGCTTTTTCAAATACAATGATCAGGGGAAACACTCCGCCTGACGCTCCCCCACTTTAGAACCCAACCTTAAAAGACGATGAATATTCTTGTTGTCAACTGCGGCAGTTCCTCTGTCAAGTACCAACTGATCGAAATCGAAACACGTCAGGCGCGCGCGAAAGGAATCGTCGACCGGATCGGAATGAGCGGTGCGGTACTGACCAATCTTCGGTCGGACGGCGATGAAATAAAAATTACGGGCGAGATTCTCGACCACACGACGGCGATCGAGTACATCCTTGCCGTCCTTCTGAGCAAGAACCACGGCGTTCTCACGGACAAAGGGCAGATCGATGCCGTCGGCCATCGCGTGGTTCACGGCGGCGAAGCGTTCAGCGCCTCCGTTCTTATTGATGATGATGTCATCAAACGGATCCGCGACAATGTTGACATTGCACCGCTGCATAACCCGCACAACCTGCGCGGCATCAGCGCGTGCCACGTTCACCTCCCGAATGTGCCGCAGGTCGCAGTCTTCGATACGGCGTTTCACCAGAAGATGCCCCCGCACGCGTACTTGTATGGAATTCCGTATTCCCTTTACTCCGAACACAAAATACGCCGTTATGGATTCCATGGGACTAGTCATAAGTTTGTCGCACAACGAACGGCTGAATTAATGAGGCGGGAGTACGCCGACCTGAAACTGGTCACCTGCCACCTCGGCAATGGCTGCAGTATGGCGGCGGTCGACAGAGGAACCTCCGTAGATACATCCATGGGGTTAACTCCGCTCGAGGGGCTCCTCATGGGAACACGCAGCGGCGATATCGATCCGTATATTATTCTTCATATCATGTCGAAGGAAGGCCTGAATTATTCGGAAGCGAACACTCTATTGAATAAGCATAGCGGCCTCATGGGGATTTCCGGAGTGAGCAGCGATATGCGCGAAATCATCTCTGAGATGAAACAGGGAAACAAGAGAGCCCAGTATGCCTTCGATGTTTTTAACTACAGGATCAAGAAATACATCGGAGCATATATGGCCGCAATGGGAGGAGCCGATGCGATTGTATTCACCGGCGGGATCGGCGAGAACAGCCCGGATGTCCGAAAGATGTGCTGTCAGAACCTGGGATTTCTCGGGATCGAATTGGACGAATCGAAGAACAGCTCATCCGAAAAGGAAAAGGCGATTCAAACTTCCGACTCTCGTGTGAAGGTCTTCGTTGTTCCCACCAACGAAGAATTGATGATAGCGCTCGACACGGCTACGATCTGCGGATTCACTAAGCAATCAGGTTGATGTCCGACAAGAGTGTCCAGGTGTGATCATTATTCCGCGATTTGGAGATTTGCCCGCGTTCGTGGATCGTCAAAGCCGCACTTCAATCTTACGCCAACCGGGGCCCCGTCGACATGACTTTCGATGCCAGATTTCCCCTTGTGACGTTTTTCAGTTCTCCGAGCAGGCCCGCTGCCATTCCTTCGCGTACCAGGATGCGAAGCGTAACGTCATCATCGTAAACAGTATCGGCAATCTTCACGCGGCTGCGGGTAATAAGCGTCATCACTCCGTTCGTGTCCTCATACGGAAATGTGATCTGAATTTCCTCGGCGATTATTTTCTTTACGACTTCGGATTCTGAGAGCACCAAACTCGCGGCATCAAAGTACGCCCGTCCAAGTCCCCCCACTCCAAGTTTTGTCCCACCAAAATATCTTGTCACGACAAGAGAAATGTCCGAGAGATCTTTTGACTGAATCGCTGAGAATATTTTGATCCCGGCCGTTCCAGAGGGCTCGCCGGCATCGGAGTAGCGGAATTCGTCCCGTTCGCTCCCGATCGCGTACGCAAAGCAATGGTGAGTAGCATCGTGATACTTTTTTCGGACCTTTGCCAGCCACGCGTCGGCTTCTGTGCGGCTTTCGACCGGGAACGCATCAGCAATAAATTTCGAGCCCTCAACTTTCAGGGTCTTCGAATGCGGAGACTTCACAGATTGATACTCGTCTCTCATGGAACGCGAGCGGAAAATGCGTAGGCAACGGTCAGCCGTACAGTGATATCGTCGGTCAACGAGGGATCCCCGCCCTGTTTGTTCTTATACAGCCGGTGCGTGTAAAGTACGTTTGGGATAACATCGATATCCTTTGCAGGTTCGTAGTCGAGTCCTGCCAAGCCGAATATTTCGCGAAGACCGGAGGTTGTTACAGCGTAATTGGCGTCGTAAAAGTCGGCGCGAAGAACGCCGCGGAACGACTCTGCAATATGAAATGATGTGTATGCAGAAGCTCCGACAATATTCGAATCGGCTCCCGCCGTTCCTGCCGCGCCGTTCTTCACGGTTCGGTAAAACCCCTCCGCCCCGATTGATGCACCCGGCGATTGGTATCCGAGAAGTCCCTTGCCCGTCAGCTTGGATTCGGCGTTCGCTCCGTTTTCGTAGTCGGTATACAATTCTACCACTCCCCCCTTTATCGGTTGAAAATAGAATTCACCGTAAAAACGTTTTAGCTTGTCGTTCTCCAACCTGATTCCCTGTCCGTTACCGGCCATTAGGGCATACCCTACACTCCCATCCGACGCAAACTGACCCTTCAATCCCACACCCATGTCGCTTGTCTGGACTAAACCGTTCCGATCCAGAATTACCTTCTCGAGCGATCGGTAGCCCCACATTTTTTCGGAGAGCGCCATCGAAGGAGTCTGGGAAAGGCCGAAGAAAATGCTCGAGGATGGAACAAGTTCCTTCCATTCGAGATAAGCGTGCTTCACATGAAAGTCCATCGTCCCCGTAAACGAGGTGTCTGCATTGCTGGCCTCAAGAAGTATTTGTGCCGAAAATTGATCGGAAATGCTCTGGTCGTAGCCGAGGTATATGCGCCGGAATGCAAACGAATTCGTCCCTTTTTGAACCGCGTCTTCCGACTGAGCGACGTAAGAGAAATCGCTGAACGTCATGCCCCAGATTTTTCCATCGTACGTCTTCGGGGCGGGCACGACATCGGGGGGAAGCTTTTTCACCTCTCTTTTCGTTTGGGATTGGGCCATCGTCAGCATAAGCAGGATTGACATTATCATGGTGAGAGCTTTCATTGTTCCTCCTGTGGGTAAGTAACGAATGCGACAAAGTAGCAAAATGGCGGCTCGGGTGCAATGAGGTCCATCAAGCCGCATTGACGAAGCACGCCATGCCTGTGGTGTTGCAATCTTAGTACATTGAACAGTTGAGGCAAAGATCCCCGACTTAACCGCTACGGAATGACGCACCTCGAGGAGTATCATGCCCGCATGCGTCGAGCGACCTTCCAAACCGTAACACTAGCGTAATGCATCGCTCCTTGTAATTCTACGGATTAGGTATTACCTTTCACTCTGAAAGGATTCAAAAAATGAAAATTGGCATCACCTGTTACCCGACATATGGCGGCAGCGGCGTCGTCGCGACGGAACTTGGCAAAGCGCTGGCGAAACGGGGCCATCAGATTCATTTCATCAGTTACGCTATTCCGATGAGACTGAACGGATTCATGAACAATATCTTCTACCATGAAGTCGAGATGTCCACGTATCCCTTGTTCGAATTCCCTCTCTATACTCCGGCGCTGGCGAGCAAGATGGTCGAGGTGACGAAATTTGAAAAGCTCGACCTGATCCACGCTCATTATGCAGTTCCCCATGCGACGAGCGCTTACCTTGCAAAGCAAATTCTCGCCGACGACAATCTGCGAATCGTCACGACTCTCCACGGAACCGACATCACTCTCGTAGGCCTGGAACCAAGCTTTCTCCCCGTGATGAAGTTCAGCATAGAAAAGAGCGATGGAGTGACAGCAGTATCTCGTTTCCTGAAAGAAAAGACGTTGACGAATTACAACGTGCAGAAAGATATCGAGGTCATACCGAACTTTGTCGATACGCAGCTCTTCACGCGGATGGAAAAGCCGGATGCCCGGAACGCCATTGCGCCGAAGGGAGAGAAAGTGCTGATCCATATTTCCAACTTCCGGCTGGTGAAGCGCGTCACCGACGTCATTCGCATCTTCGACCTGGTTCAGAAAAAAATCCCTTCGAAACTCCTCCTCGTCGGAGACGGCCCGGACAGGTCCAGCTGCGAGAATCTGAGCCGCGAGCTCAAGCTGGAGGACCGTGTCATGTTCCTGGGAAAGCAGGCAGAATTGGTAGAGCTGTTATCGGCGTCCGACCTGTTCCTAATGCCGAGCCAGTCTGAAAGTTTCGGACTTTCGGCTCTCGAGGCGATGTCGTGCGGAGTTCCGGTGGTCTCATCGAGCGTCGGCGGCCTGCCAGAACTTAATGTTCACGGCGAGACGGGGTATATCGCCGAAATCGGCGATGTGGAACGGATGGCGAAATATGCGATTGAACTCCTGACAAACGACACCCGCCGGGAAATGTTCGCGAAGGCAGGACGAAGACGTGCGGTGGAAAATTTTGATATCGAGCAGATCGTTGCGCAGTACGAGCGCCACTACGAACGCATCTTGAATACAAAGGCAGCTCAGGGTGCATGACGTTCGGGGAGAACTGAGGCGGGTTACCGCGATGCTACGGCAAGATAGATGAAGCGAACGACGAACGGAAAGCCGTAGAAAAAGGCCTGTGAGAGCATTGGAGTAAGCAGACTCCTCGTGCGGTAGTATACAATCCCTCCATAAAGGCCGATCAGCAGGGCCAAAAGATATTCCAGCCAGTGATTACCGTAGACCAGAACATTTGACCTGCCGAGTGCAAACGCTGCTCCCATCACAATGACGACGACTGGCAATTCAAATGTTTTCACAACAATCTTCCCCTTCCAGTATTTCAAGAGCAGCGTCTGGCACAGCCCGTGAAAGAATATCTCGTCGCCCACTGCCGCAGCCATCCATTGAAATAGAATCCAAACGACCATATCTGTGCGGCTCATATCCGTAAAATAAGGGGGCAAGGTTCTAGAGAGAAGAAGGGGAAGGACGATCAGACCGACAATGAGGACCAGCCCCGCAGCATAAAAGTTCAGCAGGATCGACATCGAGAGCCGGATTTCAGAGGAGTTAATCCCGTAGCTCCAGAGATGGCCCCGCGAGAGGATCGTGATCGCCAGCATGCCGATGCCGAATTGCCACACCTGATGTTCAAAATGCCAGGCGAGTCCGGTGGAGAGGGATGACGGGAGCGGGAAAATTCTGACTAAGAAATGAAACGAAGAGATCCACTCGACGAGCGCGAAACAACCGATGACTGCCAGCACGGACCAAGTTTTCTGGAGGAGAGAAGAGGGATTCGCCGCTCTGGTATCAGAAATTGACATGAGTCCGTTGCATTTCGTGACCGAAAAAATTAATTTTACTGTGCAATGGAAGAGATCCTTACACGCCTCGCTGAAGAACTGCTGGAGTATTTTCGATCCGAACAGTTAACGATTGTCGGCGCGAAAAATGTTCCGGGACTGCGTCCGCCGGCGGCCCTGCCGAACGACGGCTACGGCGACCAAATGAAGAAGCAGCCGGACGTCTTCGCCTTTGACGAAGCACAACAGCGGTTCGTCATCGGCGTCATCAAAACGGAGGACGAAGACCTGGAGTCGCTGCACTCGTTGACCCAATACGACGTATTCTTCGACCACAAAAATCCGGAGAACGGGAAAGCGTCGCGCATCTGCTTCCTCCTCCCTCCGGCCTTGATTCCCCAATTCACTGCGATCATCACTCACTACATCCACCGCGACTATTGGGGGAATATGACGTTGCTGCGTTCGCGCAACTTCGGGATTGACACCTGAGATCATCAGAGAAGACGAAGCTTCGCGTACTTGAGCATGAGGTTTTTCGCACCAACGCTTTCAAACAACACTACCGCCTTCGAAGAGTCTCCTTTTCCGGCAAGCTGAAGAATTTTTCCTCTTCCAAACGCCTCGTGTTCGACCTTCGCACCGACCCTCAACACAACAACCTCTTGCGATTCATTTTCATAGTCTGGCGTTTGATCGTTTTCGGCTCCGTACTTCGGCGCGTGGGCCCGTTCGGTCGTGTAGCTCGACTTCACCGCCATCTCGTCGTCAGTGCGGCGAGGACGCAGGTCCGGGCGCGAGCCGGAGAGTGAAAAATGACGGGGAGATTCGTGCTGAACGAGGGACGAGTCGATCTCTTCGGCAAATCTTGAGATCACGGGATATGTGACATCTCCGAATCGATAGCGAAGCCGGGTGTGCGTCATGTACAATTTCTTCATCGCCCGGGTAATTCCAACATAGAACAACCGCCGTTCCTCTTCCAGCTCGTCCGGCTCCGGAGCTACCTGATACAACGGAAACAGCCCCTCCTCCAACCCGCCGATGAAGACGACGGGAAACTCGAGTCCTTTGGCCGCATGGAGGGTCATGAGCGTCACGGCATTCCGCTGATCCACCGCTTCATCCACGGGCGACACGAGCGAGACCTCTTCCAGAAAGTCCTCCAGCCTGGCGTCCGGTTTTTCGGAAGTGAACTCCGTGATCGCCGAAAGGAGTTCCTGGATATTCTCCCACCGTCCCAGCGCTTCGGGAGTTGCTTCGTCTTTCAGGCTCCGCAGAATTCCGAGTTCATCCACCATCGACCGCGCCAATTCGCTGGCCGACATCTGGGTCTTCAAATCAATGTATTTCTGAATGAACGCAGCAAATTGAAGAATCCCATTTCTCGTCTTCTCGCCGATCGTTGTGACCGAGCCGGCATTCTTCAGCACGTCAAAAATATCCTTCGCCCCCGGGGCACGGGAAAGGAGAAGCAGCTTTTCGATCGTCGTATCGCCTATTCCGCGGACAGGATAATTGATGATCCTCAAGAGACCCTCTTCGTCCTTCGGATTGACGATCACCCGGAGGTACGCCAGCACGTCCTTGATTTCTTTTCGCTTGTAGAATTCGACTCCTCCGATGATGACGTACGGTATGCCGTTCCTTCTCAGTCCATCCTCCAGCGAGCGTGACTGCGCGTTGGTGCGATACAAAACGGCAAAATCCTTAAGGTCCAGTTTCATCTTCGCGCATTGATCCTGGATATGCGAGACGATTTTCAGGCCTTCGTCTTTGTCATCCTCCGCCTCAATAATAGTGATCAACTCGCCCTGAGGGTTGGAGGTCCATAGAGTCTTGTGGATCTGGTTCTTGTTGTTCTTGATAACGGAGTCTGCCGCGGCGAGGATTGTCTTCGTTGACCGGTAGTTTTGTTCGAGCCTGAAAACCCGGCAATGTGGATAATCCCGTTCAAAATCAAGGATATTCTTGATGTCCGCGCCGCGGAAGGCGTAAATGCTCTGAGCATCATCGCCGACGACGCAAATGTTGCTGAAACGCTTGGCGAGCAAATTGATAAGGACATACTGAGCCCGGTTCGTATCCTGATACTCGTCCACGAGCAAATACCGGAACCGGTATTGATACTTTTCGAGGATCCCGTCATGTTTCTGGAACAATTCTATCGGCTTCAACAGCAGATCGTCAAAGTCCATTGCATTGTTCTTTTGCAGGCGCTGCTGGTATTCTTTGAAGACCGTCGCAGCGCACTGCTCGAACGGATCCTTGGCCACGTTGTCGTATTCCTGGGGCGAGACAAGATGATTCTTCGCTCCGCTGATCCTGGATTGAACCCCTCTCGGGTTGAACTGCTGGGCGGAGATATTCAGCGAGGACATGATCGACTTCACAAGACCCAGGCTGTCGTCGCTGTCGTAGATCGTAAAATTTCTCTGGAACCCGATCGCTTCGCATTCGTGACGAAGAATACGCGCAAAGATAGAATGAAACGTGCCCGCCCAAACGTCTCGCGCATGGTCGCCGACGAGATGTTCGATCCGGTGCTTCATCTCTTTCGCAGCCTTGTTCGTGAAGGTGAGCGCGAGGATTTGGTACGGCTTCACTCCCTGGTCGATAAGATGGGCGACTCGGTAGGTAAGGACTCGGGTCTTGCCGCTTCCGGCGCCGGCGACAATCATGACCGGACCCTCCATAGCGGAGACGGCTTGCTTTTGTACGGAGTTTAGTTCGTTCGTCAAGTCCATGGGAATTTGAAGATGCGTGCGGAATAATACGCAAATTACCAAAGTGATGCAACCGGGTAAATTGCATTACGGCCGGGTTGACATAGCTAGCCGTTTAGAAATAATTCACGCCGTTCACGTATTCGATGTTACTTTCTTTCCGAGAAAGAAAGTAACCAAAGAAATCCGTCGAAATCGAAACGCGCGGATTCAATCCCTATCACACAAACTGACAATTTCGGCGCTTCAACATTCTTGAGTTTTCAAGCGGTGAGTAGTTGCGTCGAAATTGAAACCCTTCGATTGAATCCTACCCTCCCGCGCACCCGTCGATTTCGACTCGTTTGACTCGCGAAGAAGCGATGGCCCCGGAATCGGCGGTATTGTGGGAGAAGACGATGCGTGCGTTTAGAAAACGGCCGGGAAGAGCCATGGCTTGTGGAAGCCGTTTTCTTCAGGAAATGCACGCAAAAGCATCGCTTCGTTCCGATTCCGAATGCTCTTCCCGCTTTCAAAAGGCTATGAAAGGCGGGATCCCGCACAGCGGGACTTCGCTTCTCTCTCTGGCATCAGAGAAAGAAGAGTGCTTTAATGCAAAGTGAGAAACCGCTATATGGGGAGAGAGAACGGGGAGAGAAAACCGGGAACGCGAATTAGAGAATGATTGCCCCTTCGAGGCGGAGAAGAAATTCTTTTGTCTTTACCCCGGCCGAGTATCCTGCAAGAGAGCCATCATGCCCCACGACCCTGTGGCACGGAACGACAATCGGAAGAGGGTTGCTGCCGTTCGCGGTGCCGACGGCGCGAAATCCGCGCGGGACTCCGACTCTTCGAGCGAGCTGCTTGTAGGTGATAGTGGTGCCGTACGGGATGTGCATCAACTCTTTCCATACGCGCAGTTGAAATGCGGTCCCGATCTGGTCGATCGGCGCCGAGAACTTTGCCAGTTTCCCGTTGAAGTATCGATTAAGCTGGTCGATCGTATCTTTGTTACGGCTTTTGTTCTCGACCACGTCTTCGTCGTCGAAATGCATCGACAGCCAATCAAAAAAATCCTTCTTCGATTCTTTCGGGATGCTTATCTTGCACGCTCCCCGATCGGTTGAAGCGATATAGATATGGCCTATCTTCGAATCGAATGATGTGCAGTAAACTTTGGGCATTACGGATGAAGAAAAAACGTGGTGGTGGATTCTCCTGCTCAACCGAGGACGTCTGAATATAGCAAAGTCGAGAAAATGGCGCAAGTATAATCTTGGCCGCAGATGTCGGCTTCTCACCCTACGGTGAGTTTCTCGAACTCCGGGACGCGCTCATCATTGTAGATTTTGAATCGGAAGACCTTTTGCTGAACGCCAAGTGCTGCCGCAGTCCCCGCTTTGCTTCTCTATTCTTCGTCCTCGTGATGGCGCAATTTTTCAATCACGGAAAAATCCTCGAGCGTTGTTGTGTCCCCCGTCGTTGCGCCGCCGGCAGCGATCTCCCGCAACAATCTGCGCATAATCTTGCCGCTTCTTGTTTTTGGAAGCGCGTCCGTGAATCTAATGTCATCCGGTTTTGCCATTGCGCCTATTTCTTTCGCGACATGGAGCCTCAGCTCTTCCTTTAACTGAGCCGTCGGAGATCGCTTTCCCTCCAGCGTTACAAAGGCGCATATCGCCGACCCCTTTATCTCATCCGGCTTTCCGACTACGGCTGCTTCGGCAACATACGGATGGCTAACCAGAGCGCTTTCCACTTCCATTGTGCCGAGCCGATGACCTGAGACGTTGATAACATCGTCCACTCTCCCCATGATCCAGTAATAACCATCCTTGTCGCGCCTCGCGCCGTCACCCGTAAAATAGACGCCCTTGATATCGCTCCAATATGTCTTCTTGAATCTCTCAGGATCTCCGTACACTCCGCGCATCATCGAAGGCCATGGTTTCTTGATCACAAGATAGCCGCCCTGGGTAACGGGCACTGACTTTCCCTCTTTGTTTACCACGTCCGGCTGGATGCCGAAGAAAGGCAACGTGGCGGTGCCGGGTTTCGTGGGGGTTACTCCCGGGATAGGGGAAATCATAATAGAGCCGGTCTCGGTTTGCCACCAGGTATCAACAATAGGGCATTTTCCCTTCCCGATGATCTTGTTATACCACATCCAGGCCTCTGGGTTGATCGGCTCACCCACTGTCCCAAGGAGGCGCAGTGAACTTAGGTCGTGTTTGAGGGGCCATTGTTCTCCCCACTTAATAAAGGCGCGAATAGCGGTCGGAGCCGTATAAAATATGTTAACCTTGTATTTTTCAATAATGCTCCAGAAACGGTCCGGCTCGGGGTGATTGGGCGCTCCTTCGTACATGACAACCGTGGCGCCGTTTGAGAAAGGCCCGTAAACGATGTAGCTATGCCCGGTCACCCAGCCAATGTCTGCGGTGCACCAGTATGTATCGGTGTCTTTCAGATCGAATACGTATTTCATCGTGAGATGGCAGCCGAGCAGGTAGCCCGCAGTCGAATGAACCACTCCTTTTGGTTTGCCGGTGGTTCCGCTCGTGTAGAGTATATAGAGGGGGTGTTCCGAATCCAATTTTTCCGGCTCACATTCTGCTGACGTGGTGGACATGAGAGCTTCCCACCAGTGATCGCGGCCTGGATCCATCGTGACATCGAGTCCCACCCTGTTGACGACGATGACACTCTCCACCGACGGCGAGACCTTGAGCGCCTCATCGACGTTTGCCTTTAATGGAATAACTCCGCCGCGGCGGTATCCCCCATCAGCTGTAACAACGAGTTTTGCCTGGGCGTCATTGATCCTGTCCTTCAACGCTTCTGCGCTAAATCCACCGAAGATTACACTATGGGTCGCGCCGATTCTGGCGCACGCGAGCATCGTGATAGGGAGCTCGGGAATCATCGGCATATATATGACAATGCGATCGCCCTTTTCAACGCCGAGCTTCTTCAACACATTTGCACACCGGCACACCTCGCGATGAAGGTCGCCATAGGTGAGAGTCCGGGTATCTCCCGGCTCCCCTTCCCATATGATCGCCGCTTTGTTCTTTCTCCACGTCAGCAGATGCCGGTCCAGGCAATTATACGAGACATTTATTTTTCCTCCGACAAACCATTGCGCGAAGGGAAGCTTCCATCGAAGAACTTTAGTCCATTTCTTGTACCACGAAAGCTCATTTGCCATTTCCCCCCAGAATTTTTCCGGCGAGTGGATCGACTCATTGTACATCTTTCGATATTGCGTAAACGACTTCAACGCCGCCGTCTTGGCAAATTTTGCACTCGGCTTAAACACGCGGAATTCCTTCAGGACCGAAGTAATGTTTACACCGCTGCCTTGTGGAACTGTCGTGGCCATGACAATGCTCCTTTAGATTGAGAGGTTGGGACGATAAATTATTGGCAATCCTACAAACGCTTCACGCCGGGACTCGACATCACGAGAGCAATCGATACCCCATGATCAGGCTGATCACAATCAGGACGATACCAAAACCGCGAGTGATCTTCTCGATGAGCGCATGATCGAGTTTCATCTTCTGCCGTTCGACAAGTTCGAGGAGGACGACAAACCACCCTGTTGTTCCGAACCCGGTACCCAACGCGAAAAACAAGTTATTGTACGCTGATATTGCAAGAATGTGATATCCATGAATGATGCCTGCGACTGTGATCCAGTAGGCAATAAAGGAGGGATTGGAAAGATAGAGGACGATGCCGAAAAGGAAATACCGCTTGAAGCCGGGAGCCTCCTCGCTTTTCGCGAGTTTGGCTTCGCGCATCTTGAAGAATGTCGTTCGTATGCCGAATGCAAGGAATATAACAAAGGCAAGGATCCTGAAAACGAGATCGATCTTGGGGTTGGAATTCAGAACCGAGATCCCGAACATCGCAGCGGCGCAATAGACGAAATCCATCCACCCTGAACCGGCGCCGATCATGAAACCCTGGCCGGTTTTGTTCGAGAGCCCTTTCATCATGACCGCGATATTGATCGGCCCGATGGGCATCGACGTAAAGAATCCTACGATAAATCCGACGATGAAGGCGATCATCCAGCTCGTTCAGTTGTGAGGAATCGTTCGGCGACAGAAGCAGTTGCGCGGCGCGAGGAGTTCTGCAACTGTTGACTTCGCCGCGCAGTGGAAGATAATTGAAATGAGGCTGAATCGCAAAGCGTTTATACAAAGACAATCGATTCGGATGACTCGGGACGAATGAGCGCTTCTTCCGTGAACCGATGCAGCCGTTCGACAATGGGATCGAAAGCAGTATAGGTCATCAATTCTGCACGAAGTTTTGCGACATTCGGCGTGCCGTGAAGGTAGCCTGAATAATGCTTTCTCATTTCGAGGATACCGGTCCGGTCGCCTTTGTACTCGATCGAAAGTTTCAGGTGTTCAATGCAAAGCGCAACGCGTTCGTCCAATGAAACGAAAACGGACACTTTTCCCGTCTGCATGAATTCCTTTGCCTGACGGAAGATCCAGGGGTTGTCAATGGCGCCCCTGCCGATCATCACTCCATCGCAGCCGGTGTCGTCAAATACGCGCTGCACATCCGCGGGCTCAAAAATATTTCCGTTGACGATGACCGGAATCTTCACCGCTTCTTTTATTCTGGGAATCCAGGAGTAGTCGGGAAAACCCTTGTGCGCCTGAGCGCGGGTGCGGCAATGGACTGTCAGGCCCTGCACGCCTACTCCCTCCAGCATCTTAGCCACTTCCACAATCCGTATGGAATTTTCATCCCACCCGAGACGCGTTTTGACAGTGACAGGCTTCGTCGTCGCCTTGACGACGGTGGAGACAATCCTCTCCATTCTCGGCAAATCCTTCAGCAGCCCCGCGCCGGCTCCCCTCATGGCAACATCTTTCACCCAACAGCCGCAGTTGATATCGATAATATCCGGATTAAGGCTCTCGGCAATCGCGGCCGCTCCGCCCATCGACGATTCCTCGCCTCCGTAGATTTGAATTCCGAAAGGGCGTTCTTCTTCGGAGAAGAACATCTTCTTCTTCGTCTTCTCGCTGTTCCTGACAAGTCCCTCGGAGTTCACAAATTCGGTGTAGACAATATCGGCCCCGAGCCGTTTGCAAACAAGGCGAAACGGCGGGTCCGTCACGTCTTCCATCGGCGCGAGGAGTATAGGATTATTTATTTCGAGGGAACCTATCTTCACTTTCTTCTCAGTTCGTCAGTTAATCGTGTCGCCCGGAAGTATATCCACCACTCTGCTCTTCAATTGGACGGGCAAATATCCCTTCATTTCTTCGGGAGCGCCCGTCAGCGCGGGAAATGTTCCGTAGTGCATCGGTATAATACATTTTGGATTGAGCAGCTCGCAGGCCTTCGCGGCCTCGCGGGGTCCCATCGTATACACTCCTCCGATCGGAATCATCACGATGTCCGGCTTATAGAGATCCGCGATGAGCTTCATGTCGCCGAAAACGCCGGTGTCGCCCGCGTGATAAACGGTCACGCCATTCTCGCACTGGATCACAAATCCTGCGGCGAGTCCTCCATCGATTCTTGCTCCTCCGTCTTCAATCGTCGAGCTATGGTCTGCGTGAACCATGACGATCTTCACATTGTCCGCTTCGTAGGAACCGGAGTAGTCCAGAATGATCGTCTTCTTCACTCCTTTGCCCGTCAGGTAGGCGGCCAGAGCGCTATTGCAGACAACGGGGGCATCGAACTTCTGCGAGAGCTCAACGGTGTTGCCGATATGATCGGAATGACCGTGCGTCACGAGAATAAGATCGACTTTGTCAATGTTCCGGGCGCTGCTCGGAGCTTTTGGGTTGTCGAGCCATGGGTCAATCAGGATTACCTTGCCTTTCGCCGTTTCGACCTTGAATGCAGCATGGCCGTACCATGTCACTTTAACTCCCCTGCCGACGTTTCTTGTTTGGCCTGAGGCAGTGGAAAGAGTGAACGAGAGTGTCACCATCACGAACAAAATAAAATGAGCGAACGATTTCATAGTTTTCTCTTAGGAAGTTGATCTGATATGAGCGATAAGTGCATCGGCCATTTCGCTGGTTCCGGTGGTCGAGTGCGGATCAAGGTCACGAGTGACGTGTATTCCTCGTTTCAAAACATCTTCGACGGCGGCGTTCACCTTAGCAGCAGCTTCTGTTTCACCAAGATGGTCGAGCATCATGGCGCCGGCCAGGATAATTGCGCAGGGGTTGGCGATATTTTTTCCGGCGATGTCGGGCGCGCTGCCGTGCACCGCTTCGAAGATTGCCGCGTTGGCGCCGATGTTCGCGCCCGGAGCGAGCCCAAGTCCGCCAACCAGGCCCGAGCAGAGGTCGGAGAGGATGTCTCCGAACAGATTTGTTGTCACAATAACGTCGAACTGTGAAGGATTAAGGACAAGCTGCATTGCCATGTTGTCGACGATCCGGTCCTCCGCGCCAATCTCGGGATATTTCTGAGAAACTTCCCGCGCAACCTCGAGAAAGAGTCCGCCGGAGAACTTCATGATGTTCGCCTTGTGGACAATCGTCACTTTCTTTCTGCCGTTCTTCCGGGCGTACTCAAAGGCCGCACGGACAATTCTTTCGGAGCCGAACCGCGTCACGATGCCGATTGTTTCAGCGGCGCTCTTCTGGGCATCGATGTAGTGCTCGATACCGGAGTAAAACTCTTCAATGTTTTCCCGAAACATCACGAGGTCGACATTCTTGTACCGAGAAGCCACGCCCTCAAACGACTTCGCCGGACGAAGATTGACAAAGAGATCAAATTCCTTCCTCAATGCAACGTTAACACTCCGGAATCCCTTGCCGCTCATCGTCGTAAGGGGTCCTTTCAAAGCGACTTTGTTCTTCTGAATCGACGCCACCGTCGATTCGGGGATCGGGTCCTTGTACATTTCGATCGCCGTCATGCCCGCATGGGCAGTTTCCCATTGAATTTTCACCCCCGTCGCCTCGATAACCCGGCAAGCCGCTTCGGCAATGCTCGGGCCAATTCCGTCGCCGGGAATAAGAGTTACTGTGTGCATTTGGAGTTGAGTCTTTTCGGCATGAAGTTTTCAAAATATACAAAAAGTGACTTGGAGTTCCAAATAGATAGAGACCTCAGCGTTACTGCGGCTGATCCCGTATGCGGAACCTTGCGAAGGTTTCCTTTCCAATTTTCGGATCCCTCGTTCTCGCATTGCTCGTCAAAGGAAGCCTTCGCAAGGTTTGAGGCGCAAGTTCAAACCGAAGCTTCCTCCGCACTTTCCTGTCTTGACTCGCTGTTTTTTTTTGGGTAAATTTGTCCGGCAATTGCCTTTGCAGCCCGGAAAAACATCCGTATGCGCATCTAAATTATCTCCCTGATTGATTGAAAAAGCTCCTCAATTTCATCAAAATAGAGCACGCCCTCTTTACGCTTCCGATGATCTACAGCGGCGTGTTTCTGGCCTCCAAAGAAAAACCGTCCAACGAGCTGCTTCTTCTGGTTCTTCTCGCCTCCGTCGGCGCACGGACGGTAGCCATGACGTTGAACAGGATCATAGACAGGGAGATTGACAAAAGAAATCCCCGAACCACGGGTCGCGAATTGCCGAGCGGCAAGCTGACTCTTTGGCAAGTCTCCATCGTTTTAACTGGCGCTCTTTTCTTATATCTGGCGGCAGCATATCAGATTTCTGATTTCTGTTTTCGTCTCTCGCCGATTCCCCTGTTCGTGTTTATTGTCTATCCCTATCTCAAACGCTTCACGCCGCTCGCACACTTTGGAGTCGGACTTGGCATGGCAATGGCTCCCCTGGGAGGATGGTTCGCGATCACCGGATCATTCGCGAACCTCAGCACCGGCCTGATCCTTCCCACGTTTGTCCTTTTTTGGGGATCCGGTTTTGATATCATCTACTCCACATTGGACGAACAGTTCGACCGCGGAGCGAATCTCTTTTCCTTCCCTTCCCGGTTTGGCAAAGAGCGCGCGCTGCAAATATCGGCAGGGCTTCATTTTCTCGCCTTCCTCGTCCTCGTGGTTCTGTTTTTCCATTCACTCAAGGGACTCGTTGCCGTTCCGCCCCTCCTTCTGAGCGGGCTGCTGCTGTTCCTGGAGCAGAAGAAAGCGGATGACGTCGAGCTTGCCTTCTTTAGGATCAACATCTTGCTGGGCTTCAACATCTTTGCGATGGTCATTCTTCCGACGGTAATCTCATGAAGATTGTCGTCGGTATCACCGGCTCGTCGGGAGCGGCGTTTGCGCTCGATTTTCTCAGGCAATCGAGTTCGGAAAAATATCTCGTCATGAGCAAATGGGGAAAAATACTGCTGAAAGATGAATTGAACCTCAGCGAGAAAGACCTTCAGCCGTTTGTGAAGCGCCAGTTTTCGAACGATGACCTTGCCGCTCCGATCGCTTCAGGCTCCAATCATGTCGACGCCTGCGTTATTCTGCCATGCTCAACATCCACACTCGGAAAAATTGCTTCGGGTATCGGCGATACGTTAATTACGCGGTCCGCTCAGGTTGCCTTGAAGGAGAGGTTTAAATTAGTACTTTGCGTCCGTGAGACTCCGCTATCCACGACATCGCTCGAACAATGCGCGCAGCTGTCGCGAAACGGGGCCGTCATCATGCCAATATCCCCGCCGCTCTATTTTGTCCCCAAGTCTGTCGATGAATACATTTCGGCCTTCACCGATAAACTCCTCGGAGTTCTCGGCGAGAGAACATCAAAGGGCTGGAGAGCCGAAGAACTGGAATAACCTCCATGCGATTTACCGCTCTTCGTGAATTTGTCCAATACCTCGAGAAGTCCGGAGAACTCCATCGGGTAAAAGTCGAGGTCGACCCCATCCTTGAGATTTCCGAGATTGCGATTCGTGCGTTGAGGGAAGGAAAACCGGCTCTCTACTTCGAAAAGGTGAAGGGAGCAAAATATCCTCTCGTCATCAACACGTTGGCGAGCGAGCGGCGTATTGAGCTTGCACTCGGCGAACATCCGGACCGCCTGGGCGAAGAACTCATTTCCTTCTTCGAGCACGCCATCCCCCCCAGCGCAAAGTCCCTCACGAAACATCGCGCAATGCTACGGCGCTTCCTCTCTTCAAGAACGAGCGACATCAGCATCGCCCCCTCTCAGGAAGTTGTCGAGAATCCAAACCTGGGTGAGTTACCAATCATCCAGTGCTGGCCCCAGGATGGAGGACGGTTTATCACATTGCCGCAGGTCGTTACGTACGATCCGCGCAACAGCAAACGAAACATCGGCATGTACCGGATGCACGTTTTCGACGGACGGACAACCGGCATGCATTGGCAGATCCAGAAAGGAGGCGGCTTCCATTTTTTCCAATCGATGAAACTCGACAGGCCGCTGGAAGTCGCCGTCGCCCTCGGGACTGACCCGGCCTTGCTCCTGGCAACCGTCGCCCCTCTGCCGGAGGGGATCGACGAGGCGATGTTTGCCGGGTTCCTCCGAAAAAAAAGCACGCAGCTTGTCGGCGGTCGTTCGATCTCCATCAACGTCCCCGCAAATGCAGAATTCATTCTCGAAGGAATCGTCCCTCCAAAGGAGCGACGGACCGAGGGACCGTTTGGCGATCATTTTGGACATTACTCTGCGGCGGCAGAGTTTCCGGTATTTCATATTACCGCGATGACACACCGGCGAGATCCGATCTATCCGGCCACCATCGTCGGCATCCCGCCGATGGAGGACAAATTCCTCGGCGACGCAACGCAGAGAATTCTCGGTCCCCTCGCGAAACTGCTTCACACCGAAGTCAAGGGCCTTTGGGCGTACTACGAGGCAGGGTTTCATAACTTCCTCGCTGTCTCCGTCGAGGAGCGATACCAAAAAGAAGGGATGAAAACGGCCCTGGGATTAATGGGCACACAACAGCTCTCCCTCACGAAATGCCTTGTCACCGTCCCGGAAGAAGTGGACCCGAGAGATTTTCCTTCGGTCCTTCGAGCCGTGCGCGAAAATTTTGATCCGCATTTCGATTTCATGCTGCTGCCGAAGGTGCCGTTGGACACGCTCGATTTCACATCGTATAAAATGAATCTCGGAAGCAAGATGATTGTCGATGCAACGAGAAAACAGCGGCCGAGAAGCAGGTTCCGGGTACCGCGAAAGACGCAGCACTTCATTGCCCAGCTGCCCGAGCATGACCGAAGGATAGTGGAAACGATCATCATCGAGGATACGCTGTTGATCGTCAAGGTGAAGCATGAAGGCGGAGCCGTGTTGAAAAGACTCCTGAGATCGCCGATCATCGATGGCATTAAACTTCTCGCGGTCGTGAGCCCGGATGTGGATATTCATCGCCAGGAGAGTTATATTTGGGGAATCTTTACGCGTTTCGACTGCGAAAGAGACGTTCAATTTAGGGAACAAAAGCTGGTCGGCATCTCCCCCGTCTACCATGGAACCCTCGGCATCGATGCAACATGGAAACCAGGCTATCCCGATCCTCTCCTTATGGACGAGAAGATCGTCAGGCTCGTGGATCAACGTTGGGACGAATACTGGAAATAACCGTAAACGTGAGATTTTTGTGATCGATATAATTTTTAGAGATCAGCAGCTCGTCCCGATCTGGGACAAAGTCCAGAACGGCATTCGGCTCTCACTCGCCGACGGCGTGACGATGTTCAACTCCCCCGATCTCGTCTCGGTCGGCAAAATGGCTCATGCGGTTCAGCAGCAAAAGAGCGGCGATTCAATTTACTTTGTGCTGAACCAGAAGATCGAGCCGACCAACATCTGCGTTCTTTCGTGCAAATTCTGTGATTTTGCGACGAAGCCGGGGAAGCCGAACGCCTACGAGATGACGATAGAAAGCATACTCGCCAAACTGACCCCGGAGATTCAAGAAGTGCATATCACCGGGGGGCTTCACCCCGACTGGGAATGGAATTATTACCTCGATATGGTGAGGCAGATAAAGAAGAACTTCCCCGCCGTTGATGTGAAGGCGTTCACCGCCGTCGAGATTGATTTCTTCCACAAAAAATTCAAGATGCCTATCGAGGAGGTCCTGCTTCAACTCAAAGAGGCCGGCTTGCGCACCATGCCCGGCGGCGGCGCTGAGGTCTTTTCCGAGAGAGTGCGAAAACTTCTTTTCAATCAAAAGATCGGTGCAAGAACGTGGTTCGAAGTCCATCGAACCGCGCATAAACTCGGAATCCCTACAAACTCAACTCTCCTCTACGGCCACATCGAGACGTACGAAGAGCGGGTCGTGCACATGATGAAGCTCCGGGAGGCGCAGGACGAGACGGGCGGATTCCTTACGTTCATACCTCTGGCGTTCCAGCCCGGGGTCACGGGCATCAAACCGAAAAATGAATTCACCTCTGCGATCGACGATCTCAAAACGATCGCTGTTTCCCGCTTGATGCTGGATAATTTTCCACACATCAAAGCATACTGGGTCATGCTCACGGAAGAAGTCGCCTCGGTAGCGCTGAACTTCGGGGCGGACGATATGGACGGTATTGTCGGCGGCGAGAACATCGCCCACGATGCCGGAGCCGTAAGCCCGATGAGCCTGGCCAAAGAGCAGATCATCAAGATCATCAGAGATGCTGGGAAAATACCGGTCGAACGCGACGCCTACTACAACCCTCTCCGCCTGCACACAGATAACGTCATCGGCAAAATCCCGTACCTGAATTCTGTCCCCTTCTACGCGGGGTTCGAAAAGCGGCAATTCAAAATTCTGCCGGTGGTCCCCCGCAGGATGGGCGAACTCGCATCGAAGGGGGAAATCGATGCCGGCATTTTTTCTCTGATGGATTATTTTTCGCAGGACGACACCCTTGAACTGATGAATTATTGCATCGCGACGCGCGACCAGGTGAAAAGCGTCATGCTCTTCTCGAAAGAAGGATGGGGCGACCTGGAAGGAAAACGCATCGGCATTACCGACGACACGGCGACGTCGATCCGGCTACTTCAAGTACTCCTGCTGAAGAAGCACGGGGTCCGCGCCACGTTTGCCAGATTGCATTCGGGAGTAAACGACTACAGTTCGTACGATGCGGTGCTCCTCATCGGCGATGAGGCGCTTCGGCGGAATAAGTACGGGCTCCCCGGATTCGAACTCGTGTTCGACCTTGCGAGAGAATGGTACGAGTGGCAAAAACTTCCATTTGTCTTTGCAGCTTGGGCCGTTAAGAAGTCGCTCTCAGCGGAGAAGAAATCGGAATTGCAGATCTTGTTGGAAACTGCCCTCGACAGAAACGAAGCAAGGCTCGATATTGTGGGAGCGCTTCACGGTAAACAAATCGGATTAACGCCTTCCGAGACGCAAGAATATCTTGAAGGATTCAACTACCGGCTCGGCGAACGGGAAAGAACGGCAATGGAGGTGTTCCGAAAGCTCTACGAAGAGATCGAAGTATCTATTCAACCTGGTTGACAAACCCTACACTCTGATCATGGATGCAGCATTAGCGGCTAAAATTCGGGAATTGATTCAACAGGGAGATAAGCTTGTTCCCGAGGGAGGTCTCGAGTTCTCCGGGTACAACGCAAAGATGCAGAGCCAGTATCTCCTCTGGCGGAAAAATTGTCTCGACGCTCTTGCAAAGTGCGGCGAGAAAGGGGCAGGTATCCGCGCACAGATAGCAAACGACGAGAACGGGGCGTACTTCTATCAGTCCTCCGCTCAGAAAGTGAACGATGCCCTCAAGGATGCCTTGAAGATTGCCGAGACCTCTGCGCCGGCACATGTAGAACCAGCACCGGTCAAAGCGCCGGCCGAACCGCCGTCCCCCAAACCGCCCTTGGAAGCCGAGAAGCCAAAAGTTGTGGAGGTCCCCAAAACTGCTCCGGCGAAAACGACGCCAACGGCCAGCAATCGCGTCTTCATTGTCTCTGCGGCGAATAATCCGCTTCTTCAGCAGCTCGTCGCATTCCTCAAGGAGCTTGGTATCGAGGCGTCCGTGTATCAGCGCACGGGCGGCGGAAGCGATGCGCTCCTTACCAGTTTCGACAAACAGCCGCCAACGCACTTCGCGTTTTATCTCGTTCCGGCGGACGATATTCCGAGTGCGATGTACGAGTTGGGATATCTCGTCGGGAAAATAGGTCCGAACAGGGTCTGCTGCATCTATCCGAAAGACAGTCAGGTGCCGAAAAACATTCCCGGCGTACAGAAAAAAGAAATTGTCGTGAAGCTGGAAGAAATCAGTTTCAGCCTCATCAAGGAATTAAAAGCGGCAGGTTACTCGGTATCAATCTAATTGGTGAAGTTGGTATGCAATCGGCACTCTACTCCAAGATTCGAAACGGCGAGCGCATCTCAGAAAGCGAAGGGCTCTTCCTCCTCCGGAATGCCGAACTCCTCGACCTCGCTGATCTCGCGAACAACATCCGCTTCAAGAAGAACCCGGCCCCGCAAATAACGTTCGTCGTCGATACGAACCCCAACTATACGAACGTCTGCAATGTCGATTGCATCTTTTGCGCATTCTACCGCCATCCGGGCGAACAGGGAGAATACACCTACTCCGTCGACCATATGCTCCGCAACCTGAAGGACGCGGCCGCTAAAGGCGTAACGACTGCGCTGCTGCAGGGAGGAGTGAATCCGGCAATTCCCTTCGACTATTATCTCGAACTCGTCCGGCGCACAATCGCCGAGGTGCCCCAAATCTATCCCCACTATTTCTCGACCTCCGAAGTTATCGGCATGTCACGCGTAGCGAACCTGCCAATAGATGAGGTGCTGAAACAACTTTGGAATGCCGGGCTTCGTTCGCTCCCCGGCGGCGGGGCCGAAATTCTCTCGGACCGCGTGAAGAAGAAGATCAGCAGCAAAAAGGGAACATCGGAAGAATGGCTGAGTGTCATGCGCGAGGCTCACAAGATCGGCTACAAATCGACGGCGACGATGATGTATGGACATCTCGAGAACGATGAGGATATCCTCGAGCACCTGGAAAGCATCCGGAAGCTCCAGGATGAGCATCGTGGATTTACGGCGTTCGTGCCGTGGAGCTTCAAGCCGGGCAACACTCCCCTGGAAAAAATTATCCCTCACTATGCCACGGCGACACGCTATCTGCAGATGATCGCATTCTCGAGGATCTACCTCGACAATTTTCCCCACATACAGGCTTCGTGGTTCTCAGAGGGAAAAAAGACCGGACAGATTGCCCTCCATTTCGGGGCCGATGATTTCGGCGGGACGCTCCTCGAAGAGAATGTTCATGCGGCGGCGAACTTTGTCAACAAAACGAACACCGAAGAGTGCATTCAGCTCATCCACGAATCGGGGTTTGACGCGGTGCAGAGAGGCACGCTTTACGACATAAAAAAGGTCTTTCCAAGAGCGAAGGCAGCGTAACACCTTCCGCCATTTCGTCCATCCCTCTTCCATTTGCCATCTTCCATCTTCCATTTTCCATCTCCCTTCCTCCATCTTCCCTTCCGTCTCAAACACTCTCCGTCATCAACCTTCGCGATATGTCCTTCAGCGAGGTCCAGCTTTCCATTAATTCCGGCAGATATTCGGACGAAGTGACGAACGTCCAGAGGTAGGCGACTATCGAATAGATGCTCCCCGTGCTGAAATCGTCCAGGTCGATAGCGATATAAAGAACGACAAGAAAAATCATTAGAAGGAAAACCCGCATCGCTCCAAAGTTGAACGCTCCCCAATTTGCAATTTTTTGCTCGGCTTTTGATTGTCTCGTGTAATAGGACCGCACTTTCTCAGGATCTTTGCTGGAAAACACATCATAGGCGTCTTCCCTTGTATCATGCAGGTCTTTTTGGATTGTGAGTACCCGCTTGTTGTAAATCCGCGAAATCAAAAGAAGCGGAAGAACAATGAAAATGCATGCGAAGGCGATTCTCCAGTCGAAGAAAACAAGGGCAAAAACCGCACCGCCGATCGAGATTGTCTGTTCGATGATATCCGGGACGCGGTACTGCGCGAACGTAATGAACTCGCGCGACAGCTCAGCCCGTGCGGCGGTCTTCGAAACCGAGTCCCCCCTCTCTTTGGCCGATATTGCAACGTCGGTGGCAATTTCGGTAAACATTTTCAGAAAGATCCTCGGATCGAGAGCGCGGCGAAGAGCCCCGACTCCTGAGTTGAGGAGAAATACGGAGATCCAGATTGACAACGGAAGGATGAACGTGGCCGTGACTGGCAGCGCCGCTTTTTCGATGAGGGCATCGATGACGTTGCCGAAAAGGGACGGCTCGGCGATCCACGCAATGTTCTCGATGACGACCAGCACCGTGGCGATGATGATCCCCTTGCTAAACCGTCGGAAGAGTTCGCCCAGGCGCATGAGATATCGTTTTGGCTTTGGTTAAAAGAGCTGGATTTCCGCCACTGGAGGAATGAGTCCTTTTTGTCCCGCCAGCGTGAAGAGACGTTCGAGCGCTTGCTTTCCCTTTTCACCCATATCGATCGTCAACTCGCTTACGTACATTTTCACGAATTGCTCTCCGAGCTTCTGGTTGATGCCTCTCCCCCATTTCAGAGCGTACGGAATGGAATCGTTCTGGTGCGTGTAGCCGTAGTGAATAGACTGCTTGAGCCCGTAAGAAAGTTTTCGCGCCAGGTCTTCGCCCAGGTCTTTCCTGACGACATCAAGACCCAAAGGCAGCGGCAGCCCGCCCGATTCTTTCTGCCACGACTCGCCAAAGTCCAGCACCTTGTTAAACCCCTCGGCTTTGTAGGTGAGCTGCCCTTCGTGGATGAGCAGTCCGGCGTCGAACTCACCGTTTGAAACCCTCTCCATGATCTGATCGAACGGTATGTCGACGTTCTCGATCCCCTGTGTGAACGTCTTGAAGATCAGGGTCGCCGTGGTGAGTTTCCCCGGGGTCGCGACTCTCTTGCCTTTGAGCTCTTCGAGGGTTTTGAATTTCTTCGATACGATCACCGGTCCGTAGCCCTCTCCCATGCTTGCGCCGGTCGCCATGATCCAATATTTACCCGAGACGTAAGGATACGCATGGGCCGAAATCGCCGTCACTTCGAGTTCCGCTTTCATTGCACGAACATTGAGCGATTGAATATCTTCCAGCATATGTTCAATGTGGATTCCTTCAAGCTTAACTTTCCCGCTCGACAAACCGTAGAACATAAATGCGTCATCGGGATCGGGACTATGTCCAACCCGGATTACTCTGTCGGTCATTGTTAGTGATTCCTTT
This sequence comes from uncultured Chitinophagaceae bacterium, assembly GCA_964384415.1. GTDB lineage: Bacteria > Bacteroidota > Ignavibacteria > UBA10030 > UBA8401 > JAGVPT01. The sequence goes on along the minus strand of CAYLMV010000004.1, from coordinate 42,766 downwards.
TACTGGCTAGTTAGTCTCTCTTATTTCTCGCCGCAATATATTGAGACGATTCCGAAGGTCAATCGTTGTTCCGTGATGCTGGAAAAACCGGCATCCCTGAGAATCCGGACAAACTCTTCGCCGTCCGGGAATGCCATTACCGTATCGGGAAGATATTGGTATGCCTGTTTCTCTCTTGAGATCAGCCTTCCCACAAGGGGGAGAATATGGCGGAAGTAAGAAAAATATATTTGCCGGATGGGAAATGCCCGCGGTTTTGAAAACTCAAGCACGACAATTCTTCCCCTCTTCCTGAGGACACGATTCATCTCCCTGAGTCCCCCAGCGAGGTTCTCAAAATTGCGCGCCCCAAACGCTACGATCGCGGCGTCAAAATCACCGCTGGGAAATTCCAGATGCTCAGCTTCCCCTTCCTGCAGATGAATGACAGCCGAAGCGTTCTTTGCTTCGACCTTCCGCCTTCCCAGTTCGAGCATAGGTGTGGAGATATCGACACCGATTACTTCAGCGGGGTTTAAGCGGAGCGACGCTATCGCCAGATCGGCAGTTCCGGTAGCAACATCGAGTATCCTCTTTGGCGCGGATGACCTGAGCGCATCAATAGCCGCGCGGCGCCAATAGAAATCTATCCCCCCGCTCAGAAGATGATTCAGGAGATCGTAACGATGGGCAATAGAATCGAATAAACGGCGGACGTTCTGTCTTTGCATCGACGCATCGTGATAGAGGTTCGGCTAGGAAGATACGAAAAAGAGGGAGAGTTACCAAGGATAAACAGACATTGCATTGAGGGTAATCCTTAAGAGATGTCCGTGAAAGATGAGGTGTCCGGTATAGCACAATTGCATGGGAGGCAGCCGTCACATGAGATTAGGGCGGGGCCGGCGATCTGCAGTACCAACACTTTTCGTCCAGCCCGGCCAATCGATACAATCAAGATGCGGATTCGGGTTTGGAATGAAGATTGCAGAAAACAGAGATTACGTAAATCTCTCCTATTGACAGCAATGCACTATCCAGGACATCACCGATAAAATGTGCAGTTATCGATGATACGGAGATGTTCGCCCGGCCGCGCGTCGACTGTTTCGAGCTTCGCTTCGTCTCCCTCGATCGTGAGGAATGCTATGCAGGGAAAAGACTTTCCCTCCGGAGCGAACGCTGTCTTCGGGCTTTCAGGGGTGGGATCCTTAAAACTTGCTCCTCCGGTCCCGTTAATGATATGCACAATACCATCCTTGTCTTCAACCGTCCCGTCGGGACGCAATGGTTTTGTTCTAAGGTAAATATGAGCGTGCCCATTCACGATGAATTTGCAATGGTGCTGATAGAGGCTCTTGACCCAGGGCAAACAGGTCTCGGCGTAACTTTCCTTGTACGACAAATCTCCATACGTCGGATTGTGCCAGGCGGCGATGATCCAATCATTCTCGGGAATCGTAGCGAGGAGGCTGTCGAGCCAGCGTTGCATGACATCATGGCTCGTAGCGTACCCGTCGCAGCAAATGACATCTACGTTGCCGAAGTGATAGGAGTAAAAGTGTGTCGTGCCGTCTACCGAGTTTACCGGCAAAACCCCCGCGGTATACTTGTCAAAATTCTCTCGGCCCGCGCTGCTCTTGAATTCATGATTGCTTGTCGTCATAAAAAACTTCCCACGCACAAAAACGCTGTCAATACCGGCATAATGCAGAGTCCGTTGCCAGGCAGCCTCGCTCCCGTCGTGAGTGAAATCTCCCGTATGAATCTGGAAGTCCCAGTCGGTAATCTTGTAGAGCAAGATGTGGGCAATATCCGAGCAGGCGTTTTCTGCGTTTTCCCTAGAATCTCCCCAGAGGGCTATTTTTATTTTTTGCTGTGCGAAAAGCCTTGGCTGATGAGAGTCAATACATAGGAAAAGAAGAGACAACAAGAGGTACAATCCGAAGCTAGTCTTGCGTTGCATGAAATCTCCGTTCGGTGTGATAATGAGGATAGAATTGGGGGTCACATGCTTCCAATGACGAACTCAATTCCGCGAGGTTACCCGTATTCATCAGGCGGCCTCGATACAATCTTCAGGAGACTGTATCAAGGCACCCTGTTCTTGTTCGTATTCGAACTACTTCATCAAAAGCATTTTTCTGACAATATCGCGGCCGGGAGTGCTCAAGCGATAGAAGTACAAACCGCTCGCAAGATCATGTGCATCGAACCCGACAGTGTGCAATCCTGCGCTCTGCTCTCCATCGGCAATCGTTGCAATTTCTTGACCTAAAATGTTGAAGACCCTGAGCGTCACATGGCTGTTCACCGGTAACTGATAACTGATCACCGTCGATGGGTTAAAGGGGTTCGGATAGTTCTGTTCCAATGTGTAGCCCGATGGCAGTGGGTTTATGGATTTGTTCGCGCCTGACGTCACAGAGGGAGCAAGCGCCCCGATATTGACGTCACCCGGCAGATTACCGGCGAAATAGGGATTTGTCCATGAACCCGGCGGCGTAAATCCATGACCTGCGGCCATCGACGTCGAGAGAAGATGGTAGTCGTTGTTTCCATCGAGCGCGAACCAATCGTTTGAAAAGAATGGATTGTAACTGACAAAAAGTGCGCTTGCCTTGATTCCAACAATATCATGAGCTGATTGCCTGTTCACTCCATCGTCTGGAAAGTACCGTGCCGATCCACCCAGGCTGTCGACTGAGTAGAAATAAAGGTTATCGTCATGGACGGTCCGGACCGTGTCTGCTTTTGTCGTGATCTCAAGTTCCTGGTACATGTCGCCCATGATATTATTATAGATTTGCGCACGGCCGCTGCCATCGACCAGAATCGCATAGCCGAGTTCTCCGACGCGCCGCCATCCGCCCGCGACAATGGTATTGTTATGAACGCACATGTTTGTTAACCGCGGCAAGGTCACATCTGCATTGATCTTAATGCCGTTTCCGCCCGAGCCCCAGATCACATTATAGGCTACCTCACCGATGGTTCCGGCTTTGATGTTAATGTTATCGCCGTCCGGCGCCCCGCACCATTTGATCGTATTCCGAAGAATGCTGGCATTCCCGCCATGCAGACCGATGCAATCGTCGACTGTGCCAATGACAGTATTGTCCGTAAAAACTGTTGTTGTGGTGTTGGCAAAATCCGAATAGATATCGATGGTGCGATACGCGTGGCCCGATACATCGCTCCCTCCCGCCCAAAGAATAGTCGTCCACTTCATTTCAAAGTAGGCACACGAGTCTCCCACGATTCCTCCCCATTGGCCGGGCCCCGTTCTTTTATCTACCGGAACTGTGATGAAATTAGGGCTCGCCTTCGTGCCATCGCAAATAAAGGTGCCGAGGACATGAATCCAACCGGTAGGGCTTGCCATGATTAAGGTGTCGCCAGAGCTGATCTGGAGAGTGTCTCCGGCATTGATCACCAGACTATCCTGAACAGTGTAAGTGAGGTTTGGCGATGTTCTCCCTTTGACAACGCCGGAAAGCGTCAGCGGAAGCTGAGCCTGCGAGTTCGTCGTGCCCGCCAGAACAAAGAAGAGCATAGCTATAAGGATTTTCGACATGGTACCTCCTTGGATCTATTTATGATTAGATGGGTTGGTTGAATTTCTGATCGAGCACGCTCTCGCTAGAGTCTGTAGCTGATCCCAATCGAGCCCCGCATACGATTCAAATCACGTTCGATAACAATTGGATCATGCTTGATGAAATCGCCCGAAGCTACTTCCGTGATCGCCGGAGCGCTTGTAAGATTGATCAGCTTTACGCTCAACTTCAGATTGGCAAACAATTGCTGGTCGGCGGAGAGATCGATCTCGCCCACACCATCCTGATATGTGTCATATCCATCCAGCCTGCTGACGGCAAATAGACGGCGCCCGGTATAATTGTAGGACACAGTTGCTTCTGTGCCCCAGCTTTCGTTCCCGTACGAAAGAATGACATTGGCGATCTGCGGAGACTGCGATTGGAGCGGCCGGGTTTGCTGGTAATATGTTTGAACCAGATCTCCGTTGAGGTTTTCTGCCGAAACCTGTTTTGTGCTCGTAATTCTCGAGACGACATAACTGTAATTTGCAGAAATACCGATCGGGCCAAGATGCTTTGAGAGGACTGCTTCGAATCCGTAGACCGTTGCCGGATCGCCATTCCCTTTCGTCGTTACCAGGACCACACCGACCGATTGAAATTGGTCTTCGATCGGATCGGTTATTCTCTTGTAATAGACGCCGGCAGAATACACGTCTGACGGGTTGGGGTTATACTCATAGCGGAGATCGACGTTTGTTGCACGTGCCGGAAGCAGATTAGGATTTCCTTGGGACTGGCTTGCGTCGGACCGGTCAACTGCTGGAACAAGGTCAAAATAGCTGGGACGGCTGAGGGTGCGGGAAATCGAAAGCCGGCCGATTTGTTCCGGGGTGAACTCGTATCTGAAATGGATTCCCGGCAAGAAATCCACCATTTTGACGTCAGCGTGCTGCCCTGTGAAGGACGCCGACGCCATGGTAAAGTAGTTATCATGTGCCTGTTCCCATCTCAACCCGCTTAGGATTTGAAGCTGCCCAAGATTGAGGGTGTACTGCAGATACGAAGAAAAGAATTTTTCGCTGGCCTTGTAGTTTTGATATCCGTACACAGATGTCCCCGACGTGCTCGCATACCCGAAAACGGTGACCTTAGCGCTATCGATCGTGGTAAACGGCTGTGTGCTTCCGTGAATGATCGACGGGTTGAGTTTGTAATCGTCTTCATAGTTCACGCGGCTGAGTTTTTGCACAACGAATCCTGCCTGGAGAGTATTCATCCCATCCGACGTCAAACGCAGCGTTCCATCCATTTTGCCCAGGTATTGATGATCGTCGTTCTTTCTCCATGAATGCGTAATGCTGCCTAATCCCACAAAAGGCTGAAGATTTCCATGGGCGTCGTAATTCTGCAGGAGCGAGTATTCGGCTTCGTCGGGGCGATCCTGGACGGCATCGGTGCTGTTGGCTACCCAGCTAAAAGAAAAAGGAGAGGTCGTAAAATGGCTCCCGGCGAAAGAGATGCTGGAGACGTCCTGAGTCCTCAGTGCGGAACGATCGGTGTAGGTGAGATCATTAGCGCCTCTTGCCCCGTCAATTTCCGTCTGAAGCCCGAAACGAGTTTGCGCCTCCTCCTGTCGGACAAACATATAAGTTGAGGACAGTTCTTGTCCTTCATCCGCGATAAAATCCGCCTTTGCTACCGCACCGTCCCGAGTCCTGTTTGTGTAGTAGGTTTGATTGTCATATGTGGATGCATAGGGAATGAGGTGTCCCTCACTGTCGACGGTGTTGATATCGGATCCGAGAGAGTAGAAATCCGTTTGAATTCGGTTATAGGTATTCTGAAAACTGCCCGCAGCCATCAGCCCGAGCTTTTCTCCAAAAAAACGATTGCCGATAAGAGCGGAATAAAGTCCGTCAACCGGTGCCGTGCCATTTGTGAATTTCAGATTGGCGGTTGTAAAGTCAGAAGCGGGTGGATTGTACCGGGGTTTGATCTGCGCGGTAGGATCTGCATCGCTCACGGTTCCATGGAGGCGCTCAGGGTCGAGTTCGTTGACAGTCCTTCTGTTAAAGACGCTAAACCCGTTGCCGGCAACGCTTGAGGTGGATCCCTCGGCGACACTTGCGGAAAACACAAACCTCTCAGGAGCTTCACGCAGTAAAAGATTTGTCGATCCGCCTATCGCATCCCCAGCAACATCAGGAGTGAGAGACTTGGTAACTTCGATCCGCTCAAAGAGTCCGGACGGAAAAATATCCAGCGGCAGGAATCGGTCATTGGACTCCGGGCTCGGTATTTTGATCCCATCGACGAGAGTATTGTTGTATTGTTGAGCCAGGCCGCGCATAACGACATACCGCCCTTCGTCTTGATCGCGGATAAGCGACATGCCCGAAACGCGTTGAAGGACATCTGCGGCAGTCCGGTCGGTGGAACGATCGATCGTCTGTGCTGTGATAACACTGATAATATTCTTCGCCTGAAACTCGCTTTGAATCCCGGATGACTCAAGTTCTCTGTTAGCACGGGCCTGGACGACAACTTCAGCCATGTTTAAGGGAGCATCTTCCAGGAGAATGTTGATATGCAGAGTCGCCGAATCGGATTGAACATCTAAGTTCATAATTTCTTTCTTTTTGAAGCCGAGCATTTCAATTCGGACAGAGTAGACACCCGACGGTATGCGATCTACTCTAAACGCTCCATCTTCACCACTTACGCTTCCCAATACGGTCCCCAGTACGCTTATGCTCGCGCCGACGATGGGCTCATTATTGGATCTAGCCCTCACAATCCCCTGGATTGTTCCTGCATCGAGAGCATTTAACGCAAACACGCAGGTGAGAAGAAGCGCGATCACGCGAATGGAACTCATTGCATGCACAATTGTCTTCTTGTTCGAATCCTGTTGTCGATGAAATAGTAGTTCTGTCTCGATTAGTTTGCTCTTTTGATTTTTGACCGGGAGTTCGAACATCGTTTATCGAAGGAGACGGAATACAAAGAAGCTCCGTTGACCCGGGGACAAATATAATTGCGATGTGTTGCCGCAGTATTACGGTACGGTAAGAGCTGTGAGGTTAAATTATTAGGGGAATAAGAACTCTTGTCTGTAAAAGTGACTTAGGTGGGGAAATGGAATAATGGAATGGTGGGGATGATGGAATCGCGGATAGAGACTTGCAGCGAGATGAAATCAAGATGGACGACATTAATGAAGACTTAGCGCGGCCTCCTTTGAATACCGGGATTGGCGTAACTCCCTTTCCTTATGCAGTTCCCGCAAAAAAGCGGGACGTAAGGGCATCGCAGATTCAATTCTATGGAGAAATTGTTCGGAATAGTGAACAAAGTGTTGAGCAACTGCATCGAGAATAAGGAAAGTGCAACTTCGCTCGATCATCTGTTGAATTGAATCACTTCGCGAATTATCTTCTTTGCCCAGGTGGGTGGCGCACCGTCCGGAAAATCGGAGGAGCCGTTGCGTAATTTTCTCGGTTTCACTCCTCTCAGCGTACCTTTGAAATGGAGTCTCGTGGCCGGAAGTATTGTCCTCCCCGAGATCCTGCAGGTCATCGATTAACTGAAGCACAACCCCGTATTCAAAGATAGCATCGGCTGAACTCGCACTCAGATCCCCCGCCGCCAGGTATCCGTCGGCCAGAACGGACGTCCCCCCTTTTTCCACTGTCACTGTCAAGAGATATGTATCATCGAGTGCCGACTGGTCATATTGGAACAGGATGCTCTTCTGCTGTGCAGAGAGAATAGCATGCAGGCTATGATATACCTTGGGGAATTCCTTGCGCGGGTATTCTTCACTTATCATGGAAAGGAGCCGCCCGATCTTGTTCGTCAAATCATCGATGGGCGGGCATCCATTCCCGCGAAACCATTTCGAGATCCAGCGAACCAACCCGATTTTGTCTTCCGCTGTACGCTCTGCGGCATCGAGCCCGTTGTCAACGTAGGGATACAAAAGACTGTATGCGAATGACGAGGGAGTGAGCAGAATGCTTTTTCCTGTAAACAATTGAATGCTGTTGAATACCCAGAGATTCCGCAGCGCCTGATGAAGATCCCCTTCAGACAGGGTCGGATCAAAGGCCTTTGCCTCATTCAAAAAGCGCCTTGTTACCTTCTCTGATTCCGTGAAAAACCTATCGTTTTGTATTTCACGCGACAACAGCGATGATCCGGCAACTGACTTCATTACGTCGAGCGAGATATGGGCTTTGTCATCATCCGTCAATGAATCGTATACTCCATACGAGCGGGGAGCTTTTTGGAGCTGTTGCGACACTTGTCTCTCATTTTCACGCTGCTGCCATTGGGTGAATCGGCGATTGAATTCCGGCTCAGCATCTGGAAGTTCGTGCCAGACCCCGACGTACTTGGAGGTCAAATGCCGAACATCGTCCTCGAAGCTGGCATGTTGAGGGGATTCGTGCATGGTGTAGTCTCTTTGATTCAAATGCGAAACCGGGAGCGATTGAACCGGGATGATATTCAGCGGCGTTCAACTCCCATTGATTCTTACGCATGAAAGATGCTAAAGATTCGTTCCTCATGGGATCGTTTTCGCGAATCAACGTATGATGACAAAGGCTGATATTGAACGGGAGCTGATTCGGTTACGTGCACGCTCCATTTTTCTTTCCGCCAGACAACGATTCGCTTCTATAAATCTTTAAAGATTCATATATTTAGTATAATACTTGTCAAACACTTTTGTTGGATGGTGGATGGAAATAGGGCAACGCTACGAAAAACTTATTAACTATCTGACGGATTACATCTACACCGTTACGATACAAAACGGAGTCGTCGTCGACACGCTCCATGGTCCGGGATGTGTTTCGGTCACCGGCTACACGTCGGACGACTACAAACAAGATCCTGACCTCTGGTTTAGAATGGTCCACAAAAGGGACCGGGAGAAAGTGCTCAACCAGGCGCGGTTGGCTCTCGCCGGACAGGAAGTTGATCCCCTCGAACATCGGATTGTTCATCGGGACGGTTCCATTCGATGGATAAAGAACAAAATCGTCCTCACGAAAGATGAGGCCGGTAATCCTGTTGCCTACGACGGGCTGATCAACGATATCACGCAGCTAAAGAAAGCAGAAGTTGCCGCGGCCCTCCGCAATCAGCAGCTGAAGCAGGCAGACAAAATGGCTTCGCTCGGAATTCTGGTATCGGGCATCGCGCATGAAATAAGCAATCCAAACAATTTCATCCTCCTCAATGTGCAGCTCTTCACCAAGGTCTGGAAAGATATTGCTCCCGTCCTCGATTCGTACTACTCTCAGAACGGCGATTTCAGCATCGCGGGGATGCCGTACAGCGCATCCAAAGAAAAGATTGCACAGTCGCTTGACGGGATCTTCAGGGGATCCGAGAGGATACAAAATATCACCAAAAGTCTTACCGAGTACGCCCGCGCCGACAGCGGCCAGCTCAACGAGCTCGTCGAGGTCAACAAGGTTGTGGAAATGGCGGTACTCATCACGGGAAATCTGATCAGGAAGACGACCTCCAATTTCAAGGTCGAATACGGAGCCGATATTCCGGCAATCAAAGGCAATGCTCAGCAGCTTGAACAGGTGGTGATCAATCTCATTAATAATGCGTGCCAGTCTCTGCGAGATACATCGGCGGAGATAAAGGTTTCGACATATTTCAACAGAATCAGAGACAAGGTCAGGATCAAGGTGGAGGACCAGGGCATCGGAATCAAATCAGCGGATTTGCAGTACATCATGGATCCCTTCTTCACGACGAAACGGGAAATGGGGGGAACCGGACTCGGCCTTTCCGTTTCTTACAGCATCGTCAAAAGTCACGGGGGATCGCTCATCCTGAACAGCGCCCCGGACAAAGGGACGATTGCCCGGGTCTCCTTTCCCGCCCACGCTGCTCCGGCAACGGAGGCAAATGTATGAGCTCCAAAATATTCCCGACGAACCCCGTCCTGCTCGTGGATGATGAAGAGCACTTTCTTCTGAGTGCCGAGCTCACACTTTCATCGAACGGAATCAACAACGCCGAGACATGCGCCGACAGCCGAAAAGTGATATCGCTCCTCCAGATGAAACCGTATTCGCTGGTAGCCCTCGACGTCAACATGCAGCATATTTCAGGAATCGAGCTGCTGCGACAGATCGTGCAGTACTTCCCCCAAATACCGGTGGTGATGATTACCGCGATCAACGACGTCGACAGCGCGGTCCTCTGCATCAAGGAAGGAGCTTTCGACTACATCGTGAAGCCGGTCAACGACACGAAACTTGTCACGACCGTCAAACGAGGACTTGAGATTGCCGAGGTACGGAGCGAGAACGAACTGCTGCGCCAATCCCTCTTCCGCGAAACTCTCGAGCATCCCGAATCATTCCTTGAGATTGTTACTCACAGTTCCTCCATGCAGTCGATTTTCCGGTATATCGAGGCGATTGCGAAAACCATTCTCCCCGTTCTCATCACCGGCGAAACGGGAACCGGAAAAGAACTCTTCGCGCGGGCAATTCATTCCGCCAGCGGTCGGACCGGCGAAATGGTCACCGTGAATGTCGCGGGGCTCGACGACGATTTCTTCTCGGACACGCTGTTCGGACACAAGAAGGGCGCATTCACCGGAGCCGAAGGAGAAAGAAAAGGATTGATTGAACAGGCCGACCAGGGCACACTTTTTCTTGATGAGATAGGCGATCTCAGCATCGAGTCCCAGGTGAAACTGCTGCGGCTCTTGCAGGATGGCAGTTACTATCCTCTCGGATCCGACATGGCAAAGCTGTCGGATGCGAGAATCATCGTTGCAACGCATCGGGATGTGGCCACGATGCAGAAAGGCGATTCATTCCGCCAGGATTTGTATTATCGATTGAAGCCGCATCATGTCGCAATCCCGCCGTTGCGCGAGAGAAAATCCGACCTTCCCTTCCTCATCGATCATTTCATCACGAAGGCCGCGGCGAAACTCGGTAAGAAGAGACCGACGGCGCCGAAAGAACTCTACACCCTCCTCGCGAACTACGAGTTTCCCGGCAACATCCGTGAGCTTGAGGGAATCATTTTCGACGCGATCAGCGTTCATCAGTCGGGCGTCCTTTCGCTCGATTCGATACGGAAGAAAATCGGACGGACGGCGATGAATGAACATCCTCATCCCCTTCAATCATCCGACGCGCTTCTCTCTTTTCCAAATCGGTTCCCGACCCTGGGAGAAGCGGAAGAAGCTCTCATCGCAGAAGCCCTCCTTCGTGCTGAAGGGAACCAGACCATCGCCGCGGAGCTGCTCGGGATTTCCCGCCGGGCGCTGAACAACAGGCTCCGGAGACCGCAGAAAGATCCTGAGGAGGAAACGTAGAAGCCGCATCATCAACGCCAGTGAAGGTCATTGCGTCATCGCCCCGCGTTGAAAGGTATTCCTCGAAATGACTGTAGTTTTAATTTTAGTCCAGCCCTTCGCCATCATCCCTTAACCGGACTGTAACACTCGCTTCATTTTGCTTCACGCTGAAGACCTGCCACAAATCTGCATAAAGCCACAGCAACCCGGTTCTCTCTCAAGCGATTGTACATCAACAAGATCTGAGCGACAATTCAGATGAACATGCGCTAGCGTGGCACTCCTCTCTGCGTCGCGATCTCCGGAATCCGCCAGAAACATTCAAAACAGCTTCTTAGTTTGGCATTGGGTTTGATAGACTAAGGGATGCAGCCAACATTCAATAAACTTTAAGGAGGAAATATTTATGGGAAGTACAACCAAGCGGATTTTCGCAACGGCCGTCATGGCCTTGATCATCGCATCGGGAGCAACGGCTCATCCGGACAAACCGGAAAAGAGCGGAACGTATCAGGCGCTCGCTCTGAAAAACTTCGAGTACTCGCTTCACCTGGAGGAATATCCGGGCATCGTCGAATCGACAATCTACAATGTGGTGATCTTCAAGAACAGGTTTCCGCAACTCGATTACGCTCAACTTGCTTCGCTCTTACAGCGGGTAGCCGAGGATAATCAAGATGCCTCCATCAGCTACAAGGCTCAGCTCGCCTACATGTATCTGAGCAACAGCTCAACGATCGATTTGACTCCGGAAAGCGCGTCGAGCAATCATGGATACATTTTCAAGCAGATCTCGGAGCAGTTAGAGCAGAAGTTCCTCGCATCTCATGAATGAACAACCGCAAAATGAAAGGCCAAAAATCCTAGCGCCAGAAACGCGAAGCCCGGCCACGATGGGCTTCGCGTTGGCGAGAGGAAAATGTCCTCAGTCCATCGACAAACCCCTACTTAAGTTTCTTCGCTAAATCGCCTCCCCCAATTGTTCCGGACCTGGCTCACCACGTTCAATAATGGCAGCGTTCTGTTCCATGCCCTCATTGGTGAAACGGCGGCGTTCATATTTGTCAACAATTTCGAGAAGTGTTTGCCTTTTGGCGGCGGGGATCACGGTACCTTACTCAGCATCTGCTTCCACTCTCCCACCCATTCCCATTGAGGGATTAGAAGCGGGGCGGCATTGATTTTTCCACCGAAGCCAATCAGCCGCCGGGTAAACATATCCACATTTTGGACATCAGCATGCGAAATTCTGTCGTAAAAGATCCTTACGTCATGGGCCAGCGCCGTTTGAGCAAGATACCTGTTGAGTGATGCCTGCTGATGCTCCACTCGTACGCGGCGTCCTTCCAGACGGAGAAGAGAATCGGCACCATCCCCTACAAACTTCCTGCCGAGAAGACGCACAACGCTGTATCCCTCCGAAAGCTTCATCGGCCCCTTCAACTCTCCCTCACTCATCATCATGATGTGCCCGGTCAGCTCCCACCGATCCCGGCAGCTAAACCACCCGGATTTGCCCCCGTTCATACGCCATTCGGTCCGGATCGAATAGACGCGTGCCAGGGAATCCATCTCCGCTCCGTTGTGAAGCATCGCCGCGATCGTGGCGGCGCTGGCTGAATCGGATCGCAGGATTTCCTGCACGCTCAGGAAGCATGTGGATTCCACGGCGGCCGAATTATTCCGCCACATAGACCAGGATGATTCCCACGGCTGAATTGTAACGGTATCTACAACATTGAACTCTGCAGAGCGCGACCGCCAGTAATCACTCCAGATCGACACTTCTCGCTGCACATCTGCGTTGTATTGATACCCCCTCCGTAATCCCTCTTGCGCGAGAATCTCCGCCTCAGTCATCCCTCGAAGAATATCAAAAAAAGCTACGGCGAACGATCTCGGCTTGAGCGACGGAATGACGAAATCGTAGTGGAGCAAGCTCTCAAGGAATTCGCCAAGCCGCAAAACTCCAAAGCTCCCGCGAACGACAGGCGTATCCCTCACGGTATGAAATTCGTTCAGCAGCCGGTATGCGTCTTCAGGCAAGTACCGATACCCGCCGGGAACACTTCGCGCACTCGTGTCCTCCTTCATGGTTTCCCACAGCCTTCGGGAAAGAAGACGGAAGAGACCGCTGTCTGCCTCCATGCGCTGTCCGCGGAACAAAGGATTGACAAACGCCTGGCTCAGCAGTTGTTCTTTCCGGTCTCTCAGAAGATCCCGCACCGCCCTTTCTCTCTGCGGCATCGATTTTTTTAGCGCGTCGGCGCTCGGTTCGTCATGGAGCAGTGTAATCACGAGAGGGCCGAAGAGCTTCGATTGAACAGGTCCTGAGATATCGAGTGTGTCTTTGAGATCGAATGCAGCTTCTTCAAGCGAAGTATCAACTGAGCCAAGTGTGATATAGATTGTGTCGGGCTGGAACCCCGCAGCGGAGATGATCGATGCATTTGATTCGCCCAGAGCCCTGCGACGGCGCCACAGCGCAGAAAATTTCTTTGCGGATTCAGCAGAGCTTGCGGTAACGGCCAACAACTGTCGGCGCAGGCCGTACTTGAACATATTTTGTCTCACTTCACGGGGAGACACCGTCGCACGATCGTGTATTTCTTTTCTGTACATCGCATCGCGCGTGAACATTTTCCGGAGCACAGCCCCCATTGTTTCGAGCCGCCATTTGTCCGAATCGGGGAGTGCGGGCGCAGAGTCCGACAGCAAGCGCTCGCCGACGAGCGACTCCACGGCTTTCCGTTTCACAGACTCGAAATCCCGATCCCTCAATTTCGATTCGAACGGCATCATCTGAAGGCGTTCATACAAGTCGAGAGCGGTGATCGGCGAGTGGTCAACAACGGCAAGAGTATCATGAATCAGGTTATCTGCGGCATTCTGTTCCTGAGGAGAGCCGTAAGCAAGGAAGAGTGGGAATAAGAGAATTCTCAACATTTCAGTCTGTCAGCATAGGTGGGGGCGATACGGAAACAAAAGAGAGGAATTTGCCTCTCTTTCGGAAACTCCATTTTTGTCTCCATTCAATATTCCAGTTCCACAGTTGCCGGAAGATGAGAAACCGGCACAAATTTTCCCGCCGGTTGCGTGACGACTCCATCGACTTTGGCAGATATCAAAGGCCTTGACAATAGCCCGGTCGGAAGAAGAATATCCATTCCCTTGACCGATCCGTTCAGGTGCACGGTGATTCCGGAGAGACCGGATCGCTGGATGGAATATGAAAGCGTTCCCGAATGCACCGGAAGATTCTCGACCGACAATCCGTGAAGAACCCAGGAAGCCTTCAATCCAGCGCCGACGACGAGAGATTTATCGTTCTCATACACAAACATCGCCCGGATGGCATTGATGTAATCGGATCCCACCCACGTATGAGGCATGTCGCCGATGAACCGGGGCAGGCGCTCATCCTTCCAGACAACTTCCGCCCACTGATTCCATCCGGTCGGGCGCTGATACTTGAGAAACCACTCGAGCAATGTGTGGGCGCGGTCTTTTTGCCCCAGATAGACAAACGTGCCAACATTGCGTATCTCATAGGGCGTGAAGGCATCCCACTCCAATTTCCCCGCCATGCGTCGACTGCACCATTCGTAGTATTTGTCAAACGTCCGGCTGAAGGCAGGTTGAGGGATCTGGTCGAACTCGGCGCAGGGAAACAGCGCGATCGATGTCGACGTTGCATCGAAATCCCCGAGCTCTGCGCAGCCAGGCACATAATCGATCTTCTTTGCAGCCATCACGAGCGAGACCGATCGGTAGAAGTCATCGCGAAATGCATGCGCAACGCTGTCATAGAAGTATGCCGCCCGATCTTCGTGAAGAATCTTCGCCGCATCTGCGGCATCCTTAAGTCCTTTCAGCGCGAAAAAATCGTCCCAGTAGGAATGCATTGGTTTCGACGAGTACCCTTCGTGACTGATGGATTCGGTGACGAGGCCATAGCACGATCGCTTTCCGTCGTCGCCTTCGCGGAAATCCGGCGTCATCTGTTCTGCCCTGAGGCGCTGGATATAATCCGCCGCTGCGGCGATGTGCTTCCAATGTCCCCGGAGAAATGCCGTATCCGCGGTGAAACGAAAATACTCCATGCACGCAAAGATGAGCTCGCCGTGGCTGTCGTTCTCGGGAACCGGGTCGGGTCCTCTCTGATCAACCACACAGGGAACCATTCCGTTTTCATACTGGTAGGATGAATACCAATCGATAAAATTCTTCACTTCAGAGCGAAGGCCGAGCTTGAGGAGCGCGGCCGATGTCATGGATCCGTCGCGGATCCACGACCGCTCGTATGAGCGGGAACCTGGCTGAAAACCCGGTCCGTCTTTATTGATCAAAACATAGGCGAGGTTTGAACGGATAATATCGGCGTACCGTTCTCCTTCCGGGGGGAGATTGAATCGAACGGCATTCAGTCTCTGCTCCCAGCCTGAGCAGACCTCCGCTTTCGCACGCTCAAATTCCTCCGGGGTAGGCGGCGAGTTTTGCCATGTATCGGCTGAAGGCGTAAACGGAACCGCAGCAATGACCACAGAAGAATCGCCGGGGCCGAGGTCGAACGGAAAACTGAAGGCCCCAGAAGCCATTCCGTACGGATCGGAGATTTTCGCCGCGCGCGGAAGTTGTCCCTGCGCGATATGCTCGATGATTTCTCCCCCATCAATCGCCGTTGCACCTACATTTGCCGGATGCCCGGAGACAGTGACACTTTTCGATCCAACAACGGCACGGTTTCCATCTATTGTGATCGACTCCGTCTTCGCGTATCCCCCTTCAAAATTCAGCCATTGGTATGTCGGATTAACCTGGAAGGGCCGCATCGCCAAATAGAATATTCCTCGAGACTTCTGCGGCGAGGTGTTCTTCAACACGTAACGGGCAAGAAGCTCTGAACGATCGACCTCCCCCGCAGCCAGCAGGGTCACAGAAAGCGTCATGCCGTCATACCTGCGAATCACGCTCGGTATCGGAAGATAACCTTTTTCCAACGTCTGTTCCGTTCGTGCGTTAGCCCATGTGAGCAGTTGGTTGCCTGCCTCCAATGCGATGACAGGCTCGACAGAGAATTGCTGCTTGTCAACTTCAAAGGAACCATCTTCATTGAACAGAGATTCCTTTGGATCGGAGGCAACGCCCACGATCGTCCAGTACGAAGCTTCGTTGCGAAAATATCGCGGATACCATCCTCGCGGTGCATCGGCGGCGAGATGTTCGATGAACTGGTTCGCTGTCGAAAGGGATTCACTCGGAACGAGGGAGATTTCTTCCAGCCGGAACGGTTTGCGTGACCGATCGGCATGCATTGCTATGCGCAATTGCCGAACCTCAGATTCCGGAGTGAAAATCAGGACAGCTCCTCCCTTTCCTTCGCGAACTGAATGGAGAGTGTCGTATGTCTTTCCATCGATAGAGCCCAAGATATCATAGGAAAGGCCGCTGATGCCGGGATCCCAGGTGAGATGGACTCCGCCGATCTCGCGCCTGTATTTATAATCAACTTCAATCCACTCCTCCCCTGCCGTCCTGCTTCTCCACGATCCTTTGTTGCCGGGCAATACATTCGAAGGCGCATCAGATTTCCTGTCCACTGAAGAAGCCGCGACTGCAGGGATTGGAATTTTTGAAGGCGGCGGCGGAAGGGGGACAAGTTGGACGTCGTCGATCCACACGCTGCCGCTCCCCCCGGTTCCAGCCGTTACAACCAGCTCCAGACGCCTGAGCATCTCGGGTTTCGGTGCAGGATGAGGCCCCCATGCAAAAGCGAGATGGCGCTTCTTGACGACGATTCTCTTCCATTCGCTTGAATATGAGTAGTTCTTATTGTTTACCCACCAGATGTCCTGACCGGACGAGTCGTTGCTGACTTTGAATTCGAAATTGTTCACCGGAACAGTGGCGCGCATCCAAAATGTGATTTCATAATTGTCCGGAAGCGGTACGTCGAAATTGCGATAGACCCCTCCGTATCCGGATCCCTTGGTGAACGAAACGTCAAATCGAAGAGCGGCGCCGTGAATTCCGTCGCCGCCGCCGCGTGCTACTTCGACGCCTGCAGACTGGAGTGTTTTCCAATTGTCGCTCTTGTCGCAGTCATCGAGCTGCACGGGAGCCTGAGTGCGCACGAGAGCGGCCGCGAAGAAGAGCGAAAGGGGGAGAATTTTCATCGGACACTCCATCGGATGAACGGAATTACTCTTTCACGCCGCCAACCATGATTCCACGAATGTAATGACGCTGGAATGAAAGGAAGAGAATCAACACGGGAAGCACGGTGATGACCGACCCGGCCATCATCAATTCGAGGTCCAGTAAATGTTCCCCCTTCAGATTTGCGATGGCAACAGGCAGCGTGTAGTTTGCATTGTCACTCATGATAATAAGAGGCCACATGAAGTCGTTCCATGTTCCCATGAATGTGAAGAGCGCGAGAGTGTACAGAATCGGCCGGCACAGCGGAAGAACTATAGACCGATAGACCTTGAACTCACTCGCGCCGTCGATGCGCGCAGCTTCGATGAGACTGTCGGGAATTGAACCGGCAAATTGGCGAATGAGAAAAATACCGAAAATGCTGGCCATTCCGGGCAGTATCACGCCCGCGTACGTGTTGACAAAGCCCATCGTCTTCATCATCAGGAAGAGCGGGAGCATTGTCACCTGAGCCGGAACGATCATGCCGCTGAGCAGAAACCTAAACAGTTTGTTACGGCCGGGAAACTGATATTTTGCGAACGCAAACCCCGCCATTGAATTGATGAGAGTGGAGATCAGCGTTACTGCCGAGGCTATGATAAGACTATTCATGAAGTAGCGTCCGACGTGGAGGCGTTCGGTCAATGCTTTGTAATGTTCGAGGGTTGGGTGCAACGGAAAGAAATGGATCGGCGTCGTGCTCGCCTCGCCAGGCGCCATGAACGAAGCCGAAAGCATCCATGCAACAGGCACCGCGGTGACAATTGCCAGCAAAAATAATCCTGCGTTAAGTGCAAGAGCTGAGGCGCGGCGATTCATTGCTGGAGCCTCCTTTGGATGATCATCTGAACGATCGAGAAGAAGAGGATCACCGCAAAAAGGACGAACGCAACGGCGGCGGCGAAACCCATATTCCACCACCTGAATCCCTGTTCATACATCATCAGCACAATGCTTGTCGTGGCATTCATCGGCCCTCCTTCCGTCATGACGTACGGCTCGGCAAAAAGCTGGAAGTATCCAATAATCGTAATCATCACGACAAATACCGTCGTCGGAGCCAGCATCGGTATTGTGATGTCGACAAATTGTCTCCAGCTCCCAGCGCCGTCGATATGGGCGGCTTCGTACAGGTCGTCCGGTATGTTCTGCAGGCCCGCGATGAATATGAGCATGTTGTAACCGAAATTCTTCCACACAGCGAGGATGATGATGGCCGGCATCGCGATCGCCGGGTTGCCCAGCCAGTCTATCGGCGCAACGCCGAACCACGAGAGAAAGAGGTTCAGCAGTCCGTGCGCGGGGTGATACAAATAGCGCCACACCACAGCAACGGCGACGAGACTGGTGACAACGGGGAGAAAATAGACAGTCCGGAAGAACGATTTAAATCTGGCAAGCTTAGAATTTACCATCAGCGCGGCGCCAAGAGATGCCGCAACCGACAAAGGACCGCCGACGAGGACGAAATAGAAAGTATTCTTTAGAGCAGTCCAAAACAGAGGTGTTTCAAGAATGCGGAGATAGTTGTGGAAGCCCGTGAACCGCACGACGCTCAGATCGCCGAGCGCGTAAATGTCAAAATCTGTCAGACTCAGGATGAAGGCGCTGAGAACCGGAACGACAAAAAAAACGCCGATCGCTGTCATTGCGGGGGCTAGAAAAAGCCACGCCGCAGCTGTATGATTTCCATGACGAACTTTTCCGGTCTTGGCGCTCATTGGTGTTTGTCCCTCTCTGCAAGCCATCGGCGCTTCTCCAACATCTGGTCGACTTCGCCGTCAAATTTGCGTAGAGCTTCCTCGACAGTCATTGTCTGCGTGGCGACATACTCCACGTATAATTGGAGCTTGATGACAATCTGCTCCCACTCTGCTACCTGAGGGAGCAGATCGACTCGCTGCAGCTGCTTGTAAAACGCCTGAATATACTTGTTCTGAGAGAGGGACGAATCATTCCAGGCCGATTTCCTGGGAGGAAGGTTTCCGGTAATCCTGTAGAATTCAACCGACTGATCGCGCGACGTCAGGAATTCAATAAGCTTCCAACCTGCTTCCTTGTGACTGCTCCGCCGGAATAATGAGAGGCTTGTTCCGAGAGGAAGCGAGATACCGGGAGATGTCGAATCCATTGAAGGCAGCGGCGCAGTCATCCACTCGCTCTGGAGGTGTGGGGAAATTCTCCGTGTGAATTCGCCAATGTTCCAGGGGCCGGTGATGTACATTGTTATCAGCCCGTCGGAAAATGAATTGTACATGTTAGTGATCAGCTGCATGCCAGCCGGGGAATACTCCTTGTGATAAAACTGCGCAAGAAGTTCGAAGGCTTTGCGGAACTGCGGGCCGCTGAAATTGCTCCGCGTATTTCCATCCCGGAGGAAGTTTCCCCCCGATTGCATCCCGAGGATAATGGCCGGAACCCATTCACCCGTGGGCAAAAAGAAAGGATACTGCGTGATATGTTTCGCTCTCGCATCGCGCTGCATCACGTTACACAGCTTCAGCATTTCATCCCATGTTGCGGGAACCGCGGTGTACCCGGCTTCGGCCAGAAGGTCCCGGCGATAAAAAATGACGCGCGTGTCGACATACCAGGGGATCCCGACCAACTCGGAATCAATGATATTCGTCTTCAAGACACCTTCAAAAAAATCATCGAGGCGGATATTCGGGGAGTGCGCCGCGAAACGATCAAGCGGCTCCAAAGAATGGAGGACTGAAAACTCGGGGAGCCACGTGTTCCCGAGCTGACACACGTCGGGAGTCGATTCGCCGGCGAAGGCGGTGAGCAGTTTCTCGTGCGCTGCAGTCCACGGGATCTGCTGGACAACAACATGGATATTCGGGTTCAACCGTTCAAACTCCGGAATGAGCTGGCGGACCATTTCGCCCTCATTTCCCATCGCCCAGAATTTGATCGTCTCCGATGCATCGGACGAGGAGCGGCATCTCACGCCGGACATACTCGCAAGAAGGAATACCGTTAACATGCGGAGATAGTGTTTCACGGCGTGCGCCATCTTATTGAACCACGAACCTGGTCTCCAGAACGTCGACAGAATTTCCGCCGACAAAAACTTTGAACCCTCCCGGCTCAATGACCTTATGCATCGACTGATCATAGAATGAAAGATCATCGGGCGTTATGATGAACTCGACAGATTGCTTCTCCCCGGGGCGCAGGGTCATCCTCCTGAATCCCTTCAACTCTTCGACCGGACGGGCAACACTCGCCACCTCGTCTTCGATGTAGAGCTGGACAATTTCATCCGCTGCGCATTTGCCGGTATTCTCCACATCGACGGTCGCTCTGATGCTTTGCTTCCTGGCGATGGAGGCCGAAGAAAGGCGAAGGTTGGTATATTTGAAACTGGCGTACGACAGGCCGTACCCAAATACATAAAGGGGTGTGTTTGGAACGTCGAGATACCGGGAAGTGAAGCGATCGGAGTCCACAATCGGTCGCCCGGTGCTCCTGTGATTGTAGTATAACGGAATCTGGCCGACGTTGCGGGGGAAAGTCACCGGCAGTTTACCGCTCGGACTTACGGCTCCAAATAAAATATCCGCAAGCGCATTGCCCGATTCAACTCCAAGAAACCATGCCTCGACAATCGCATCTGCATTTTCCGAAACCGACGTGAGGACAAGCGGACGTCCGTTCATGAGGACAAGGACGATGGGCTTTCGTGTTTCGCGGAGCGCAGCGAGCAACTCGGATTCTTTCCCCGGAAGGTCGAGGATTGAACGACTTGAAGCCTCACCGGTCATGTCCCGATCTTCTCCAAGGACCGCTACGATAACATCCGATTGCCGTGCCGCGCGCAATGCCGCCGCAAAATCGGCAGAGTCTCCCGTTACATCACATCCCTTGGCATAGAGGATTTTTGCATGAGAACCAACAGCTTTTTTCATTCCTTCGAGAACGGTGACGACATCCTCCGGCCGCCCAACGCCATCCCAGGGACCGAGAGGGTCAACTTTGTTATCGGCGAGAGGTCCGATCAACGCAATTGTCCCGACTGACCTATCGAGAGGAAGCGCGCCCTTCTCATTCTTCAGCAGCACAATTGATTGCTGCGCAATCGTCCGGGCAAGCGCAAGGTGTTCCGGCGTCAACATCTCCCTCTTTTCTTTCAACGTGTCGCAATTGCGGTATGGATTTTCGAACAAACCATATGCATACTTCGCCCTCAACACTCGGCGAACCGAGAGGTTGACGAAATCTTCTGAAAGCAATCCGGAGCGGACTGCGTCGGGCATTTCATTTTCATAGATTTCGCTCACCATGTCCATATCGACTCCGGCGCCGAGGGCAAGGACGCCGGCCTCCGCCCGAGAACCTGCAATCCTATGATTCAACAATTCGCCGATAGCCTCCCAATCGCTCACCACAAATCCCTTGAAGCCCCATTCTCCGCGCAACACGTCGGTGAGCAGCCAGCGATGAGCCGAACTCGGTATCCCTCCGATGTCGTCAAAAGCGCTCATAAGGGTCCACGCGCCTGCATCGACCGCGGCTTTGAACGGCGGCAAATAGATCTCGCGCAACGTCCGTTCAGAAACATCGACGGTGTTGTAATCTCTTCCGGCCTCGGCGGCGCCGTATGCCGCAAAGTGTTTCGCGCACGCAAGAAGCCTCCCTTGTTCGCGCACATCATTTCCCTGAAATCCGCGGACACGGGCAGCAGACATGGCAGATCCCAGACAAGGATCTTCCCCTGCTCCCTCTGCAATCCTACCCCATCTGGGATCGCGGGCAATATCCACCATCGGCGCAAAGGTCCAGTGGATTCCGGCGGCTGACGCTTCGGAAGCGGCCGCGTGTGCTTCTTGTTCAATGAGGGACGGATTCCATGTGCTTGCCTCAGCGAGAGGAATCGGGAAGACTGTTCTGTATCCATGGATCACATCGAGTCCGAACAAAAGAGGGATGTGGAGCCGGGACTTCTCAACAGCGATATGTTGGATCCTCCCAGTTTCTTTTGCTCCGATGATTCCAAGGAACGAACCGATCTTCCCCTTGCGCAGCAGCTCCACTTGCTCCTCGCTTATCCGTTCATCACTGCCGGGAGCATGCGTGCCGATCACCTGATTCAGTTGGCCGAGCTTTTCATCAAGGGTCATTCGTTTCAGAAGTGAATCGATTTTCGCCTCGGTGGCCTGATTCTGGGAAACTGCAATTGTGCTGAAGAGAATGCCCGCGAGGGTAATTGTCCGGAATGATTTCATTGCGCAGTGAGAGTATGTGAGATGAGCAGTATTACGGGATCAGATCGGCGTGCTAAGCACGCTGACCACTTTTCCTATTTCCTCTTGATGATCTTGCACGATAGAGGAGGGAGTGTGAATTGTTTCGAATCGACTGTGAATTTCTTCTTTTCGTTGTGGTAGTTCAGTAAAAACAAGTACGAATATTTCTTCCCTTTTCGGATGACAAATTGGATTTCAGGGTCAGAAACTTTCGCCCCTTTTTTGATTTTTTCAGAACCTACAATTCTTTCATACAGCTGCAGATGCTCGTCCGTGGTGTATCCGAAGGCGTATCCAAGCGCTGTGACCACGCCGCTGTCAACTTTTTTCCGGAGACCGCATACTTCTCCCCGCTTCGTTTTCGAGACTGCCTCTCCGCCTTCCGCCCGAAAGACCTGCTTTTCCTTCAATAAAGTAAAAACGTCCTCAATATCAAAGGCATCAACCTTATTGGAACTCATCGACTTGGCAAAAGGAAGATCCAGTTCATCCCTGAGGATCGTGCAGGGATTCAGATACGTATCATACGTCGGTATCGCCGGATAGATCACCAGATGGCCCCCCTTCTTCACGTATTGGACGAGGAGGCTCTGGGTGGCGCTATCCATGAATTCAGTCGTCACCACCCATAGTTGTTTATACTTCATCAATACGTCATGTCCATTCGTCTGCAAGTCATGGATATCATAATTGAAGTTCAGCGTCTGAAGGCCACGCAACAGTCCGTTAAAGAAGAGCTCTTCGCGAATAAATCTGGGATCAAGCGAAAGGCCCAGTTTTTCTACCTGCAGTCTGCGCTCTTTGAGGAGTTGAGATGTCGTCATCTCGGTATAAAAATACGGTTTGTAAAATCCCACGCAAATATCCGCCCTGGTTTTGCTGAGCAACAGATGATCTTTTTCGCGATTGATGAACTTGTCTATTTTCTTGATGACTGCATATAATGGCGATTTGGCTCCCTGAGGATCGAGAGGCGTCTGGAAATAAAACGTCTTCCCGAAAAACCCTTTCCCCTTCGGATTGATCCCCTGAGAGAACGAATAGTAATTGAAGCTTTTCAATCCATGCGCCAGCGATGCGGCGTAGAACGTTTCCATATCATTCGCGTCGCAATTCACTTTGTGTTCCCTCGTCCCTGCCTGGAATTCAGCCGCCCAGACCGGTCCATAAGGCTGCATCGCTTCGAGAATCTTATTGCATGCCAGATCTGAATGCGCATTCCGAAAGGAGACGAATTCCGGAATGTGATCCAATCCAAAAACGATATCGGAGCGCGTCCTCATAACCTCTTCATATGTACTGATGAGCATCGGCAATTCGGCGGCATTGCCGTAAATCCAGCCGGGAATGTTGTGAGTAAGCTGCAACGAAATATCGAAGCTTTTGATTTTCTTTATGAGCGTATCGAGATACAACGCATAGTAGTGTCTATAGAAAAGATGAAAGTCATAGTACGCGCAATATTCCTGTCTGTTTTCGATTTTTCCCCTCGGAGCGACTACGTCGTCGAATGAGGCATAACGGGTCCCGTACGTCCGGTTCATTTCTGCAATCGCCGGGTACTTCCCTTGCAGAAAATCTCTGTATAATCTGATGACCGACTGATTGTAATCGATTTTACCCGAAAGCCACTGGAACACGCCCACCTCGTTGCACACCTGTATCATCGAAATCGGGCCGCCGTTGCTTTCCTGGTATCCGCGTATGATGGGCATGATCTTATCATACCAGAGAAAAGTATAATGGAGGAACTCCTCGGACATGTACGACATGAGGTCGGGCGAGATCACATTTCCGTTTTCATCCTGCGCGTGACCATTCTTCCCGCACCGGCTCAGAAGCCATCCGGGGAGGCCGTGCGATTCATATTCCGCAAGAATGTATGGACCCGGCTTTACGATGAGCTGCAATCCGACTTTTTTGCAGAGCTCGAAGTATTTCAAAAGGTTTCTGGCGGGATGCGTGTCTCCAGAAAAATCAAATCTCCCCTCCTCGACTTCATGCCAGTCCCACGGAATGTATGTCGATGTCGTGTTCGCGCCCGCCTTTTTCAGCAGAATGAGATGTTTCTCCCAAAGCCGCGGATCGAGCCTGAAATAATGGACCTCTCCGGAAATTACAAAATAGGGCTTGCCGTCTTTTAGAAAGTACCCTTTTGCCGCAGTAAAACTCATTCCATTTTCTCCTATTCCGTTTGAGTCAATCTGATTGAGCGAACCATCTTCAGCATCTGGGGTGTGAGAGGATGCTCAACACAAGCCCAATGATTTTCCGCCGCCGAGCCGGCGATACCTAGGGACAAACTGCGACCTCACTGAGCGCCGAGACTCCCCTTTCATTAAAGGTCTCAACGGCAAAGTAATATCCTTGTTCAGTGGTGAGCGCCCGGATTTCGAGTTTCGTCTCCATGTCTGCAAAAACCTGGTACGTTTCATACAGTCTGTCTCTCCGTATCCCCCAGCGAATGTTGTAGCCAACGGCCCCCGGAACTCCCTTCCATTGAACAATCGCATTCCGCCTGTCCGTTTCCCTGCGAACGGAGAAGCCTGCAGGCGGATCGGGAAGCCGCTCGCCGCCGTATCCGAAGACACGAATATCGCTGATGGCAAGATTGGGGGACGCAACGTAGAGATGATTGTATCGAATGTACCGCGCTTTCACCGTCGACGGCAACTCAATGTAGGCATTCGGGCGATCTCGATTTTCTTTCGAAAGATCGGCGATTGTTCTCCACTCTTTTCCGTCGACAGAGGATGAGATTGTGAATCGCGTGTAGATCGTCGAATCGCTCGAAAAAATATTCGATTTGTAATCGGCATAATTCACTTGCACTGCTTTGATGTCGTCAACATGCCCAAGATCGATCGCAAGCCATTCGGCCGGTGAGTTTGCGGCGGCCACCCAGAACGTCCGCGGATTCTCGTCAGTGACGCAGCTGGCATAAAAGGTATCGCGAGCGGACGAGGCGGCGACGGGTTTCTTGTATGAGAGCAGCATCCAGCCGGCAAACAGATCATCGCTTTTTGTCCAGCGTGACTTCGGCAACGTTTGCGGAAAATCTCCAAAGCGAGTATTGGCGTACATCTGGCCGTCGGAATCGAAACCAGTCGGGAACATCGCGATGCGGCGCTCGAAGGTCCAGTTGAATCCGATCCAGGGCGTTCCGGTGTTCCAGTAATTGCCGTAGTTGTCTTGGAACGTGTTTCCGTGGCCCGCCCCCGCCATAAAACCCCCTGGTTTGTAGGAGACGGGATTATAGGGAGCGTAGGTGAAGGGACCGAGAGGATCGTCTCCAATATACGTACCGTTTGCATACACGTTGTATTCCGTTCCGGGAGCCGCATACTGGAGATAATACTTGCCCTCATGTTTGGTCATCCAGGCCCCTTCCACATAGGGATTGATCGTCCCAGTGTGGTCCTGACCGAATCTTTCCCATCCGTGGCGCTCGGGATGCAGATAGATCAGTTCCTTTGGTTTTCCGCTGTACACCAACCGGTTGTGATGGTCCAGCTCGATGCCGTAAATGGGATAGAGATTTGAGGAGCCCCAATAGAGGTACCACCGATCTTTTTCCGCATCCCAGAAAATATCCGGGTCCCATGGACCCTTGACGGAGTCCGGAAGATCAGGCATAAGCCGGTTGAAGAACTGAAGGTGTCCCGTTTCAGGTTTGGTGCTAAACAGGATCGGCCGCGGAATGAAAGTGGATTGGAATAAATAAAGCGTATCGCGGACCGACAATGCGGCCGGCGCACAGATATCTTCCATCGGCCATTTGTCCGGCACAACATATTCCCAGCGGAGCAGATCCTTTGAATGCCACCAACCCCCCGAATTTGTCACGAAGAGATAATACTCACCGTTGTGGTTCACGATCACCGGGTCGGCGCCGGAGCGGTATGATATGTTTTCGTTGATCTGCTCGAAGTTGTATTGATAGTTGATGTCGATCGGATTGCAGTAGGTGGTAATGGCCGACGGCTGGGCCTGTAGAGATTCTCTCGCTGCCATGAGCATCAGGAAAAAGATGAGCACGAAGAGCGGCAGTCTTCCAGCGCTCACAGAGGAGATTTTTTCCATGATCAGTTTTAGCCTCATTCGACAATTTGTCTGACAAATCGGCTCTCAGCCGTTTCAATGGTGAAAGAAAGTTGATCGACATCAGGTATGAAGAAGCCTCAGCGAGAGGTGCAATGCGCTTTCGGTTCGTCAATCAGGAAAAGGGAGGAAAAAGCTATTTCTTTGTTTCCAGCCATCCGCCCGTAAACCCTGCTCTTTTCAAGCCGGTCACAATATAATGATTCTTCTTCATGACTTCCCATACGAAGCCAGTTCGATAATTTTCAATCATCAGAACGATGGGCCCCTGGTCAATGCCGAGGTAGTCATGATCAAACCAGCCGCCGGGAGTCGAAGGAGTAAGAAAGGTAGGATTAAACGCATCGACAAAACCGTAGCGCGTCCAAAGTTTGTCACCGTACACATTTTTCATCGCCGTGAGTGCTGGAATACAAATTTCCGGGGCAAACGGAATGGACCCGGCCGCCGCACAGGGTGAAAGCGTTCCATCATCAACCTCCTCTTCAGCTCCGGTTCCGCGGGCTGAATATGAACGAAACAGCCGGCTGCGCCCTTCCACAGTCATCGTCGTATCCAGTGGTCCATCGCACGCGGTCATGCCCCACACGGAATCGGAATAACCGATCCAGTGATTCGGATTCTTTCGCGCATATTCCCGGTGAACGTACGTCGCGCGGCGAGAATTCTCAAAATAATCGATCCCTTTCTTCTGCATGTATGAATCTTTGATTCCCCTGTAATCTATCCATGCCTGCGAGTATTGGTGCCCGAAGAGAGGCATGAAGGCGACGTGAGCCTGGCCGTAATAGTCAGCCCACAAATAGGTGCTGGTCCAGGCATTCCATGCAGTCTCCGGAACCGGATGTGTTGGAGATCCAAGAGCAAGAACATACAGGATCATGGCTTCATTATAGCCGTGCCATATGGAATGATGGAATCCTTCTTCGGGCGTCCATCCCATCACGACTCCCTTTTGACCGTTCATCGCCCATTGCCAGTCGACCCTTTGAAACAAGGAATCGGCCATGGCTCGTATCTCTTTTTCTTGACGATCGTTCCGGTCAAAAAACGACTGGGCAAAAATAACGCCGGCCATCAGGATGCCTGTATCGATCGTCGAAAGTTCACAGTTCCACGCGCGAAGTCCCGTCTTCGTGTCGATGAAGTGATAGAAGAAGCCTTTGTAGCCGGAGGTTGCATCGGCGCTTGCGCTTTGCGGCAGGTTCCACAAATGACGGAGCGTATTGAGAGTGCGGGCCGCAGCATCGTTCCTGGTGATGAGCTTTCGATCGACAGCAATCGGATACGTCGTCAGTGCAAACCCTACAGCGGCGATGCTCGACGGCGACGGCGTGGGCCACCGGTCCGGCGTGAATCCGGTTTCCCGCGGCGTGACATCGAGGAACCACTGTATCGTGCGATTCTGAAGGGTATCAATGAAGGGACCCGTCGTTGAAGTCGTCTGGGACCACGACGAATGGACAAGGAGAAGGAGGCACCAAACACCAAGATGTGCGTTGAAGCGATTCTTCATTTGATCAACACCATTTTTTTTGTCGCCACTTTTCCGCCTGCAGCCACCGAGTATACATAGACACCGCTCGGCAGATTTTGATCGCGGCCGGGGAAGATGTACCGATGAATTCCGGGTTCCTGCATTTCATCCGCAAGCAATGCTATCTGCTGGCCAAGAATATTGAAAACTCTTACGAGAACGTGCGATCGTTCCTGCAGCTCGTAGCGTATCTGTGTCGTCGGATTAAACGGGTTTGGGTAGTTTTGAAGGAGGGCAAATTCCTTCGGCGATGTCATAGAAAGAGGAACTGCCGTCACCGAAGTGAATCTGGCATTTGCCAATCCGCGTTGAACGTCGGGATTCTGCATGAATCTGTTCCAGACCTTCTGCGTCCGGTAGTTCTCTATCATGATGATCATCGGACCTTCATCGATGCCGATGACGTCGGTATCCCACCAGTTCTGATCGAGGTTGAACGCGTCGCGGAACCCGTAGGTTGTCCAGAGTTGATCATGATATGTATCCCACATCTTATGTATCACCGGGATCACGACTTCCGGTGCGAAGGCGATGGAGCCTATGGGCGCTGTCGGTGCAATGGTCCCATCATCATCCTGAGCGGGGGGAGCGCCGCGCGCACTGTAGCCGCCCGGAGCATCGCTTGCGGTGATTCCCCAGAGAGAATCGCTGTACCCGGCGTGATGGCCGGGGTTCGCGATGGAATAGGAGCGCTGGGCCAAGGTTGCCCGGCGGGAATTCTCAAAATAGGTCAGCCCATGGTCCCGCATGTAGTCGTCGGCAATATTCCGATAGTCGATCCAGCACTGGGAATACTGGTGGCCAAAGAGCGGCGGAAATACAACATATGATTGCCCGTACTCTGTCGCATACGAATAGCCGTGTGTCCACGTCAGCCAGCCGTCGTAATCTATCGGATGCGTCGGCGAACCGAGCGCCAGAAGGTACATGATGGAGGCTTCGCAATATCCAACCCATTGCCCATATCCTGCAAACCCGGTCGTCGGCTGCCATGCCATGAGAATACCGGGATTGTAGTTTCGCATGAGGTTCCAATCCATCCGGTAGTAGATCGAATCGGCAAGGCTGCGCACGCGAGTCTCCAGCGAATCGGTGCCGTCAAAATACTGACGCGCATCGATGATCCCCGCGAGAAGGAGCGCCGTGTCGATCGTCGAGAGTTCACTGTTCCATGTGCGGGTTGCTGTACTCATATCAAGCATGTGATAAAACAATCCAAACTCGCCGGCATACCCGTTTTCTCCGCCTCCTTGCGGAGAAAGCCAGAGCGTGGTAAGCGCTGTGAGCACCCGGTCGCGTGCAGCTTCCCGACTCACCCACCCGTGATCAACTCCGATGCAGATCGCGCTCAGTCCAAAACCGAGAGAGGCGATACTGCACGGAGCATTCTGCGCGCTGCGGTCTTTGATCAGACCGTTGGCGGGATTTGCCTCCTTCCAGAAAAAATTGAAAGCTCCATGCTGGATGGAATCCAGCAGAGCATCGGTGGTCTGCGCCGACGCTCCGGTTGCCAATGCGCACAAAGCAAAAACCGTAAGCGATCTCAAGAACTTTTTCATTCAGGAGTTTCCTTCTGCCTTGCCGAGCACCGCGAGAACCGCATGTTTTGTCCCAGCATCAAATTGGGGAATCACTTTTTCCCGCGGCCCCTTCGTCATGCAATGCTGTTCTCCGTCGACCCAGATCTCCAGAACGCCGCAGTTGACATGGCCGGGATTTCTCACTTCGATGTTGTATTCTGCGCCGCGAAACATTCGCCGGACGGTATAGGTGCTCCACTTCTTCGGAATGCACGGATCGATAAGAAGTCCTTCAACTGTGGGACGGACGCCCAGAATCCATTCTAACCCGACTTTGAACAGCCACGTGGCGGAGCCGGAGTACCAGGTCCAGCCGCCGCGTCCGAAGAATTTTGAATCCGGCCCTTCGATATTTCCGGACGTCACATACGGCTCGGCGACGTACGTATTTGGTTCCTTGCCCCGGTTGATGGGATTCAGCTTCGAGTAGATCCGAAACGCCGCATCCCCTCTTCCCAGCATCGCCTCAGCGATGACTGCCCAGGTGGACGCATGAGTGTACACGCCGCCGTTCTCCCTCATGCCCGGACTGTAGCGGGTCAAATAGCCAATCTCTGAATCGCTCTTCGTGTAGGCGGGCGAGAGGAGCAGGGGGCCGATCTTCTTCTCCAACTTCTTCTCAACAACATCCATCACCTGGCGGGCCCGCTCATCATCTGCAACGCCGCCGATGATTGCCCATGTTTGAGGGTTGAGCCAGACAGAACCTTCAGCATTCTCCCTGCTTCCGATTTTTTCTCCCGAGTCCTTCGTAGCGCCGAAGTAATATTCACCGTCCCATCCCTCCGCATTAAGAACATCTCTTAACTTCTGCGCCCGGGTTCTGTAATTTTCTGCCCGCTGATTGTCCTTGACGGTCTCTCCGATGACCGCAAAGTCACGCAGGATTCTGTGAAGAAAATGTCCCAGCCACACTGATTCACCTTTCATTTCGAGGCCGACGGCACTCAGACCGTCGTTCCAATCTCCGGCCCCGATAAGAGGGAGTCCCCGCACGCTAAACCGCTCCAGGGCTTTGTCGATGGCTCGGACGCAATGATCGTACATCGTCGCCGGCTCTTGAAAATCGACGAAGGGTTCACGCTCGTCCAATACGGAAAAATTCTTTGTTTCCTGGAGATACGCATTCATGACATACGGCAGCCAGAGCAGATTATCGGAAATCTGGTTCTTCATGCCGATCTCGGAGAGCGGATGCCACCAGTGATAGACCGTTCCGTCTTTGAACTGATGCCTCGCGTGCAGCTTCAGCTGCTCCTTTGTACGCTGCGGATCGATAACAAGCCAGAGCTGGCTGTCCTGTAACTGGTCACGAAATCCAAACGCCCCGCCGGTTTGATAGTAAGCACTTCTCCCCCACATTCGCCCGGAGATGGCCTGATATTTCAGCCAGACGTTTTCCATGATGTTCATCGATTCGTCCGGCGTGTCAATCTCCACCGTACGCAGAATCGTCCCCCATCTTTCGCGGACTTTTTCGAACGCCTTATTGACATTTACTGCAGAATGGTATTTTCTGGAAAGCGTTGCCGCCTCTTCTTTCGAACCTGCACAGCCGAGCGTATAGCAGATTGTCTTTTCTTCGTTTGGTCTCAGCGTAACTCGATTCTGGAGACTTCCGATATGGTCGATCCAGTTCCCTTTCATCTGCTTGAGCCGTTTCCCCGCAAGGGCTGCTGGGTGCGACTGGTTTCCATACATCCCCAGGAATGATTCCTTGTCCGTTTCGAAGGAAACGGGCTTCATGTCTACAGAATGGAACCCCACATACGGCCAGTCTGTGTTCCAGTGTCCCCGGCTCGTCGGCACTTCCCACAAGCGCTTCGTCGCAAGAACGGAATGCGTCTTCGGATCAAAATCGGTCTCGATGAACGATTTGTGAAACTCCCGGTGCCAATCGGGAGACTGGCCGAGCGCCCATTCAAAAAAAGTGAAGAGATCGAGCACTCGTGTTTTTCTTGAAGTGTTGCGGAGCGTCAGTTTCCAAATCTCGATCGGTTCATCGACCGGCAGGAATACGAGGAGTTCAGTCTCAATACCGTAATTGCTCGACTCGATAATGGTATATCCGATGCCGTGCCTGCATCGATACTTGTCCGGTTCCGCACACACGGGCTTCCAACCCGCAGACCAGACATTGCCCCGTTCATCGCGCAGATAGATGTATTTCCCCCATTCATCTTTGATAAGGTCCTGGTCCCAGCGCGTGAGACGGTTGAGCTGAGCATGCGTCCGCCAGCTGTATCCGCTCCCTGTCTGGGAAACGGTGATCCCGTAATCACCGTTGCTGATGACGTTGATCCAAGGTCGCGGCGTCCGCGGCGTCGTGATCACAAACTCTCTTCCGTCCTTTGAAAAATGTCCGTACGAAGTCTTCAACAGTTTCTCTTTTTGTCTTTTAGAAATCGGTGCCGAGCACTAGAACGACAGCCCGACGGTGAGTCGATGTGTGTCTTTCAGCCTTCCGTGATCTGCCCAGCCGTAATCGAAGTTCAATTTGTACCCCACCATATCGTACTGGATGCCAGCGCCGAGAGTCAAACCGACTTCGGAATCCTGCAGAAAGAGGTTTTGGTAGCCTGCGCGCAAGGCAAAGATGTTCTGGAAGAGGTACTCTCCGCCGAAGCTTACGCTCTCCGTGTTATCGCTCGGATGAAACGCGTCGGCCGCGAGTGTGATTTTGTCCTCCTCCCCTACTTTGATCGGCAATCCAACACCGATGCGGAGCATGATCGGCAAGGGAAAATTGTCGGTATATAATTCCGCCGGAAGGTTTCCGTTGTCTCCGTTCGTTGCGATGTTCTGGTCGTAGAGTACGCGCAAATCTCGTCCGTCGAACTTGCCGCGCGTCCCGAAGTTGGAGATGCTGGCCCCCAGATGAAACCCATCCGGCGACATCCTGTAGATCGTTCCGACGCTGATGGAATACGCGCCCATGGCGCTGTGCCAAATGGTCTCCTGGATGTAGTTCAATTCTAAGCCGGCGGAAAACCGCTCCGAAATCTGGCGCGCGAACCCGACTCCAACGGCGACATCCGAAACAGTATAGCGTTCGCCCGTGCCGAGAGGTTGCGCAACCGTCCGCACGTCGATATCGCCCGAATTCAGAGACGTCATCGTTGCATAGAAATTGCCCGCGTTCCCGACCTCGAATGTCAGTACTCCATAGTCGTACGTGATATCGGCAAGCCACAGGCTGTGCGTGAACTCGGCCGAATTTCCGTGAAGAAAGCCGACGCTGCCCGGATTATAGTACGCAGCTTCAGGTTCGCCGTAGTTAGTCACCCCTGCATTCCCCATTCCGGCGATGCGAGCGCTCGGTTCGATAGAGAGAAACGCTCCCACAGTAGTGCCTGTTTTGGATTGTGCTTGTGCCTGAGTCGCTGCGAGGACAAGCAGAGCGAAGAACACTGCAATTCCTTTTGTCATAGTTGTCCTCTGTTACTTGATGATTGCAAATTTCCCGATACTCGTGCCCGCGGTGCCGCCGTCAACTTGATAGATATACAATCCAGGCGCTACATCCAAATTGTCCTTGGTCCGCAAATCCCATGCGACGAACCCCTCGACAGAACCGTCGTGCGTCAATGTTCTCACCAAATCTCCACGGACAGTGTAGATCCTGATGACACAGCTCCTCGGCAGGTTCCGAAACTCCATTCTCCGGTCGCCCCGTCCCTGCACTTCGAACGGGGCCGGCTCAAAGCTGGCAGCCCCCACATACGGGTTCGGAACGACGTAGGGACCTTGCTTGAACTGCTGCTTGGCGGAATTCGGATCTACAAGAAGCGCAGATGATTTGAAGACGAAAACATCATTCCAGCTGAAAGGAAGAATCGTCTTGAATTCATAGACATCTCCCTTGCCCGGAGTCTTTGTGCTGGCGGTCGCGTTCTTGAGTCTCACTCTCCACGTGAGTCGCTGGTCTGCAGCGACCGAATCATCACCCGTGAGGATATCGATTTCCTCAGCATTGCTGGAATAGCTCAGCGTTGAATCGTTATTGCTGTCAAAGAACGTGAACTTCAGTTTTTTATCTCCGTTCTCCGTATGTGCGATGATGGTGAATTTGACCGGAATAATCGGATCGTACCAATGTTCCGAATACGTCGTATCTATCGTCGAATCGGCAAACGTGATAGTGAAACTATTTGGAAAGCCAGTTCTCTTGAAGTTGACTGGCCATGTTCCCATGTACCCTATATCGAGTTGAGCATTCGTCGGGCTTCCAAAAGCAAAACCCGTGTGCGCCGTGTCGACCTGGTACGTTTGCAGGGTCTTTACGACGGGTTGAATTCCCAGGCCCGAGATTCCATTCCCCAAGGCGTCAAAATCGTTCCCGGTGCTGAAAATTACCTTATCGCCGTCCGTGCTGTCTATTAAATTGTACGATAGAGGATGCACGCTGTCGGGACTGGTATTAAAGGTAATCTTCATGATATGATCGGCGGGAACAAGGGATGAGGAGAGCACCTTCACCGATACGGTTCCTATTCCGGTCCCCGATATTTTCGTGATGGCCGACGTCCCGGCCGGTTGATATCCAAGCACTCTTGGATTCGGGCGAACAGCGACGACGTTCTTCGGAAGACTTATTCCCCCGAGAAGCGTCCGCGACACCGAAATTGAATTCTCTGCGGGATAGAATGTAAATGCCTCCCCTGAGAGTCCCTGAATTATCGTGGCGCCGAAATCATACGAGGTAACTGCGTAGAAATATTGTTGACCGTCAACCACTGTGGTATCGCGGAATGAATGTTGGAGTCCTGTCTCGGTCCCCAAATAGAACGCCAGTCCATTGACCACTTGGGTCGAGTACCCGTCGATTCCATCCTTCAGGTCGAACTGCGCCATCGGATTTCCATTGCTCGTCTGCGATATGCCGCGCGCGGAGATGACGGTGTTGACATCTTTGAATTGGTAGTCGGTCGAACGGTAAACCTTGTAGCCTTCGAAATCGTTGATCCCTGTCGTGGGATCCGTGGAATGCTCCGCCACATCGTCCCAGCGAAGTTGAACATAACCGTCGCCTGCTTCGGCAGACAATGTCGGTACGGGAGGCGGAGTGGCGAACTTGTAATTTCCGTTGTAGATCGCCTGCACTACTTTTGTCGTGTTGATCAACTCATTCAAGTCCCACCCGAACGCCAGGGCAAGGCTGAAACGTTCCTGTGTTCCTGCTTTCAGCGTGAACGGGCCTGACGCAAACAGGAAGCCTACATTATAATTGTTGGCGACCGCAGTATCGAACCGGGCCAAAGGCGAGGAGTTGGTGAAGAAATTATAAAAGAGCTGCGGATAATTTTGTTTCCCGTTGTCATAAAACGTTATCCCGCCGTCGGTCGGCAGTCCCTGCGTGGAACCGATCTTCCACATTCTGAAACCCGTCAGACCTATTTGATCGGATTCATGCAGATCAGTGCCGTCAAAATTCTGTTCTCCCTCGGTCGGAATTCCGTCGCCTTCACCGATGTCGTGAGTATTCGGTTCGCCGTCCTGTCCAAAATCATTCAGAGAGGCAACCCAGTCCATATCCTCATCTCCGGTCCACCACACGCCCGCCTTATACGCCGGCCGGTCGGTGATCTTGCCGTAGTAAGCCTCGAACGCGCTGAGGTTGTATTTTTCGGGGTGTGATTGAAGATAGGCAATGATATTCTGCTGCCCGACAATTTTCTGACCCGGACCGCTGGATCTGCTCTCATCAATAATGCCGTCGCCGTCATTATCGATCCCGTCTAACGACTTTCCCGGAGTCTCGAGGTATGCATATCCCAGGTATCCTGTTCTGCTGCATTTGCTGACAAGGTCGACGCCGTGGCCGTACGTATCCCACGTGTAGACCAGGTTCAGTCCCAGTGAATTTGTGCGATTAAAGAAAGCGTTGTCGTCGTCCGATTCGGGAACCGGATCGCAGCCTTGCGCCGAGCCGCCTACGCCGGAGTCCATGTATAAGCCGAAGATGATGTTCTCAGGGCTCCCGCTCTGCGGATAATCGGTGGTGCTTTCGTTCGTCACATCGTAATGCCAAAAGATCACATCGCCCGCCTGAGGCGTAGCCCATTGAAAACCACGTACGGCGATCTTCATACCTAACCCATGCCGCGTTGCATCCCTGTTATCGGGAGTGTAATCCCACGAATCGTAAAACTGATCATCCATAACGGTATAACTTTCCTGATCCGGCGCAAACGCGGTCGATGTTCCGAAATACCCGTTCCAACGTCCATTCCATGATGCATCCTTGTCCGGCCATGTGGGCGGCCATGTCTTCGGCTCACTGCTGATGGCAACAGATCGCAATGTGTTGATACCTGGGTCCTTCTGGAAATATCCCGGTCGGGGCTCAAAACGCATAATCCGGTTGAACACCACGCTCGTACCCTGCCCTTCCCGGTAACCAGTTTCCATGATGTACGCGGTGGAGCCGGAGTTCTGCTTGACTTTCGCGAGGACAAACGGCGTGATCCCGTCGCTGTAGTTCATTCCTGTACCGCCAACTTCGACGGAATGGAATTCCGCCAGGTTGACATTTGCGGGATCTATGGAATAGAAATCGCCGACCATGCCGTAATTCCAGAACCTCGTCGCAATATTGTTGGCATCGTGCGTCCCCATACGCTCCGCGTCCGAAGTACCGCGCTGGTCCGATGGCACAACCGGAAGGAGCTGCGAATGGAGCAGACTTGGCGACATGAAGAAGAGAATAAAGAGAACGAGACCGTATTTTCTCATATAAGAAGCTCTCCCTAGGTTACATTGCGGACGCAAGTTGAGACAACGAAATGCCAATCTCAATTTTTCTCGGGGCGTAATATCGCAACGGGTTGGCAAGCATGTCCCTGTCGGCGGTTGCGGCGAGCGAATAATCGGGACTGCCGGTCGTCTGAAAGACCGAGCCGTTGAAATACGTCGTGTTGAAGAGGTTGAAGACGCGCACGAACGCGCTCATGCCGAGCCCGCCCAGCTCAAACTCTTTCTCAGCACGCACATCGACAACCAATCCGGCCGGAGCAGTCCCCGAATTCGTTTCGATCTGCGAGCCGAACCCCGAACCGATCGCAGGCGTGTACGGAAGTCCGCTCCCGAATTTCAGGATAGCGCTGACCGAATAATCATCCGCCTGAGAATACTGAACGCTTGCATTCAGCGTGTTTCGCTGATCCCAGTTGAAGGGTACCTGGCGCGGCCGCGAGTCTCTCCCCGCCTGAGCCAGGTTTGCCGTTTCAGCGGGATCGCTGGAGTTTCCTTGAGCCGTCTGCCATGTATAATCCAAACTCGAACTTATATGGCCGATGTGGCGCTGAGTGAATGAAAGCGTGAACCCCGTAACATTGCCAAAGTCGACATTCGTCATGCGTGCATATAACGCATCGTTGTAGGTGTTGATGAATTCTACCCCCAGCAAGTCGCGAATATCCTTGTAAAAGACGTTTGCGGAAAATCCAAGGACGTCGGAAATGGCATTCTTGTATCCAAACTCATAGTGGATCGTTCGCTCGGGTTTTACATCGGGATTGCCTAACACTCCGTAGTTCGAAGTTCCCGCCTGGATGCGGGCAAGCACGTCGTAATTCGAGTTGTTGAAAATATCCCGCAGAGGGGGCAGCTGGTAAAAGTGTCCATACGAGAAAAAGATCCCCGAAGTACTCGTTATGGGATACGACACGCCGAGCCTCGGTGCGAGCGAATTCTTCACCGAGGTCCTTTGCGGATAGGATTCCGGAGCGCCGGAAATCGCGTTCGCCGGATTCGCCGGATCGCTCGGAAGTGTCGAACGCGAGTCGAAATATTCGAAACGCACACCCGCATGGATCGTCAGGTCATTCCACTCGACGAGATCCTGAGCATACATGGCCCCCGAAACGGGTTTGTGATACTGCACGCCTGGATAGTCGGGAGGTAAATCGACGTAGCGCATGAGTGTATTGACGCCGTTTTGCTGCAGATAGACCAGCGTTCCCGCCGTACCAAACTGCAGATCAGAATACTGGAATTCTCCGCCGATCTTAATTTGATGCTCTCTCGTCACCTGGCTCAGAAGCGAAAACTTGCCGATGTACGTGTTTGTCTTCTGCCGGAATCGCCCGAAATCCACCCCCTGAATGATCGCATCGTAGGCGTACGCAGACATGCTGATCGGAGTGGACGCCGCGTCGTAACGGGGATCGTAGAAATTGTCGTATGCCCAATCGGTGTAATCGAAGTAGTTCTGATGGAGGCTGAGCGTGTAATAGGTGGAATTAGAAAGCACCTGCGTGAGATCAAGACCATGGATGTACGACGTTGTCGTTTGTTTTCTCATCCCGTCAGGATCAAGTCTCCACTGAAAAGCAGACACACTAGCCGCTCCAGGTCCATCATTGAAATCGAACAGCGCCTGATAGCTCAGTTCGACTCCTGAAATCGATTTATTCGTCACCTTCACAAGGCCGGACCATTCGCGCGTGTAGCCGAGTGGAACCTCTTTTCCGTCACCGGTCGGCCGCACCACTCTGTTTGCGACATCGGATGAATCCGTCGGCAGAAAGAGGCGCGTGCCGTAATAATAGTCGTCGAAAACATACCGGCGTCCGTTGACAAGGAAATACGTCTGTGGGATGCCCGTGGGGCCGCTGACACTGGCCTGAAAATTTTCCGTCGAAAAAGGATGTGATTTGTACTCAAGCCCCCGTGGTCCGCCGCTGCCATAGACAAAATCGCCGTCGTAGACTTCCGCGTTCCACTCAAAATGTTCGCTCCCGGTCTTCAGCACCGTGTTGACGACGCCGCTCATCGCTTGACCATATTCCGCATCGAACGTGCCCGTGATGACCTGCACTTCCTGAATAATAGAGCGGTCGATTTTGATGCTCGACTTGTTGTCGTATGCATTGTTGATGGAAACGCCGTTCACCTGGTACTGCACCTCGCCGTCCCGTCCTCCGCGAAAATGTCCATCGACAACTCCTGCCTGGAGATTCACGATATCCTGGAGCTCTTGTACAGGCAAAGCTTTAATTTCCCGATCGTTGACGGTTGCGATGGTGCTTGTGAGATTCACCTGGACGACAGGTTTTTCTGCCGTCACAATAACGGCGTCCGTCGTCACTGCTTCTTCATCGAGAACAACATCGCGCTTCGTGTTGTTGTCCGCCTCTATCTCAACCTGCTTCACTGTCAGGGGGCGGTAACCGATGGAGCGGAACTGAATTTCATAGTTTCTCGGGGGGATGTTAATGATCGAATAATAGCCGTCCAGGTCTGAAGCCGCGCCAAATTTGGTACCGGCGATGATAACATTCACACCTGTGAGCGGCTGTCCGCTCCTGTCAACAACCTTGCCGGATAATCTTCCCGTGGTCCCCGCTGTGAGCAGAGCAGAATATGTTAAGAGAAGAATAATGAGTGAGAACGCAAATCGGCAACGGGCAGGGAATAGAAGTTTTGTCATAGGACACTTTCCGTGTGGAAGGAGTGAAGGACACAGAAACTGCGATGAAGGAGATAGACAACATCAGCGTGCCCCGGCTTTCGCCGGGACACGCCGACTGTCATATTACTTCAGCAACATCATCCTGCCAACGACAAATTGATTTGCTGCCGTTCGCAGTCGATAGGTGTAAACACCCGACGCAAACCGGCTGGCGTCGAACGTCACCTGCTGCATGCCTGGCTGGCGAACTCCAAGATTCTGCAGGTAGACAATGCGCCCGAGAATATCGTAAACCTCGAGCGTAACTTCGACTGTCAGCGGCAACGAGAACTTGATCGTTGTGCTCGGATTGAATGGATTCGGATAGTTGCCGAGGAGCTTGAACTCTTTCGGCACCGCAGAGTTCTCGGTTCCTACGCGCGTGAGGACCGTTGACGGATCCATCCACATCCATGCCGCTCCGTCCACTCCTGCATTTTCGCGCATGAACCAGACTCTGGATCCATAGCTCAACGTGTAACTCGACCCGTAAGAATCGCCGTCGAACATGCAAGCGCCTAGGAAGATCACTCCGTCGCCCCGGCCCGCCGGGTATCCAAATTTACGAAGGTTGATCTTCATTTCGGCCGTGTAGCCGACGTCAGGAGTAGCTCCCATCGTATCGACTGTTCCATTGACAAACGTCTTCACCTGGACGGCCTGTGCCAAAGAATCCCAACCGCCCTGCGTGGTCAGGTCTTCCATTCTCATCGCGTTGCCGACAGAGTCAATAATGAACGTCAGCCTTCGGACCAATTGAACATTATCGCCGTCGACCGAATCGCGCGCGTTGAGGGTAACTCGGAAGCCGTCCCAACGATCGAGGTTGGATGGAACCGATTGCACGACCTTAT
This sequence comes from uncultured Chitinophagaceae bacterium, assembly GCA_964384415.1. Lineage (GTDB taxonomy): Bacteria > Bacteroidota > Ignavibacteria > UBA10030 > UBA8401 > JAGVPT01. The sequence goes on along the minus strand of CAYLMV010000004.1, from coordinate 2,906 downwards.
CTTTTACGTCAAATCCAAGATACAGCGTGTCGGCTTTGTAGAAGTATTTAATTGTGGCATCATTCGGATCCGTGATGGCGGCCTGAGTATTGTTGACTGTCGGCTGGAATTGGCCGCTGCGGAATGGAGCGGTGTTGGGATAGGCATTCCGGTACGTGTTGTTTCCGTATTGCAGCTTCAACGTACCGATATTCGCATTGCTCCACACCGGATCATCCAGCTTTCCATCGAAGTTCGGAGCGGCGTAGGTGCCGGCGCCGGGAATTACCAGATCGGGTCCGACGATGGGCACTGCACCTGAATTCGGAGTAACGTCTGGCCTCACAAAAAGCCTGATGTGGTTATTATTGTTCGCGTTGCCCCACGGATCTTGAGCCCATGCTTTGTTGATATTGAATCTATTCTTTACGGTGTCTGCTCCAGTGAACCACTGCCAGTCGGCATCAAAGAAACCGATGCTAAACATGACGATATCACCGGCGGCTTGCTTGGCCTTGTACCCGAAGAAATTCAAGTTGAACTTGAACTCAGTCGTCCAGGCCGTATCGATGCCCGAATCGTCGTTCGTCGTTCCCTGCACATAGGTCACTGCGTCCCAGATCTTTCCTTTCGGAACGCCGTTTGCAGAATCTGTTCTCGGGCCGCCGTATTGTCCAAAGAGGCCGGGCAACGCGCCCTTATGAGCAGTATTCGAATCCGCCCATGATTCAGCAACCCAGCCATAGAATATTTCGCCGGAAGGAACTGGCCTGTCCGTTCCCGATTTGTTTCTTAGATCAATCAAGAGGCCATCGAACTTTGCCGGTCCCGGCCATAATCCGCCGCCGATAGAACTGTCCGGACAGATAACAGCGACATACAGACTGTCTCCGTTAACGAGGAACTTAATCGTCGCATGGATTGGATCGGTCGGCTTCTTGGCGTATCCGTCAGTATTCCAGCCCGAACCCGGCATACCGTTGTCCTTGCCGTACACAACCTGAATCGATTCTGCTTTTGCCCAATCAGGCTCAGTCAGTTTGCCGTCAAGCGTGATCGTGTTGGTCGTTGTTCGCGCCCACGTCACATCAGTCCGCTTGATCATCTGCCCGCGCGCGGTCCATGATGTCACCACGAACAGGCAGAGGACGACAAGTAGTAGCTTGCTTTTCATATGCTTACTCCTTTCGAGTAATTGGATTTGAGAAATATAACGCTTGGCCCTCCCGCCGCTACAACCCGAGTACTTCAATTCTTTCTAGCGTGAATGACATCACCTCCTTATGCGCTTCATTAATTGATATTGTTGGATTGGTCACATCCGCATGAACCTCGTAAGCTCAGTGTTGTGGAGAGAAGAACTTGTTGTTTGTGATGTTCGTTTTTGTTCTTGAAGGCATGAAGGACGGTCTCAATGGCGTGAACGCCGAGACCGTGGATGCCGACATGCACCGTCGTGAGGCTTGGCGTCATGTAAGAAGCGATTGGGATGTCATCGAATCCGGCAAGAGCGATATCCTTCGGCACCTGCAGTCCGGAATCGCGTAGAGCGCTCAGCGCGCCAATGGCCATTGAATCGTTGGATGCAAATACGGCGGTCGGCCGCGGAGTGAGCGCAAGGATTTCTTTCACCGAATCATAGCCGGCAGCTTCCGAGAAGTTGCCGTTTATTTCGTAGCACGCTCCGCCGCTGCCGTGATTGGCAACAGCCATTTTGAACCCGCGCAACCGTTCTGCTGCATCAAAATTTCGGTCCGTGCCTTTGAGAATTGCGATGTGCTTGTGTCCGTGCGAGAGAAGATGCTGCGTCATCGCGTACGCGCCGCCATAGTTGTCGACGGCGAGAGAATCGAAACGGTCCGTGTCGACATAACAGTTGAGCAGGACCACCGGCAATGATTGTGGAAGGTTGCGATTGAGCGTCTCGGCATCCAGATGAGGAGACATGATCACGAGGCCGTCGACGCGGCCCCTCATCATCCTCAAAGCGGCTCGGATTTCCGCCCGACCATTGTGCGAACTGGAGACAACAAGGTGATAGTCTGATTGCTGCGCTGTCTGGTCGCTGCCGCGAAGTACTTCGGAGAAGAATTCCCCGAACAAATCCGGCAGGAGCAATCCTATCGCATCAGTGCGGCGTGTGCTGAGACTTCGGCCGACAGCGTTCGGAATATAATTGAGGCGTTGGGAGGCTTCCTGCACACGAACTCTTGTAGCTTCTTCAACAACCTCGGCGTTGTTAAAAACACGAGAGACTGTTGCGATGCTTACGCTCGCTGCTTTTGCGACATCTTTGATGGTAACAATTGGCATTAGTTGACCGGAGTGGAATGTAAACGTTTACATTATTCGGCAAAAAAAATGTAAACGTTTACATTGCTGTGGACAAAAAAAACGAACATATTCACTGTTCGCGTCAGCTCCTCTCTTTTGGAATGATAGCATTAATTCTTTTTTTTGTCAAGGAATTTTTCACCTTCTGTTCAAGTTTTTTGCATTTGGTTAGAATGCGCTGTTTTTTTACCATTTTTGTGGTATTTTTGCATAAATATCTCTAATCCACTCCCGAAAACTCATTTGTTTCATCCCGCTTCAGACAATTCTCCCGCGGTTTTGCATTGCATGAGGCGGCGAGAGGGAAAAATGAGATGGTTGCTACGTCGGAATCGATCAGATATCAACTCATCCACAGACTCCTATCCAAACTTCTGTATTGATTTGCTCTACCTCGCTCCCAATGTCCCGTTGGGAGTGCAAACCTACGAAACTTCGATTCATCAAGCCGTGTTGAACTTGCGTTCCCAAACAACTTGTCCCGCGGAAGCGGGAGAGTTTGGGAACAAGAGGCAAACGGTGCTCTCCAGATACTGACTCTTCATACCTCGCTCCCAACGTCCCGTTGGGAGCGCAAACTTATGAAACTCCGT
>CAYLMV010000003.1:77975-80020 GCA_964384415.1 uncultured Chitinophagaceae bacterium | reverse complement strand
GCTCAAGGGGTTTGATTGCGATGAACTTCCTGCAACGATCATATTCGCGGCAGAATTTACCGCCAATGACTTGAAATAGTTCCAGGCCACAAATTCGTTGCGCACAAGCGTGCCATCGGATGCGTTCCAGGTTTTTACGTGCTGATCATCGCTGCCGCTGAAAATGGTGGTTCCATCCGGCGAGTAGACGGTTGCATTGACCAGCGACGTGTGGCCCACTATCGACCAGAGGAGCGATCCGTCCGATACCTTCCACACTTTGATCATCGAACTGTCGGCGCTTGAGCTCGCAATGTATTGCCCGTCGGGGCTCAACGATACTGATTTGATGGAAACCGGGAACGCCGGAATTGTAAGCGTTACCGATCCTGATGGAATATCCCATACCGTGATTTTCCCGTCCGAAGTCCCGGTGACAAGAATGGTCCCCTGGGAATTGACGGCGAGCGAAGTGACCGGCGCTGAATTCCCGGTAAGAGTACTCACCAGCGCTCCGGTTGTTGCATCCCACATTTTTATGGTATTGGCGCTCCCGCCGCTCAAGACATTGTTGCTGTTTCCAACGAATGCAACCCCGCCGATGTCCCGATCGTCCGCTTGAATCGATTGTTCCTCGAAATAATACAATTGATACCTCAACGTTGCGAAGCCCGAATATCCGCTCGTGTTCAAGCCTGTGAATGCGCGGACCCTGTACGTGTACGATACGTTCGTGTCCAGGCCTGAATTGACAAATGTTGTAACGTTTGGTCCGACTTCCGCGATTTCTGCAAAAGCGGTCGTCGCAGTTTCCCGTTCAATTGAAAATCCTTTTTCGGACGATGAGTTGTCGTTCCAGCTCAGTTGTATAGCAAATTGATTGACCACGGTGCCCTTCAGGCCGCTGGGGGCGGGCAATATGACATACGCGCTTGCGATGTTTGAATATGAACTATAATTATTGTGGGCTGTCCAGCCTCGGAGACGGAACCGATACGGTGTTCCCAGTGTATAGGCTCCGTTCAGTGCTATTGAATCCATAGTTGCCGGCACATTCTTGAGAACGCCGAATGGGCCGTTGACTTGCGCGGTGTCTATTTCGATGTACTGGGCAATGGAGTGAAGACGATTTTGCCACGACAGAATGATGAGTGTGTCGTTGATTGCAGAGGCGGTCAATTCTGACGGGGCTGTCACAACAGGGGAGACTGTGACCGGATTGCTGTATTTGCTTGTCACCGAGTCCATGATTGCGCGGACATAAAATGTGTAATTCTTTGTCGATAAATAGGTTCCCGCTATCCCCGTCGTCGTCGTGTTCGGGGCAAGGCGGGCCGCGATAAAGTAGCCGCTATCGGGCGATTGCTCGAACACTTCAAAGCCGGTCTCTTTTGATGAGTTATCCTGCCACGAGAGGCTTACCAGCGTATCCCCGACAAGAATTGCCGTAAGATTTGTCGGGCGAAACTTGTAGACCGTGACTGTCACAACCGAAGAGGTTGTCGAATTACTGTCTGTGTCAAACGCTTTGGCATAGATCTGATGCACACTCGAATCCGGCAGCAGGCTGGTATCCCAATCATACTTATACGGTATATAAAGTATTCTTCCCCCCTGAGGAAGTTTGCCATCAATATAGATCTCAACACGCGTTACCCCTTTATCGTCGGATGCCTGCACTTGAATCGTTGCAGTATCGAGAATGTGCGATGTCGATGTCGGAGAAATAACTTTGACAACAGGAAAAGGAGGGACATTCACTTCATTGATCGAACATCGCACGTTCAGCAGCGACAGAAAAGTTAATGCAGAAGCAAGGAGGAGCCGCGCAGGAGTTTTTGCTGTTGGGACAATCATATGTCAAATATAAAGTATATCTGATGCAACAGCAATTCGGATAGTAACTCACTTTCATCCTGTTCCCAATCTCTGATTGGGAACAGGATGCGGCGGAAAGTCCGAGTCGGAATGGCGCTGCGATGTCATTGCACTCGTCCTCGTTCCCAAACTGAGTTTGGGAACGAGGTAAGAACTTTGATTTGTAGATGCATGGATTCCCGATAGAA
>CAYLMV010000003.1:0-77875 GCA_964384415.1 uncultured Chitinophagaceae bacterium | reverse complement strand
TCGCTCTTGGTTATTTGATTTTGGAGCCATTAATTCATAGCTTCAAAACAAGAAATGGTCGCGATATTTCAAAAATACAGCAGAAGTTATTCGTGGTACGTTTTTCTATGGTGAGGTTTCTGGAAAGAATTGGAAGCATCTTTCAACACATCAGGCGATGGAGTGCATTTGTTCCTCTATCGCTGTTTGTCGCCGTAGTCGTGTTGGAGTCCGGATGCAATGACCCTCTCCCGACTTACGTACAACCGAAAGTCACGATAGCGACAATAATTCCGCCGGGGGCTTTAGATACGGTGCTCTATGCAGAATCCGGCGACACTGTTCCACCGAGCGGCGTCGTGGAGCTTCGCGCTCCGCAACCCATTCTTTTTAATTTTACAGAAGTAAATCAGTACCAAGAGACTCTTTACGGCACCGCAGCGGTCTCCGGCAAGCTGGAACTCTGGGCGGTTGACCGACCGGGAGTTGGAATTACGCTGCCGATTACTGAAGATAATATCGTCCCAAACACAGCCTACAATTCAAAAACAGGTATCCTGACGATGGACCCTAACTTTCAGGTTCCATTTCGCGTCTCATGGGATTTGAAAGATAGTAAAGGGAATCGGTTTTATGATGATATTGACGAATATCGGATCGAACCTTATACTGGCAATTTTGGGTACACCTTTCTGAAAGTTTTTTCGATAAAGATCCACGTACGAATATCAATTCAATTATATGCTCAATCCTCGACATTTTCCGGCGAACAGGATTTTATTCTCAATGCGCTGGGAGGAATTGTTTATTTCAAATAGTCACTTTTTGGTGTTGGATGCATAGCGGTTATATTGCAAAGAATGCAGTGTCAACTCTATCAAAGGAGTTACCCTCATAAGCATCACTGGTTCAAAAATTACCTTCCTCCAGGTCTCCTCCGCATTCAGCTCGGATTACACTGTATGTCTATAAAAAGAATCCTTCTTCTTGCTCTCACGGCAGCGAACTTCGCGCTGGCGGGTACGACTGGTACGATCGAAGGAATAGTTCGTGACAAAGAGACGAAGACTCCTATTCCCGGAGCGACGGTCATTATCGTCGGAACGAAGATAGGGCGCGTCACCGATAGCGAGGGGAAGTTTGTCTTTTATAATCTCGAAGTGGGAAAATACAGCATCCGCGTTCAAATGCTCGGCTATACGGCGGTTCTGTATGAAAACATTCAGGTGAATCTAAGCTTGCAGTCGAGAGTTACCATCGACCTTACTTCTTCCACCGTCGAGATGAAGGAAATTGTCATACAGGCCCAGAAGCCGTTGATTCAGAAGGATGTTCTTGGAACGATCCACACTATCGGGAGCGAGGATATCAAGGTTCTTCCGGTTTCCACGTTCACCGATGTCATCGGAATGAAGCCCGGAACGACAGTGGAAGGAAATGTAAGAGGCGGAAAAACTTCTGAAGTGCTCTACCTGATAGACGGTTTGCCCGCTCAGGATGTCTTGCAGGGAGGATTGGGAGCAGACCTTCCGAATAGTTCGATTGCGGAGGTTGCACTGCAAACAGGCGGGTTTGAGGCTGAATACGGAAACGCAGAGTCGGGAGTTGTCAACGTTGTCACTAAATCCGGCTCAAATACTTCGCAGGCGTCACTCCGTGCGTTGAAAGACAACGTTGGATATGGAACAGCGAACAACAAAGAGAGCGAAGTTGATCTTGCCGCAAGCGGGCCAATCAAAGAAAATTCGCTTTTTTATTTTCTTTCGGTCGATTATAATCAGAACGGGACGCGGTGGTGGCAGGACCTCCAGAATTTTTCCTCGATGCCTTTTTCCCAGACGCTCAGCGGCCTGGCCAAAATTGATTATGCAATATCGCCCTCTCTTCGTTTGAGCACGCAGCTTCTCTATTCATTGAAGAATGAAAAACAGTACGACTTCAGCTGGCGGTTCAATCTCGCCGGCCTGCCGCCGACGCAGCGCGACGTGTACCGGTTGGCGACGATTTTGACGCAAACATTGTCCGAGAATACTTTTTTTGAAATACGGTTGAGCGCGTTTCATAATACAACAAGGATCGGCAGCGCTGACAAGCCGGCGTTCGACCCGACAGAATTATACGATTACGACTTCTTTCTTCAGTATGTTCTGAAGGGACAGCAGCAGATCTGGAGCAATACTGTCCAGGATATTTATACGTCGAAGGGGGATTTTACGAGCCAGGTTTTCCCGAACGATATCCTCAAGGTCGGCGGCGAACTCAATTTGTACAAAGTTCAAACCGATCTCGAGAAATACGAACCGCGAACGACATATTTCGGAAAGCCTGTTCTGTCGGAAGACCCGTTGAATTTCAGCACGCAGTACCGGTTCTTTCCGAAATCCGGGAGCATGTATCTCCAGAATAAATATACAGTTGAAAACGCGACCATCAGCGCCGGCGTGCGGTACGATTTTCTTAACCCGACAGCGGAACGGCCCGCCTTCGAATTGGTTCCCGTGCAGCCCAATGAGTATCAGCTTCTCCTTAATCACTATGCACCCGCTCAGCTCAAATACCAGTTCAGCCCCCGCTTCGGATTTTCCGTTCCGTATTCCGAAAACGGATTCCTCTTCGTGAACTATGGCTACTATTTTCAATTCCCGTTGTTCAATTATCTGTACTCGGGACTCGACGCCGTCGTTCTTCAAAAAGGAGTCAGTGCGGTGGTCGGGAATCCGGATTTGGACCCCGAACGGACCAAGGCGTGGGAATTGAGCGTGAAGCAGGTGTTGCTTGAAAATCTCGTTGCGTCCGTAACGTATTTCAAAAAGGAAACCAAGAATCTCATCGACTCAAAAACATTTCTTGCGACCGACAGCAAGTATGCCGGCAATTACGGTTTCGCGGAATACGTGAATAATTCGTACGCCAATGTCAATGGCGTAGAGATTGTTGTTTCCCATGAACGGGGAGGTTGGCTCACAGGGGATGTTTCCTACACCTATATGGTAGCGGAAGGCGTCAGCGATAACGCGAATCAGGGTCTCAATTTATTGCAGTGGGGTTTCCCGCCGGTTTTAGACCCCTATCCGTTAAGCTGGGATCAGCGCCATACGCTGAAAATTGACGCGGCGATTCACCTGCCGTACGAAATAGTCTGCCGGGCTTTTTACCATTTTCATACGGGGCGCCCATACACCTATTATCCAACACGCGACGGATTCACGCCGTTGGACACCTCGCTCGCATTCATGCCCAACAATGCCCGGATGCCCGACTACCACAACTTAGATGTGAAGATCTCCAAGCCATTTCATTTCGACTTCGCACGATATCTCGACCTCGTTCTCTTTGTTGATGGCCGGAATATTCTCAACGACCGCAATGTCAAATGGGAAGACTCTTCAGGCCTCATCGGCGGTGAATTGGGAGACCCAAGTGCATACTATATCGGCCGGAGAATCCGGTTTGGGGTGAGCACCGAGATAGGATTGTAGCTAAGACAATCTCTCGCCGGAGTTGAAGGCCATCGGAGAGATCCAAAGGGCTTAGAAGAAAATGCCCCGCCTCGAGATCGACATTTTTAGCAATCCCTCCAACACTTTTATGTCCCCGATTTGTAAACCCGCCAATATTGATTGCGCGGGTTTGTTGTTTTAAGAGATTTCTCAGATAACATGAAGGAACTTTGCGAGTTGTCTGGTATCACATTGGTTCTTGACATTCGAATACGAATTTAATAAAATTGCGTGACCCCGGTTTGCTTCCGGGCCCCCTCCTTTGTTTGCCGAATCTTGATTTAAGAATTATTGAGGACATCATTGTTCGCAGTCGAACTCTGTGACTGCGTGAGCTGCCCGTTGCGCTATCTCGATGCCGGCGATTATTCAGCGATAGGCAGGGCAAGAACTCTGGTATTCCAACATCATACCATCATACACAAGGAGCAACCATGAGTAATGTTACGGAGAAGATTATCCGGGCGGCCAAAGCTTTTGGAATCCTGGTTCCTCTCTGGATGTCGATCGTTCAGGGCCAAGACGTTGGTTTTTCTCCGGTGCCTCTCGGCGAATCAATATTCTCCACTACGCTTCTCACGAACGGCGGAGCGGCAGGAGCGAGTCCGCGCGCATTGTCGCTGACCTCAACCAACATCTATATGAATGTCATTTCTACTTCGTCTCCCGTGGATGCAGATATGGACATCTTCACAGCTCCGCCGGGGACTTCGTTTACCGCTCAAAGTGTCGTACCCGGCAAGCTCAACAGCGATCCGATTCAGGATTTTGTATTGGAACAATCCTCGGGAAGCGCGGTGGTGAAAAAAGTCACAATCAATCCGGTGAATTTCAGCGTTGTCGATATCTTTGATTATGCCGGACCGGCCGTTTTTGGGTCGGGCGACTATACAGACGTGCTTGTCTCAGTATTTTTCCCGGGTGGGAGTTCTGCGAGTCGATCCGTGGGCGCTGTCCAGACCGTTGGTGCAGTGTTCTACGTCCTGACGACATCCGGACTGTATGTCTCCCGCGACACCGCAAAATCATGGCAGCTCGATACTGCCGGTCTCGCATCGACCCATGTGTGGAGCGTTGCGCGTGATACGTCGAAATATCTTTATGCTGCGACCGACAATGGATTGTTCATCCAGAATCCCGACTCAAATGTATGGCAGAAGGTGAGCGGCTTCACTCTAAAGAACAGCCTGCTGAAAGTTTACGTAGACAGGAAGAATCGAATTGTCGTTGTGGGCAACGGCGGCGGAGTCTACGTGAGGTCCAACGGCGGCACGACGTGGAGTACGGACACAGCGGGGATTGGACTGCAAAATGTGAGCGTCGTAACGGACGACTTTTTCGGCAACCTCTACGCCGTAACCAACGATGTTTTTTCATCACAGCCGAACTTTCACATTTACAGATCCCCGGGCGGAATCGGGCCGTGGCAGCTCACCGATGCAGGAATTCTGTCAACCACAGTGGCGTCGCCGGGCATCAGTTCGCTTTCGGGCGACAGTATCCTGGTCGCAGGGACATCGTTCGGAATGTTTGTCAGTACCGATCAGGGGACTACGTGGAGCATGAGGAACAACGGAATCAAAACTGAAAATTTTCTTGGATTCCTGGAATCATCCGCTACAAGAAAATGGTTTGTTTCAACAGACCTTGGAATTTATTCGAGGCGACAATCGGATACGTCCTGGACAAAGAGTTATCCTCCAAGCGGATTTCAGGGAAACATCGGCATGGCTGCTGATGGCATCGGGAATGTCTACGCAAGTGTCGGAACAACGACGAGGGGGGGACCGATCTACCTAAAAAGCACGGATGACGGAGCAACGTGGAATGCTGACTCCGCAGGCCTGTCTCAGCTGCGTACGGGCGTGTCGATGTTCGACGAGTCAGGCGGGCAGCATCTGGGCACGAGTCAATACGGAAGCAGTTTTCCGACGCTGGTTTTTACAAAGCCGATCAACGGCAGCTGGGTTATCGATACGCTGAACTTTCACTCCTCTACTTACAGCTTCACCTCGTCGATGGCTTCCGATCGACATGGAAATGTGTACATCAGCGGGTATTACTTCAACGGAAGCACCCAGGTCAATGCGAAGGTGATGCGTCGTCCGATTGGCGGCGGAGCGTGGGTTGAGGATACTGTGGGTCTCGGCGGGGTTAATTACCTCAACAATCTCGGCCCCGACCGGTCTGGAAATATAATGGGGATTGCCGGGGGCTCTCTTTATCGGGAGATCGCCGGAAGCTGGAGCAAGGTGAATTTGCCCGCTGCGGCAGTTTCGAATTTCTGGTCGCTGAACAGCTTCTCGGTCGATTCGAGCGGAGCGATATTCGCGAACTTCTCAAATTTTTCGGGAGGCCGCGGCGTCTATTTCACCATCGACGGTGGAACGTCATGGACGTATGCCGGATTGAACAACAAGACCGTCAATCGGATCATCTCGTTCGGCGACACAACCTACGCCTCGACGCGCACGGGACTTTATCTCCTGCGGCGTCAGGCTGCCGCCGGAGTCGCAAGCAGGTCCGGCAATGTACCCGGATCGTTCGCGCTCGCTCAAAATTATCCTAATCCTTTCAACCCGACGACGACCATCGAGTTTACGCTTCCGACGAACGGAAAGGCTTCCCTCAAAATTTATGATGTTCTTGGAAGGGAAGTGGCGACAATCGTGAATGGAGAGATGTCCGGCGGGATATTGTACCGGGCCACTTTCGACGGATCCAGACTGGCGAGCGGAATCTATTTTTCGCGACTCGAATTTGGCAACAAACAGCTGATCAAGAAATTACTGCTTGTCAAGTAATCGTGCCCTGTTTGTTGGGGCGTGCACGTCGAGATTGTTTCGACAGAAGTCGCCTATAAAAAAACTCCGTAATACCAAAAGGAATCAGACTATGCACCGCATGAGATCGTTACCATTCCTCCTAATAATTTGCCTGGCGGCAATCAGTAGTGCGCAAGAGCAACCTGCTTCCGGTCGCAATGGTATTCCTCCCGGTGAAGGAGATGCCCGTGCCGCCTTAGATAAGTCGCCGCGTCACGGCGAATGGGTGGATGTTCCGTACGACGGGAAGGTTCAGTTGAGGACCTGGATCAGCTACCCTGAACGAAGCGATAAGGCTCCCGTCATTCTCATCATTCACGAGATATTCGGATTGTCGGATTGGATCCGATCGGTGGCAGATCAATTCGCGAGCGAGGGTTTCATTGCAGTAGCTCCGGATTTTATCTCGGGGTATGGTCCGAACGGCGGCGGTTCCGCTTCGGTTTCGACGCGCGACTCCGTAGTGATGCTCATCCGCAACGTCTCGGCGGAAGAGACCTACAAGCGGCTTGACGCAGCGCTCGCCTATGTTTCAAAAATACCATCCGCGAATGGAAAGACAGCCACTGTCGGATTTTGCTGGGGAGGCGGAAGAAGTTTTGGTTACGCGTGCATACAGCCTAAGCTGAGTGCGGCGATTGTTTATTACGGCGTGTCGCCCGACTCATCAGAACTTCTCAAACTCACCGTGCCGGTGCTTGGATTGTACGGCGGAGACGATGCGCGTGTCGGCGCCACAGTTCCTCCGGCTTTTGCACAAGTCAAGTCTCTTGGCAAAACGTTTGAGTACGAAATGTTCGACGGAGCCGGACATGGTTTCTTGCGGGACCAGGAAGGCCGCAATGGCGCGAACCTCAAGGCTGCCCAAATGGCCTGGCCCAGGATGTTGGCATTCCTGAAAAAATACTTTTGAAGGATGAGGCGGGACAATTTACGACCTCCTGTACCCTCCGGTGATTGAAAAGTCTGTTCTCGACCGCTGTTTGACGCAGCGGTCTTTTTTTGTACGGCCTTTTATAGCGGATAAATCCACTTGATGCTGAACGAGAGTTTCAATACTTTGTATTCGTACCGCACAATGTCAGATCCCGAAATTCCAAAAGGAGAAGTATACGGTGGCCAATCAATTGAATAAGTATAGCTCGCAATTAACCCAGAAGAAATCTCAGGTCGGTTCCCAGGCGATGTTGTACGGCATCGGCCTGACGGACGATGATATGAAAAAGGCGCAGGTCGGCATTGCCAGCATGGGCTGGGAGGGAAATACCTGCAACATGCACCTCAATGAGCTTGCGAAAATTGTGAAACAGGGAGTTCAGGAAGCGGGCCTCGTCGGATTGATTTTTCATACGATCGGCGTCAGCGACGGTATAGCGATGGGGACCGCGGGGATGAAATCTTCTCTGCCGTCAAGGGAGATCATCGCGGATTCGATTGAAGCCGTCATGCATGCGCAATGGTATGACGCAAACATCTCTCTCCCTGGCTGCGACAAGAATATGCCCGGCTCGGTCATCGCCATGGGACGTCTCAATCGTCCAAGTATCATGATTTATGGGGGAACGATCCGCGCAGGACATCTCGGCGACCGTGCTCTGGACGTCGTCTCCGCTTTCGAATGTTACGGGCAGTACATTGCAGGAAAGGTGAATGAAAAAGAACTGAGCGAAGTTCTCCATCATGCCTGCCCCGGACAAGGCGCATGCGGCGGAATGTATACCGCGAACACGATGGCCTCTGCGATCGAGACGCTCGGCATGAGCCTTCCGTACAGCTCATCGACTCCAGCGGCAAGCGAAGAGAAAATCACCGAATGCAGGAATGCAGGAAAGGCGATCCTGAATTTGCTTGAACGCGACATCAAGCCGCGAGACATCATGACGCGCAAAGCGTTTCTGAACGCCATCACCGTTGTCATAGCGCTCGGCGGTTCGACGAATGCCGTCATGCATCTCATCGCAATGGCGAAGTCGGTCGGAGTGAAGCTGACGATCGACGATTTCCAGACAGTGAGTGACCGGGTTCCAACAATCGCCGACCTGAAACCGAGCGGCAAATACGTCATGGAAGATGTGCAGACGGTTGGCGGAGTCCCGGCGTTGCAGAAAATGCTGCTGAAGGAAAAGCTCCTCGACGGGCGATGCCTGACTGTAACCGGAAAGACTCTCGAAGAAAATCTCGAGGGACTTCCTGGACTTAAGGAAGGACAGAAAATAATCTTCCCGCTCTCGAATCCCATCAAAAAAACGGGGCACATCCAGATTCTCTACGGTAACCTCGCGAAAGACGGGGCTGTCGCCAAGATTACGGGAAAAGAAGGGCTCCGCTTCTCCGGGCCGGCAAAGGTATTCGACTCTGAGGAAGAAACGCTGACCGCGCTTGAGAAAAAGAAAATCGTGGCCGGCGACGTTGTGGTCATTCGCTATGAGGGACCGAAGGGAGGTCCCGGAATGCGGGAGATGCTGACGGTAACCTCTACGATCATGGGGGCTGGTTTAGGAAAAAGCGTAGCGCTTATCACTGATGGCCGGTTTTCAGGCGGCACCCACGGCTTTGTGGTAGGGCATATCACTCCCGAAGCGCAGGTGGGAGGAGTGCTGGCGATTGTTAAGAATGGCGACGTCATCGCGCTGGACGGCGAAAAGAACACGATTGCGCTGAAGGTACCGGCGAAGATCATTGCCCAGCGCCTGAAGAAGTGGAAGGCGCCTCCCTACAAGGCGAAGCATGGGATGCTCTATAAATACATTTTGAACGTTTCGTCTGCCTCCGAGGGTTGCGTGACCGACGAGGGGTGATATTCACACACCTTGAAGAACAGATCCCGACTTGCTTCGGGATGACGAGCTACTGATATACGTCGTCGCTGCAAATACGTCACCCTGAAACGTTTTTATTCAGGGTCTACCTCAAGTGTTTGCTGGAAGACCAGCTTCCGACTTTTCCCGAAAAGATGCCTTTGGCACGTCGGGATGACGAACAGCATAGACAAAAGAGAGGAAGATGCTTTTGCCAATTCAAGGAAACTTCGCCTGATCTCTTCAAGCCACTCGATACATAGCGTCTTACGATGCACAAGCTTACTTAGTTCAATTGTGCTTTCTCTGATGATGTCCTCCATATCTCTTCTTGGAGGACAATCGGATAGTACAGGCAAGTCGCAGCAATTCAACGTTCATTTTCAAGAGACTATCGTAGATCAATATCATCCGGCATTCGCTGCGAAATATTCCGGCATGAATAGTTTGACCAGCGCTGCGGAAACCAAGATGTCGCTTACCTCTACATTGTATTTCGGCGCACGACTTTGGAATGGAGCTGAGGCCTACTTCAATCCGGAAGTCTCTGGTGGAGCAGGTTTCAGTAGGACTCTCGGTATCGCCGGTTTTCCGAACGGCGAAATCTATCGCGTATCCACCCCGGGCCCGCAGGTCTATGTAGCCCGGGCGTACGTTCAGCAGACTTTCAGTGAAGGGGGACCAACACAGGAGATGGACGACGACGAGAATCAACTTCGCGGAGAGAGAAACCTGAACCGAACGGTTGTGACTCTTGGTAAGTTCTCGGTTACCGATTTTTTCGACAATAACAAGTACAGTCACGACGCACGGACGCAATTTCTGAATTGGTCAATCATGGACAACGGGGCGTGGGACTATGCTGCGGATACTCGCGGCTATACTTTCGGCGGAGTTCTAGAAATCTTCCGGGAACTTTGGGCACTGCGCTTTGCGGCGGTCATGGTCCCCGCCGAGGCAAACGGAGAGACGCTGGATACGCGAGTCGCCGAAGACAAC
This sequence comes from uncultured Chitinophagaceae bacterium, assembly GCA_964384415.1. Taxonomy (GTDB): domain Bacteria; phylum Bacteroidota; class Ignavibacteria; order UBA10030; family UBA8401; genus JAGVPT01. Next base: position 67,774 of record CAYLMV010000003.1, on the reverse strand, counting down.
GAGATTTCGGCGGAGTATGAACATTCGTATTCGTACAACGGCCGCCCCGGGACAGCACGCGTCTTCGTCTATCGAAATATGTCGGATGCCGGTGACTACCGAGAAACCATCAACACTCCCTCGTTCGACATGGATGTTACCCGGTCTCGAAAATACGGCACTCCAAAGTTCGGCCTTGGAATAAACGTTGAGCAGGAGTTGAACGGCGAAGCGGGCCTATTTCTGCGGGCCGGTTGGAATGACGGGAAGACCGAAACATGGGCGTTCACGGAAATTGACCGGACGGTGAGCGTCGGCGGGTCTCTCAAAGGCGCTTCCTGGAACCGGACCGACGATGCCGCCGGACTTGCGATTGTCCTGAACTCCCTTTCCCCAGACCACGAAGAATATTTGTCGAAAGGCGGCTACGGATTTCTCATCGGCGACGGGACTTTGCATTACGCTCCGGAGGCAATTACGGAGGCATATTACTCGGCGCAAATCGTTCGGGGCGCATCGATGAGTGTTGACTATCAGTTTGTTCTCAATCCTGCGTACAATCGTGATCGCGGTCCGGTGCATGTTATCGCTGCGCGGGTGCACACCGAGCTGTAGCATCCCGATAGAGTCATTAGGTCGTCGATCTCTCCAATCAAGACTTTGAAGGAAGCCCTCTTATGAATCTCAACCAACTTCTCCATGAACAATCCGCCGACATCATTTCCGAAGCCCAGGCTGCAATTGAACGCGCACGTTTGGCTCACTATGAAAAATCGGGGAGTGAACACACCCATCAAAGAGTGAAAGCCCTCTACACCCTGACGGCGAAGGCAGTGAAAGAAAAAAACCTTGGTCCGATGATCGCGCACGCCGAAACGGTAGCCAGGGAGCGATTTGAAGCGGGCTTCGATCTCTCCGAGGTCCAGACCGCTTTCAATGTGCTGGAAGAGACAATGTGGGTGCACGTGCTCAAGAATCTTACCCCGTCCGATCTGGGAGAAGCGCTTGGATTGATCAGCACCGTACTGGGCGCTGGAAAAGACAAGCTTGCACGAACATATGTTTCGCTGGCGAGCAAGTCGAAAGCTCCCTCGCTCAACATGCAGTCTCTTTTCGGCGGAACTGAAGGAAGCTAGAGAACACCGCGAAGACGCAAAGGACGCCAAGATGAAGATGAAACATTTTTCTTAGTGTTCTTTCCGCATTGGCGGGGCATTTTGTCTCCTAACCCGAAATCCAAAAGGTCATGCACACGACTCAATTCCCGAGAGTAAAGATCTGCTGCATCGCTTCGCCGGAAGAAATGCGTCTCGCCGTCCGCTGCGGCGCATCGGCCGTCGGGCTTGTTTCGGCCATGCCGAGCGGACCTGGTCCGATCTCGGAAGAAGAAATAGCCGCGATCGCCGCGTTGGTACCTCCGCCTGTCGCCTCATTTCTGCTGACGAGCAGGCAGGAGGCAGAGGCCGTCGTCGCTCAACAGAAGAAATGCGGGACGAACACGATCCAGCTCTGCGACCGGATGGATACGATGGAGCTTCAGCGTTTGCGGACTGCTTTGCCGGGGATCGCTCTCGTCCAGGTCATTCACGTCACCGGGCCCGAATCGGTTGAGGCTGCCCGATATGCCGCCCCTTATGTCAATGCATTCCTCCTTGATTCGGGAAACCCGACGGCCAAAATCAAAGAACTTGGCGGCACGGGGCGCGTTCACGATTGGAGTATCAGTAAAACAATCAAAGAGTCGTTCGATATCCCGGTCTTTCTGGCGGGAGGACTTACTCCCGAGAATGTCGCCAAAGCAATTTCGGAAGTCGCCCCTTTTGCCGTGGATGTCTGCAGCGGCGTCCGGACGAACGGAAAGCTGGACGAAGCTAAGCTCTCCCGGTTCTTCCAGGAAGTGCGTTCTCGTAACCTTCCGAAGGTTACATGATTAGCACGGAAGTCTCTTCAGCCTTGTACGGTCTTTCCCGATAACCTTCGGAAGGATTCCCCCCGCCGAAATAACAGAAAATAAGTTGGCAACGGGAAGAAAAATCAGTACATTGATACAATGGCTCATGTCTCGTAGCTCTGCCGGCTTCCAGTTTCCAGACCCATTGGATATCTGCTGATCATTCGCCCCACTGGAAAATGCACGCTATCGCCGTGCGTCTCCATTCGATGGCACATCGAATGGTTTTCTCCATATCTGCTTTGACGGAAACTTGAAGAGATTTTTGGAAGCAGAATAGTCCACACCGTGTTTACACAACACCTCTCTGGAGACCAGTGAATAGCTATTATCATTCCTTTCATATCCCCGTGATGGGCACCGGACACTCGGTCGACACGCCGATCCGCGTCGCTCCGTTGGGCATTACCTCCGTCATCTCGATCGTGGATGACCTTTTGCTGGAAAGAATCCGCAAACACTACAGCGAGAAGTACGCGATCGCGTACGAAAAAATTCCACGTTATTCGCCGGACGGAAGAGCGCGAAGGATCACGGCCTATCTCGACACGGTCGGTGAGATCGTCCGTCGAAAAATGGATGCGGTGAAGTCCCTTCCGTTCTTCGCCGACAACGACAAGAAGAAATATTTCGAACTGCTGCCCGACGGATCTCCGCCCAAAACGATGTACGAGAAATTCGTGGCCATGAAGCCGGGGCCGGAACGCGACGCGATTGCCGCGACGCTGACGGATGCCATGGTGCCGGGTTCGATCGACGTCAACATCATGGTGAAGCTGGACCGCATCAATCTCGACCAGCACGGTAAGCCGCTAAGTGAGGAGTTCAGCGATGCTAAAGCTGCTTTCCGCGGGTACGCCAACAGCACGTTACAGTCCAGCATTATTCTCTCCGCGGGGATCAACCAGAGCCTGTTCGGCTACATGACGCGTTTCAAAGATTTTTACAGGGACGCAACCGGCGAGCTGAGAAAAAAAATAATTTTGAAGGTGACTGATTTTCGATCCACACTTATTCAGGGAAGGCTGCTCGCCAAGAAAGGGCTCGAAGTTTTTGAATTCCGGATTGAGTCCGGATTGAATTGCGGCGGGCATGCGTTTGCATCGAACGGCCACCTCCTTCCGAGCCTCTTGAAGGAGTTCCGGGAAAAGCGGGATGAACTTGTCGCGGAGTTCCAACCTCTCATACACAAGTACTACGAGACGATGGGGTGGGAGTACCCGAAGGATGTGAATGCCAAGCCGCTCATTACCGTTCAAGGCGGTATCGGCACGAACGGCGAAGCCCGAAGGATGATGGAAGATTTCGGAATGGACCGCACAGGATGGGCAAGCCCGTTTCTCCTTGTGCCGGAAGCAACGTGCGTCGACGACGCAACCCGCGAGCTCTTACGGCAGGCCGGTGAAGATGATCTCTACCTGAGCGGATTTTCGCCCCTCGGAGTTCCGTTCAATAACATACGCCGGACCGGATCCGAGATCTCGATTCGTAAGAAAGCGGAGGAGGGGAAGCCTGGTTCTGCGTGTCCAAAAGGGTTTCTCGTGTCAAATACCGAGTTCACTACTGCTCCAATCTGTCTTGCGTCGAGAGAGTATCAGGAATTAAAACTCAAAGTGATCGACGCGTTACCTATATCGAATGAGGAAAAAGTAGAAGCGCGCACCACGGTCATAGACAAGGCCTGCCTTTGCGAGCACCTTGGCAACGGGGCTCTCATCGCGCTCGGAATTGTCCCGCCGACGAATTCCCCCCAGGCAATCTGTCCGGGCCCGAATATCGCCTGGTTCAAGAAACTCTATACGCTGAAAGAAATGGTGGATCATATTTACGGCAGGGGCGAGTCCCTCGTTCCGCCGGAACGGCCGCATATGTTCGCCAAAGAAATAGAAATGTACGTCGACTATTTTGCGAATCTTGTCCGGCAATGCAAATACACCGACATGGAAGTCAAAAAACTGCGCGAATTCAAAACCAACCTCGATTATGGAATGGATCTTTGTCTTCTCTTCGCGAAGAAAGAACCGTACCCGGGAGAGAACCTTGCTTCTATTCCACCCTGCGTCGAGAAGGAGCGCGCCCGGCTGAATTCCGTCTTCGCCGAGTTTGAGAATGAAATTCTGGTAACCGTTTCGCGGTAGAAGGTATGGCATCTATAGTTCTCGGGTTGTCGGTCGGGTTGACGGATCAGAAACCTGAGTTCCAAAAGTTCCCGTGCTGTAAAAATCATTCCCGAGGATTTTCTTATCCGCAAATTCCGCTTGACAATGTTCGCACCTTTCTAGATCTTCGCAAGACGTAAAGCCGCAGTTGGGGGTCATTCCGGGACACTTTCCCAAATATTCGTCTCACGTATGCCCGCTTTTGGGGATCAATCAGGGAGTCTTACCATGCAAGAACCACACAATAAGACTATTCACGCCTTCTCCTCAGTTCTCCTACTAGTCTTGATTACTTTTTCATCTGCCATTGCTCAAGTTGTCATTAAGGATTCCGTAGAAATAGGACCGAAGCAAGCCATACATCCGCAAAGCACTTTTTCCAGCCCTCCTAGCGTGGTAGAATTTAAGATAACGTGGCAGCAGAATTCGAATGGGGTTCCTGCACGTATCCATCTTCTTGTGCTCGATCCCGCGAACAATCTATGGGGTTTTGACCCATATAGCCAAGATATTTTGACAGACATGAATAGCAGTTATGTCGAGAATACAAAAGACACCATAACCACATTGATCATGCTTGCCCCTCCGGCTGGCAAGTATTTTTTTTTCACGATGGTAGATACCTTGGAAGATTCGTTCATCGATGCAGCACTGCCGATCAGAATCATTGTGGACGGGAACTCGTTCGGGGAGGCAACATACGCCGGCGGAGCCTTTGCTTATATCCCAGATACACCTTTCCGTGTTGGCGATGCAACATGGGATTTGATCGTACAATGTGCGTCAACCAGTTTTACATTGGCCGTGCCTCAATTAGATTTCGTCTATCAGCCATCACCGTATCCACTAGATGTGGTCTCCTACGTTCAGGATAATTGCGGCGATATGGTATCCCCCGGCGATGGCTACTTTATTCGTGCCGAAATTCTCGATGGACTTCAATGGGGAGACCTTCATGACCCTGCGACTGGCAGATATGGTGCCGTAATCGATTCGATACCAATCATTGCTGGTCAGGGGGCATTCGATTATCGGCCCTGGGGAGATGAAGTATCGCAGACCCAAATTGTGCGATTGAAAATATCGTCGACGTTGCCAGGCTCTACCCCCGTGACGCAAACCTTCCAAGTTAGACCGGGCGATCCTCCCCTTAAGATGCTTTCAAACCGAGATACAATTTCGTACGGGGATACGACAGCCCTGAAATTTATAATGGAGAAGTCAGATGGCACTCCCTCGACTGGCCAATTAGTATCATCGAGGTTTACTATCGTGGAAGGAGATTCGGCGGCATTCCTCTATTCGCCTGACAGCAGTGTTGTCGGAACTGACATTTACGGTCTAGATTCTGTGCATTTATACGTTCCCCCGATGACTAATGCCTCAATATCCTCCAAGATCAAAATCGTAGTTTCAGCTGACGAGCCCTGTTTAGATTGTGGAGCAACAATCGCAGTACACGGGAACAAGACCCTTCGTCCTCAAGTTCTCAAGAGCAGTGCAAGCAAAAATGCCGGAAAATCACCTCTTTCTTTGCGGGAGTTACTCTATAAGAAAAGCCTGCAGGTTTTTTGGAAAAAAGTTGCAGCCTCCCCCAATTTGGCTGTCGCGCTTTCAAAGGACAGGAAAGCCTCAATTAGCGGCATAACTCAATATGACGGATTTGTTACAACTCATTCTGGAATGGGAACAGTGACAGTTATGAGTCAAAACGTAAATCATTTTCTCGTCAACGTCGTGCCAGATACGCTTTCCAATAGAAAAACTGCTCCTTTGACTGTCATAGCCATAGACAACAATGGGAATGAAGTCCCGTTCGACACGTCTACTTCAATTGATCTCTCATTTGACCAAGGGCAGGATTTTGTTGATTTTATTTCCCCGTCCAATGACACAGTAACCACTCTTCCAAGAGTTTCTTATGGAACACTTCGTTCAGGGCGGATAAAAGTAATCGCACGAGGAAACTCCTCTACGCCCGTATTCGCAGTAGCAAAATCTCTATCCCATAAGATAGGGGCGAACTCGTCTGTTACTTCGCAAGGCTATCAGGATCAGTATCCACAGGCGATCGTAAGAGTAGTTGTGTCTGCAGATGCTACCAAGTTCGCCACAGGAACCATCTTTGTTCGTCCCGAAATCAAAGTCATTGTCGTTGCTGATTCGATCCAGCCATTTTATTTAAATCATACTTCGTCAAATGAAAGTCAGACCAGTGTAAAAGTGGCGGTCACAGTTTCGGGGCTTCTCTATTCCGGTCCACCCTACGGAGTAATACTCACGAGTGCGGCCGTAGAGGGCTCTGGCGGACATTACCATACAGGAAATCGTCCATCTGGGATTTTTATCACAGGCGGGGGGCCAGCAAGCAGTCAGGAGTTCGCTACAGGGCCAGATACCATCCGTGCGACTTATCAAGCCTCTGTTTTTGGTGGCCATGAACATATTATTGCAGCACTTAACCTCCCCATGATTGCAGACTCTGATTCTGTAGTAGTCAGGGTTCCGTTCCTTAAATTTCTGAACGAAGAAGCTAATTACATCAAAACCGGTGGTCTTTGTGAACATCATGGACCAAGAATTGACAATAGCTATCCGAATTGCAGAACGCCGGATGATGATCACTACGGTACGGCAAGATTAACTCAAATTTTACAGTCTGTTGGAGATAGTCTTGCTGTGTATTGTCCGGGATACAGGCTCCTAGTTAATGACATGAGCTTGCCGAATGGTGGGAAGTTTGATATTGATGGAAGTTGGGATGAAAATACGGACCATAAAGAGCATCGCTTAGGCGTCAATGCCGACGTTGGTATTTATTATAATGGACAGGCAGTAAGCCTGTCATCGGACACGGCCCGGACTAACATACTTAAGGCTCTAATTGTAAAATCGGCGGGCGCGGAACCCGGCGATGAAGTCGAGGACAAAAATCACTTTCATATTCAATATTAGAAAGGCCTCAACATGAAAAATAACTTAGTATGGTCCATAATTTTACTGTTGAAGGTCCTGTGTTCTGTGCAAGGGCTTTCACAAGCTCAGAATCTACCACCACTCCCGGTAAAGAATCTTATTGCTCCAAATGTGACCGCCAACGTTCTCGTCCAACAAAGAGGATACAGCTATAATTATGGATTAGCCAATGGGATAAATGCATCTCAGAGCATTTGGAGATTTATGATTGAACTACGAGATTCTGTCGACTCTTTCACTGCCCCGCAAAATTGGAATGCTGGTAAATACGATTACGACACAATTGAAGTTGTAACTTGGGACTCATATTTGTCAACTCACTATATTCTTCCAAATAGATCTCTAACTGGATTTGGAATGAAGAGTGCTGGCTTACCAAAGATTTTGCGGTATTGGGTCCGAGCATTCGAACGAATCCCCAGCGAAGAAGGACAATACGATCCAGCATCATTTAATATCTTTGCAACTCACCTTTGCAGGACAACCATCGGACCTGCAACACCGCCCCATCCATTTGCAGCATTGAGCTTTCTCGATACAATTTCTTCCTACGTTGCACAGTCCGCTTTGTTGGGATGGATCAAAAATCAAACCACTGCAAATAGATATCTTAATTCTTTGAACTCGGCCAAGTCAAACTTACAACAGAATGATATATCGGGAGCTCGCACAACTCTTCAAACAGTCTTGATCAACGCAATCTCAGACAGTTCAAGCAATCTCACCAGCGAAGCGTATGCGCTCATTTATTACAACACTCAATATTTATTGGCCCAGTTGCCGATTCCTCCGTCAGGGTTCACCGTCAAGCTTGTCAGCAGCCTCGGCACAAAACTCACCGGCGGTTCGCTTCAATATTATGATGGTAGCTGGAAAGACGCAGTGAACAACAACGACGGCACATTCAGCGTCAACACAACTCTCAAGACCGTCAGCCTGCGAATGACTTATGCCTACGGCGCACAGACAAAATCAAACGTGACCGTAGGAACCGACACCGTTGTTTTCCAAACAGTCGCGGCGCAGGTTAAACTCCAGAATAGTCAAAGTATTGCAATGGATACCGGTTCGGTTCAGTATTATGCCGGAGCATGGAGGTCTTTCGGGACAACTTCAAATGGCGTGGCATCGATGGAATTGTTGCCTGTCAATTATTCTTTCAGAATGACGTATGCCTATGGAAGCAATGACAAAGCTCAGGATCTGAGCGTCAATCCTGTTGTGGAATTCCAGACCGTGAATTCAACCGTGCAATTGCACAATAGTCAGGGCGTGTTAATGGATACCGGCACAGTTCAGTATTACTCCGGCGCATGGCGAACGTTTGGGATTACGTTGAACGGAACTGCCACAAAGGAGCTTCTGCCGAATAATTATTCCTTCAGAATGACGTATGCTTACGCCAGCAATGATAAACAGCAGAACTTAGGATCAAATGCGACGGTCGTGTTCAGCACTGTAAAAGCAACAGTTCAACTGAAAAACAGTCTCGGAGCTTTCATCGATCAGGGCTCTGTTCAATATTACTCGGGCGCATGGAGAACCTTTGGCGTTGCTTCAAACGGCATTTCTAACAAAGAGTTGCTGCCGAATAATTACTCCTTCCGGATGACCTATGCCTATGTGAGTAACGACAAGCAGCAAGACCTGAATTCGAACAGCGTTGTGGCTTTTCAAACGGTCTTGGCAACCGTGAACGTGGTAAATACCCAAAATAGTCCGGTGAATAATGCCATCGTAACCTACTATTCCGGCGCGTGGAGGCAATTTGGAAATACCGTGAACGGAAATATCACCAAGGAACTGCTCCCCGCAAATCTTCAATTCCGGGCCACGTCAGGATCCGTGTCGCAGAACAAGACGCAGGACTTGTCGACGAATCCGTTGGTCGTGATATCGCTGAACGTTAGTCAATAAGCATTCAATCGAGAATTCTTACAGAAAACAATGCACAACGACCTATAAAGAGGGGTATATGAAGATAGTTAACATATTCACATTTTCACTTTTCCTTTTTAACTTTGCACTCTCCCAGCACCAGCTCCCGTTCGAATCAAAGGATAATTCCATCCAGCTATCGGTGCGCAACACCTCAACGGTTGCAGCCTCAGGCATGAAAGTGCAATTAGGAGATACTCCCGGATGGCTTCACTTTGCATCGACCACGCAGATGATTGCGCAGCTCAAAGCAAAAGGCGACACCATCACTGTTTTTTCTTTCTCCGTAGATAAACTTGCCCCCGTCAACAAGACTCAAACGCTGACCTTTACGATAACAAGCTCGACGGGCGAGGCGTGGACAAAGCAATTGGATATCAGCGTTAAGCCACCAGATCATTTTGAGTTGTTCCAGAATTTTCCTAATCCGTTTAATCCAACTACAACAATTTCCTATCAGCTTCCAAATGACACCAGAGTGATACTTAAGATCTATAACTCAATAGGACAAGAAGTCAAGACTTTGGTCAACGATGATCGGTCTGCGGGCTACCACCAAGAGATTTGGAACGCCTCGAACGTTGCGAGCGGGATGTACATTTATCAATTAACAATCAACCCCGCAAACAACTCGGGGCGCATGGAAACGCGCAATCAACAAGGGAAAAAGGAATTCTACAGGAAGAAAATGCTGGTGGTAAAATAGAGCTTTCTTTTTTCAGTTGTTCTCTGAAGCCCTGGCGAGTCGGTAATCCTTCCGGGGCTTCTTCATTTGATGCTCGCGTGTTGACTGGCTTTTGACGCGTTTCTCGCTCGCTTTATTGATTTTCTCCATTGCTTTTGTTACTTTCGACAATCAATTTACAGGAGATGTTGAATGAAAACCGTTCTTATCGTCGATGATGAACCAGCTTTTCGAAAAGCCCTCGCCGCTTCGTTGAAAGTACGGGGATACAACACGCTCGAAGCGGAGGATGGAATGGTGGGACTCGATTCTGCGGCCAAATACCGGCCCGATGTCATCCTCAGCGACGTCAACATGGACAACATGAACGGCTTCATGATGGTCGAAGAACTCATGGCGGAACCTCTCACGGCGAGAATCCCCGTTATTATGATGACCGGCGCAGCGCAGGCTGCCGGTGCGTGGCAGTCCGAAGCGAACATTACCTATCTCGACAAGGGTTTTTCCACCCAGCAGCTGATTAGTGCGATCGAAAGCGTCACGAAAAAGTAAAGGTTTCCCGACTCCCCATCTCGCCGGCGCTATCGCAACCCCGAACGACTCACGATGCATATCCTCACCGGCGGCCAGACCACCAAACGAGAAAGCACAACGATGAAAAAAGTATCCTTCATCCTCTTCACCCTATTCATGGTCTGCAGCGGCTTCGCGCAGAAGAAACCTTTTGCGATCGAAGATTTCTATAAGATCAAGAGCGTTGCCGATCCGAAAATCTCGCCCGACGGAAAGAGAATCGCCTTCTCGGTGACGAGCTCCTCTCTCGCCGAGGGGAAATCGAGGGGCCAGGTATGCATCATCGACGCTGACGGCGGGAACCTGCGCCGGCTCACGAGCGACTCCGTTAGTTGCGGCCATCCATGCTGGTCGCCCGATGGAAAGACGCTTCGCTATCTCTCCACGCAAAAAGAAGGGAGCCAGGCGTGGTCGATCCCGGCCGACTCCGGAGAGGCTGTGCAGCTGACCCACTTTGCCGCCGGCGTCTCGGATGCAGTGTGGACTGTCGACGGCAAGCACATCGTCTTTACGAGCGATGTTTTTCCCGAATGCGGAGCCGATAATGACTGCAACAAAAAGAACGATAACGGCGTGAGCGACGGGCCGATCCATGCGCATATGGCCGACCGGCTTTTGTATCGCCATTGGACATCGTGGAAAGATGGAAGAAGGTCACACATTCTGATCTTCGACGTCGAGACCAAAAAATACACAGATCTCTCTCCCGGCGATTTCGACGCGCCTGTTTTCTCCCTGGGAGGCGGCGGATTTGCTCTCTCGCCGGACGGCAAGGAACTTTGCTATGCATCGAACCATGATGCGAACGAAGCCGAATCGACCAACGCGGATCTCTTTGTTGTGCCGACTGCCGGCGGTGAACCGAAAGATATTACGCAGGCAAACAAAGCATACGACGGCGATCCCTGTTATTCTCCCGACGGCAAGTTCATCGCGTACAGAATGCAGTCGATACCGGCCTACGAGTCCGACTGTTTCCGCATCGCGCTGTTCGACCGGACTACCGGTGAGAAGACAGTGCTGACGCAGGAGTTTGACAATTGGGTGAACGACTTCGTCTGGGCGCCCGATTCGAAGAGCATCTATTTTACGGGAGACGTCCTGGGGCATACTCCCATCTATAAAGTCGACATCAAAACGCGGCGATGCTCGCCGGTGTTCGACATGAAGAAGATCGACGGTACCGATATTTCGCCCGACGGAAAATTTGCAGCGTTTGTCGAGCGCTCGGTTGGAAGTCCGACCGAACTCTGGCGCGTTTCGACGACGGGGAAAAATCCTCAGCGCCTGACGTATTTTAACAAACCCGTAGAAGATGCCGTCGACATCCGGCCTGCGGAAGAGATGTGGATTTCTTCTCCCACCGGGAAGAAGATTCATACTTTTATCGTTAAGCCGCACGGGTTCGATCCATCAAAGAAATATCCTCTCATTCTCAACGTTCACGGCGGCCCGCAGTCCCAATGGGCTGACGCGTTCCGGGGAGACTGGCAGATGTATCCGGGCTGCGGCTACATCGTTGCATTCCCGAACCCCCATGGATCGACCGGCTACGGCCAGGAATTCACAGCGGAGATTTCGAAGGATTGGGGAGGCAAAGTATACGAAGATCTGATGGCGGTCACCGACTCTCTTGAAAAACTGCCATATGTCGACAGCGCCCGGGTCGGCGCGATGGGCTGGTCTTTTGGGGGTTACATGATGATGTGGTTCGAAGGGCATACATCACGGTTCAAGGCGATAGCCTGTATGATGGGAGTGTACGACCTCACGGCAATGCACGGCTCGACGGAGGAATTGTGGTTCCCGCAGTGGGACCTCGGCGGCCGGCCATCGGAATCAAGTCTCTATAGTAGATGGTCTCCTAATTTGTTCGTGAAGAATTTCAAGACGCCGTGTCTCGTGATCACGGGCGAAAAGGACTTCCGTGTTCCGTACACCCAGAGTCTCGAGTTCTTTACGGACCTGCAGCAAATGAACGTTCCGTCGCGGCTGATCGTTTTCCCGAACGACGGGCATTGGCCGAGCGCCGTGAAGTCGATGCCGGTCTACTATAACGCGCATCTCGATTGGTTCCATAAATACCTTGGCGGCGATCCCGCGCCCTACGACATGCTAAAGATGATTCGCAACCAGGCATTTGAAAAGTGATCGGTAACCAGGCAAGAGGAGACTCGCTTTTGATCACCGTTAAAACTGGATGTAGCTCAATATTCAGTTCCGCGCACCACACACAATTGATTCTTATGCTGAGGGCAGCGAAGCATTCAGCTTTCTGGTATCTTCGTCGCGGGTCTACGTCGTCTTAAGCGGGGCTTCTCAAAAAGACCGTACGAGGGATTTTCGGGAGACGACTTGATTTTTGTCCGCTGTAGCGGGGAGGCGGTACGATATTGATCTATTTTTTCGGCGGGACTACCTCAAACGTCCTCGACATGATCGCGCTTGTTCTGGCGCTGCTCGGAAGCCTGTGGCTGATGGCAGCGATGGCCGGATGGCTTCGCACAACTCCCTGGAAAGGAAACAGAAAAATGAAGAAGGTTGCCGAAGAATTTAAACAGGTCATCGCCGCAACATCGAAAGCGCTTGACGCGTTATCGGAGAAGGAGAGCGCCGATCGCGGGGCTGCGGGAAAGTGGTCGAAGAAAGAAATTCTCGGTCATCTCATCGATTCTGCCGCCAACAATCACCAGCGATTTGTCCGGGCGCAGTTAAGCGCTGAACTGAAACTCCCCGGATATGAGCAAGAATCCTGGGTGAAAACCCAGCAGTACCAGAATGAACCATGGTCCGATCTGGTTCAGCTATGGAAGTCTTACAACCTTCACCTTCTCCATATGGTTTCCGTCCTCCCCGAGGCGGTCCTCCGCAATCACATATTTATCGATGAGCATGAGCCGGTGACGCTGGAGTTTCTCGTTCAGGATTATGTGCGTCATCTGAAACACCATCTCAAGCAGATCTTCGATTGAAGAACTTCAACCTCACATTATTGCAGGAGCGCGGCGGCACGTGGCATCTGTGAAGAAATCTCAACAGCGGTCTGAACTTCAATCCGGATCCAGAGGTTGGTCTTCTGCCGAGTTGCGAGTGCTTGACCGGTTGGGATCCACGGTAAAGATTCAAAGATTCCTCGATTCTCTAAAATACAGCTCCGACTCCCGCTACCGTTCTCCGCGCACCGTGCTCTCGGACCGCATCGCCCATTGCTACGACGGCGCGGTGTTCGCCGCCATGGCGCTTCGGCGGCTCGGTTTTCCTCCGCTCATCATTGATATGGATGGTGTCCGGGATGACGATCATGTTCTGGCCATCTTCAAGATGAACGGAAGATTTGGCTCAATCGCAAAGTCAAATTTTGTCGGACTGCGATATCGCGAGCCGGTCTACGCATCGCTTCGTGAATTGGTGATGTCTTATTTTGAATCATACTATAATGTCGCGCGCGAGAAGACGCTGAGACAATACACGCGTCCTCTTAATCTGACCTCCTTCGATTCTCTCGACTGGCCTTTTTCAGACGAGGCGTTGGAGGCGATCGGAGATAAGCTGAGCGAAATCCGAATTACTAAGATCATCACGCCGGCCATGGCGCGTTCGCTTTCTCCGGTGGATCAAAGGACCTATGAGGCGGGACTGATTGGGGCCAACAAGGCCGGTCTCTACAAGCCGGCTTGAAGGGAAGAGGGAGGGGGGGATGAGGGATTGATGCGTTTACAGTTCGCGTTTGCGCGAACATTTGTTTCTTTTCGAAGGCAATTCTTACCGCACAATCATTTTTCACTATGACAACGTATCCTGAATATCATCGCGATCAATTCACCGTTTCGGCCGACCCGTCAAAGATGGATCCGGCGGCGATTCACGACTTCCTCACTCATTGCTATTGGTCGGAGGGGATCCCCCGTGGCACTGTTGATCGGGCGATGAAGAACTCGTTATGTTTCGGTCTCTTCGGTTCCGGAAAGCAGATTGGATTTGCACGGGTAATTTCCGACTATGCAACCTATGCGTATCTTTGCGATGTCTACGTTCTGGAGTCATACCGCGGCAAGGGCCTGGGCACGTGGCTCATGTCGTGCGTGATGAAGCATCCGGATCTGCAGGGATTGCGTCGTTTTACTCTTCTCACGCGGGACGCACACGCTTTGTATCGAAAATTCGGTTTCGATGCATCCAGAAATCCCTCACGCTACATGGAAATTCACGACTCAGAGGTCTATAAAAGAAAATAGAGGAGAAGGCATGGTTACTGCAATCGTCTTGTTAACAGTCGCCCGCGACAAAATAAACCCCGTGGCGGAGAAGCTCGCCGATATCGACGGCATCACAGAAGTCCATTCCGTGGCGGGGCGTTACGACCTCGTGGTGATCATCCGGGTAAAAGACAACGACCGGCTCGCCGAGCTCGTGACGGACCATATACGGCAGGTGGACGGCATAGAAAAGTCTGAAACCCTGATTGCGTTCCGGGTCTATTCCAAACACGACCTCGAACGAATGTTTTCGATCGGGATGGAGAAGTGATGCGGTCTGTATTCGTGTTCACGGGCCTCTTCATCTGCGCATGACTTCCCTCGAAAAAATCATTCAGTTTCTGCGCGCCGGCGGTGTCTCGTTTCGCACTGTTCAGCATGAAGCGACTACGACCTCCGAGGCGTCGGCAAAGGCCCGGGGCGAGGATATTTCCGTCGGGGGAAAAGCTATTGTGATGAAGATCGACGGGGACTACAAACTCTTTGTCCTCAGTGCAGCGCTGCGGATCGATTCGCAGAAGATAAAGAATCATTTCGGCGCGAAGAAGCTCCGTTTCGCTTCGGCCGAAGAATTATCAGCTGTGACCGGACTCGTCCCCGGTTCCGTGCCCCCGTTCGGGAAACCGATCCTCGACATTGACCTCTACGTTGACAGCTCCATCGTTCGCAATGAAATCATCGCCTTTAACGCCGGTTCCTTGACCGATTCGATCGTGATGTCGACGGAAGATTATTTGCTCGTTGCCCGGCCGACCCTGCTTGAATTTTCGCAAGCCTCGTAGGAAGGGCATTAGTCCGAAACCGCCTTGGTTGGCGGTGTGACAGTTTGACTGCGTCGCTGCTGTCCACCGTCGTCGTCCTGAGTTGCCGAAGGGATCACCTTGCGACGTCGGCATGACGGTCGTGCAGAGAACCCGCGTTGTCAAACTAAACACACGGTGGCGGGGACTTCTGGTTGTATCTCTCCCTGTCGTTCCCTATCTTTCTGAATCATCCCCCGCAGTACAAAAAAGTTGTCGCTATTCTCTTCGTGGTTGCCGCTGAGATGTTCGACGGATTTGGAAATGATCGTTCGGATCGGGACAATTAGCATCATCGAGTTTACCATCAAACAGTGGAGGTCGGCATGCGAAAACGAATTCTCTTTGGGATGACGGCGTTCATCCTCTTCTCCCTTCAGGCCTTTTCGCAAAAATATGAGATTTACGAAAGAACGCTGAAAAACGGACTGGATGTGATCGTCGTCCAAAATCCTGCGGTTCCCCTCGTGACCATCGAGCTTGACGTGAAGAACGGATCCTACACGGAATCGCCGGAATACAACGGTCTGTCGCATCTCTACGAGCATATGTTCTTCAAGGCCAACGCGGCTATCCCGAATCAGGAACGTTACCTGGAAAGGCTTCGTGAACTCGGCGCCACCTGGAACGGCACAACGAGTCAGGAACGGGTAAACTACTTCATCACCCTCGGAAGGGACAGCCTTGAGCCGGGGATGCAGTTTATGTATGATGCGATCACCGGACCGCTTTTTAAAGAGGAGGAACTGGTGAAGGAGAGGCCGGTCGTCCTCGGCGAGTACGACCGCAACGAGGCAAATCCCTCCTTTCATCTCTATCGCGCAGTGGAGGAGAAAGTTTGGTGGAAATACTTCAGCTACAAGTTCGTCCTCGGAGACCGGAAGATGATTATCTCCGCGACCCCGGAAAAAATGCATACCATCCAACATCGTTTTTATCTCCCCAATAATTCCGCGCTGATCCTGGCGGGAGACATCACAGAGAATGAGGGATTTGAGCTTGCCCAGAAGTACTTTGGTTCGTGGAAGAAAGGACCCGACCCTTTCAAGACCCTGATCATTCCCGAACATCCTCCTATTCGGAACACTGAGACTGTCGTTGTCGAAAAGCCGGTCAACGTCGTGACGATAGAGATTGAGTGGCAGGGGCCGAGTGTATCCAGGGACCCGCGAGCGACCTATGCCGCAGATGTGTTCTCGTTCATTCTCGGCCAGCAGACCTCCGTCTTTTATAAGGCTCTCGTTGAAAGCGGCCTGGCATACAGCGTGAACCTCGGATACAATACGCTCAACCATACCGGACCGATCTCGTTGTTTGCGCAAACGTCGCCCGAAAAATATGAAGCGTGCAGGAAAGCGATCTTCGAGGAACTCGGCAAGATGACGTCAGCCGGGTATTTCACAGACGTCCAGCTCGAGAATGCCAAAACGATTCTCGCCATCGGCGAACAGTACGGACGCGAACAAGCGTCGGAGTATGCCCATACCGTCGGCTATTGGTGGGCGGTGGCAGGGCTGGACTATTACCTCACCTATGTTGACAATCTCAAGAAAGTGTCGCGGGACGACATCAAGCGGTATCTCACAACCTACATCACCGACAAACCGTATGTGATGGGGATTCTTGCATCTCCCGCGATGCGCACGCAGCTAGGTTTGTAATCAGCGAAAATCCAGAGAAGGAGACTTGTCATGAAATTCAGAATATGTATTCTCTTTGCCTTTGTCATCGGCCTGCCGGCCATCCTGACGGCATCCGATCCTCAATCGTTCGTTGTGAACGGCCTCAAAGTCATCGTCCAGCAGAACACGTCGACTGAAATTGTCGCCGCAAGCATGTGCTACCGGGGCGGCGCAGCGGTCCTGACGAGCGATGAGGCCGGCATTGAAAAACTTGCTCTCGCCGTTGCCGTTAAAGCGAGCGAACGCTACCCGAAGGACAAGCTAAATGCCACCCTGGAACAGATGAACACTACGATCACGACTTCCGTCTCCCTGGATTTTTCGACGGTCGACCTGCAGTGTGTCAAACAACACTTTGACAGGTCGTGGGACGTGTTCGCTGACGTCATTCTCCATCCGGCGATGGGGAAAGAGGATGTCGAACTTGAACGGCAGCAAATGCTATCTCAGATAAGACAAATGAGGGACAACCCGGATGCATACCTCAGCGACCTCGGAAGAAGGGCATTCTACACGAACCATCCCTATGAAACAAACGTCAACGGAGAGGAGCAGACAGTTGCCTCGTTCACCCCGGAACAGTTGAAGGGATACCTTGCAAAACGGACGACATCGGCCCAGCTTCTTCTGATTGTCGTGGGCAATGTCACTCGAGAGGAAGTCGAAACATTGGTGACTGGCTCGTTCGGCTCGCTCGCCCCAGGTGTATATTCCGCAGAGGTTCTCCCGGCGGTGCAACACAGTGAACCTTCCGTAAAAATCGTTCACCGCGAGCTGCCGACGAATTACATACAAGGCTATTTTCCTTCTCCTTCGCTCAATTCGAATGAATACTATGCAATGGCTGTTGCGGGCGCCGTGCTGCGATACAGGTTGTTCGAGGAGGTCAGGACGAAACGAAGCCTGTCATACGCTCCCGGGGGAGGTATCGGCGGGAATTTTTCCAACTACGGGTACATCTACGTCACGGCCGTCAGTCCGGATACAACAATGAAAGTGATGACGGGAGAACTGCGGAAGATGATGGAACAGGAAGTCTCGCTACAGGAGCTCCGCAACACTGTGAACACGTTTATTACCAGCTACTACCTCCGTAATGAAACTAATCGCTCGCAGGCAGCTGTCCTTGCACGCTACGAGCTCTCCGGTGCCGGATACCAGGAAGCGGGCAAGTTCATTGCCGATGTGAAAAAAGTAACTCCCGCGGATGTCCAGAGTGCATGCAAGAAATACATAAAGAATCTTCAGTTTGTGATTATCGGGAACCCGGAATCTCTGGAGATCAAGAATTTTGTCTTTTAGCGTAACAGACCATCGCAGGCAAACATGCGTGACATCTCACGAAAAATAACAACGCTTCGCACTGCAGTCGCTCAATCTATTTTACGCGTCTCTCCGGCAACGATCGCACTCATCCGCGAGAACAAGATCCCCAAAGGGGATCCTCTCCCGGTGGCGAAGGTCGCCGCGATACAAGCGGCGAAGAACACGAGCCAGATTATTCCGTATTGCCATCCGCTGCCGGTCGACTTTGTCGGAGTAGATTTTCAAATCGGGAAAGATGAGATTACGACTAAGGTTGAGGTGAAGGCAATCTACAAAACGGGCGTGGAGATGGAGGCGCTCACGGGGGCGTCGGTCGCCGCATTGACGTTGTACGACATGATGAAAATGCTTGACGATGAGATGGAAATCCTCGGAGTAAAACTCCTCAGCAAGAAAGGGGGCAAGTCCGATTTCGCACAGCTGGACGGACAACACCTTCGCGCCGCAGTCCTTGTGCTGTCGGATTCTGTTGCGGGCGGAAAAAAGGAAGACGTGTCGGGGAAGATGATCGTTGCAAGATTACAAGATTACAAAATTGAAGTGGCAGCGTACGAAGTTATCCCCGACGACGTGAAACAAATCGAAGAGAGGCTGATTCATTTTGCGGACTCTCTCCACCTTGATCTTATTCTCACCACCGGGGGGACCGGCTTCGGGCCCCGCGACCATACCCCCGAGGCGATTAGGATAATTGTCGAGCGGGAAATTCCGGGAGTAACAGAAGCGGTGCGTTCGTACGGGCAAGCGCGAACTCCTCTTGCGATGCTCTCCCGAAGCATCTCCGGAATCCGTGGAAAAACAATTATCGTAAGTTTTCCCGGATCGAAAGGCGCGGTGACCGACGGACTCGACGCGCTCTTCCCGACGCTGCTTCACGCGTTCAAGATGTTGAAGGGCGAAGGACACTGATCAAAAGTTCCGGAAATTTTTTAGTGCTTCTCCGCAATTCACATTTTTTTAGAATCTTCTTGACAACTCCGTGCTCTTCCGCTATCTTTGAGTGTAGAAACTATCCAATCTGAACATGCCAGTGTGATAAGGGGAGTCAACGTGACGCGTTTGACTATCATAACTGAGCCCAATGATCTCTCGGTCCAAACATAGATCGCTTGCAGCGATCTCGCTAGCAATTCTTTGCGCATTTCCGATCGCATCGTCGTTCTATATCGAATATCATCGGAACGCCGGTGCGCCCGCGATCGGTGAGAGGATGCCTCCGTTTGCGGCGGCCTTCGCTGATGGAAGGAGGTTCGCCTTCGATTCCCCCCGCACCAGGAAACTTCTCATCCTTTTTTACAGTCCGGCCTGTTCTCACTGCCGGACTGAGATCGTCAATTGCGACTCCGTTTATAAAATCTTTTCGAATACGCTCGACGTCGTCGGCGTTTGTATAGACGGCTCTGCGGACTCAACCGGAAGGAAAGGAAGTATCACCCCATCTTTTCCAGTTCTTGCAGGAAACAGTATCGAATTAGCGAAGAGCTTCAAGGTCGCGGCAGTCCCGTCGCTCTATTGTATAGACGAAGATGGTGTGCTTCGCCAACGATCCACCGGGGAGAACACCTTCCAGAAGGACTCGCTGCTGATCGCAGGGTTTGCAGGCACTCAATAGAGCACTTTAGCCTTGGGTGGCCTCTAGATAGTTAAGGGGGAATGGAAATGAAATTGTCATGGGGCATCGGTCTTCTCTCTCTTATCATCGTGTTTCTAGTT
Source organism: uncultured Chitinophagaceae bacterium (assembly GCA_964384415.1). Classification (GTDB taxonomy): domain Bacteria; phylum Bacteroidota; class Ignavibacteria; order UBA10030; family UBA8401; genus JAGVPT01. The sequence goes on along the minus strand of CAYLMV010000003.1, from coordinate 47,736 downwards.
TACCCTTCTTGTCTTCATAGATATCTGGCCTGGGAATATGGGGGAGAATATCTGGGAAGTGACGGCGTTCGATTCCAATCCAGAGAAAACAACTGCGGGCCGGCTTCCCTGGCGATGGTGTATGATGCCTTCGGAATTGAAGCTGGCCAGAGGGAGATCGAACGTTCGATCGAGATGACGGGGAACGGCACGACGATGCTGGAGTTGCTTCATCATGCGGAACGGAACGGGTTGAGTGCGAAGGGCTTGAAGCTGACTATGGAAGAATTCAGAAGAAACCAATTCCCGGCGATCCTCTTCGTTCACAACGATCATTTTGCCGTTGCGGACAGCGTTCACGAAGGGGAAGTCTACCTGCGCGATCCGGCGATTGGGCGGCTGAAGCTATCGGAAAAGAGTCTCGCCAGGATTTGGCATGGCGAGGCGCTGGTTTTCTGCAAGAAATAACAACTTGCTCGCCGGTTTGATGGGTTTGGGTGAAGGAATGGTTCTTCGACTCGGGCGTCGAGGCACCTCTCCCGATCCCGATCGCAGCAAACAGCCCGCGGTGAGCAGGAAAAAATCAACCATCACACATTCAATTAATGGGGGCAATATGAAAAAGATCCTGAAACAGCTGCTGGTGTGCATGCTCCTGATCACTCTCATCCTACCGCTCCTTCCCGTCTCGACCGCTTCATCGCCTCTCACGCAAAATGAGATGCGGCTGATCACGGGCGGGAGGGTAGCTGTCGATTGCGGAGCGGCTGCATCCTTGGCACAATTCTTTTGTCTGTTGACCGGAGCGGGGACGACAGTCTGTTCAGTCACCTATGCAATTATCTATGTCGGATGCGTCATCGGCCAGATCCTTTAGTTCTGGAATACTTGCCAAATATCCTCTGGGTTGGGTCAACTGACCCAGAGGATGTTTAGTGGATAATAATACACTCCCCTGGAAAAATCTGGTCGATGTTCCTGTTTTAGAAAGTGCGCGTGAGAAAAGAAAACAGAATCTTTCATCAAACGGAGAACACCCCGATGAAGCCTTTCGCGAAGATCTTGTCGATCTTGTTCCTTATTCTTAGTCCGGCGAGCGCACAATTGTTAAAGGATCCGCTCTTTTCATTTGAGCAACTATCCTGGGGAATGAAGTTTGTTGACGTAAGTGCCAAACTCCACACAAAAGAGCTTAAGCAGATGAATGCAGATGGTCATGCGTTTCCATCTGGAGGAGGCGGCAATTTCACCGAGTACTATCTCGATACAATGTATGCTCAAAGAGTACTTGTTGCTCTTCAATTTGCCAAGGCGGACAGTTTGCTCAAGTCAGTTATCGTTACCACTATGTCGATTGACACAGTGACCAAACAACTTCAGAAAGACGATGATAAGATCGAACGATTTCGCCAAAAGTACTCAGACCGGCTCGGGAAAGCAGAGAAAGAGAAGTCGATTCCTTTTATGGGAAGAACGAGCATATGGTCATTTAAGACTACCTCAGTTCAGATGTTGGAGATGAGTTCCATCTCCATGCTAAGCTTCACCTTCATGCCAAAGAGCGCCGAGGAGTGAACTGAGGGCGATGCATTTGGTGAGCATCAAGGAAGTTGGGAGGCTGTGCATTCTCTTGGATCAATGGAGATTCACATTCTTATTGTACCTCTGATTTTCCTGGATTGTGGAGGGACCCCGATGATTTTGCAGGAGGTCTGTGAGCTAATTCTTCGGCCTCGAAAGTTCTTCGAACGGCGATTGAGGCAGCCTGTTTTTCTCCGGGCAGCGACGTGCGTTTCGATGGCCCAGGCAACCGTTGTCCTATTCTGCCTCTGGATGAAGCATTCAACTCTTACCGCGGAAATTACGATGGGGAGCATTGTACTCGTGGCAGCCCTGTTGAGTGTAAGATTCGGCGCTGGTGCACTTTTTCTTTATTATGTCGCCGTCCTTTCGGGAAGCCGCTCGGAGCTTCTCTATAGACAATGTCTCTCCGTGGTTGTCTATTCTTACTTCATTGTCTTGTTGGAGGGTGTCTCGGCGGTGGTCCTCGGTTGCATTGTCTGCATGGTAAGAGGGACAAATTTTTCGGTTGTGACTTTTCTGAACTTAAATAATCTGCTTGCATTGGCTCACTTGCCGGTATTCCAGATTCTAGAAAAAGCAGATATCTTTGCGGCGTGGTTTATAGGCATGGTGGCCATAGGGGCAGGCACGTTTTCTTCCCTCAGATTCTCCGCCAGGGTACTCGTGGCTTTCTTTGATTGGATATTCGTGTCGGCTATTCAAGAGTCAATCACTCAGTTCCTCAAGCTTTCTCTTTATGGTTAAGCCTCCAGGAGCAAATCAACTTGTTAAGGAATTGGGAGGAGAATTCAGCTCGATCTATGAAATCCTTCTTTGCCGATACATTGCGTTTGTTTCTGGGGGCGGCTTACCTGGCAGCTGGTTGCCTCAAGGCCCTGGAGTTCTATGTGTTTCTTGACGACCTCAACAAATTCGAGATGGTGCCGGCTCCTTTTCTCGTGCCAGCCGCGATTGGGATTATTGGAGCTGAGGTTTTCTTCGGCCTTTCACTGATCGTCAAATTCCGGACGAGCCTCATGGCGTTTTTTTTAGGCATGATGACATGCACGTTCACCATTGCCTTGCTTATTCTTGCTCTGCGCAATCAGAATGCGAATTGCGGATGTTTTGGAACGTGGTTTCCGGAGAAGGTTGGCGCCGCAGCCATTATTCGCGATATGATCTTCTCAGCGGGATGTTTCTGGCTGGCAATAAATGACCATGTGGAAGAGTCCTCCGGCAAAGGGGTCAATTGTTGAAGCACCATTCACTCATCCTGGCGAGATCGACCATCGATTGGCCGCGTTCAAGAGGTGATCAAGTGGCGGATGAGGGGCTCGATTCAGAATGGCAGACTTGTCTTTTTCGCCGGAATGTACTATCATCCATAATTCCCAAATACAATATTGACGGCAAAAACACGTGTTGGAATTCGGAGAAGCCTTAGAAAAGATATTAAAACACTCGCGTCGCTCAATGCCTGTGAAGTTGTCAATCGGCGATTCGCTCGGATACGCTCTCGCTCAGGAGATCAAGGCGCGCGAAGCAATCCCGCTGTTCGACTCATCATCGGTTGACGGATACGCGGTTCGAGTTCGTGATCTCAGGAATGCCTCGGAACAGAATCAGGTCAGGCTCCCGGTTGCATTGACGATCGCTGCCGGAAGCAGCGCTCCCCGCACGTTGAAGCCCCTGCAGACGATGAAAATCATGACGGGCGCCCCTCTTCCAAGAGGAACAGACGCGGTGGTCATGAAGGAACTCGTGAAGGTGAGAGGCAAAGAGATCATCTTCAAATCGGCGGCCATGGAAGGGGCGAATCTCCGAAAGCGGGGCGAGGAGTTTTATAAGGGCGAGAGTGTTCTTTCAAAAGGGACGGTCATAACGCCGCCGGTAATTGGATTAATGGCAACCCTCGGGTATGAAGATGTGAAAGTGTATCGGAAGCCTTCAGTAGCGCTGGTTATCACGGGGAATGAAGTCCGGTCTCCGTCGCGCCGCCTCCGCCGGGGGGAGATTCGGGATTCGAATTCGTTCTCTATATCCTCAATCCTGCGTTCAATCGGAATTGACCCAGCGCTGGTAATGCACGTCCGCGATAGGAAGGAAGATCTCTCAAAGGCTTTCGCCCGGGCAATCAAAAAAGCAGACGTTGTCATTTCTGCCGGGGGAGTTTCCGTAGGAGATTTTGATTTTGTCAAAGAGGTGCTGAACGATTTGCGCGTGGAAACCGTCTTCTGGAGAGTGGCGATGAAGCCCGGCAAGCCCAACTATTTTGGAACTCGGGGGAACAAACTGGTCTTTGGATTGCCTGGCAACCCGGTTTCGGCGCTTGTATCTCTTGAAGTGCTGGTGATGCCGGCTCTCCAAAAAATAATGGGACTCCCGCGCGGCGCGGTATTGAATTATCTTGCGCTGATGGAATCGGAATTCCGGAGGAGTCCCGGAAGAGTAGAGTTTGTCCGGGCCGTCGCAACGCGATTGCCGGATGGTCATTTCAGCGTCAAGCCGGTGAGCGGCCAGGGCTCGCACATGGTTGGGGGGCTCGCCGCAGCAAACTGCCTCATTATACTTTCAGAAAATAAAGAGCGGATTGAAAAAGGGGAGAGCGTAACTATTCGGACTCTCTCATGGACGAAGTTCTGACACAACGGGGGAGCAAGTACTGAGTATTCAACGACGGCACCATGCTTGAACGAATTGTGAACGGAGGCTCGCGCGTTTGTCCGGTTCAGGTGTATAGGTGCTCTGCCATTTCTCCCGTTCATCCTCCGTGCGATTGCATTCCCCTTGCCATCGGATCGCGCAAAACTCCCTCATTCGTCCGCGCCAAACTGCGGCAATAAATAATCTCTCGCCTGTTGCGAGCTAAGGTGCGCAAAAAGATCCCGTCGGAAAACCAAACAACTTGTTCGTTGATTTTCTTCCACCCTCGAATAGATCGTTTGGAAAATTTCGCCAGAGTCACGATACGAAGTTAGCCTTGAGCGGTGCCCCCATTTATCTCCTCAAGCGCTTCCTGCAAACCTCCCATTAATGAGAAAAACCGCGTTTTCTTTTACGCTTTTTGTGAAAATCTGAGGTATTTGCATGATTCTGTCCCGCGACTGTTCGAAATCTTGTCCATTTTTTCGAACCGCACGGGGAGCGTGGTGGCATAATAGTTGAGTTATATGTTCAGGCGTTCGCATACTACAATTTCATTTTATCGTTGAAGCGGAACAAAGTGACTGGGACAAACAAAAAAGAGACGATTCTGGTTCACTCGGCAGATGCGGATTTGTCGAAGAGCTTATCGATCTTGCTGCAGAATCAGTACAAAGTTGTGACGACTGAGACCGTCGAGGATCTCGGACTTCAGCGGGACAATAAATGTGTCTCGCTTCTTGTCGTCGACCTTGAACGGTCGATCCCCTCTCTTCTGGGAGAGTTTGAATTCAGGCGCATGCAGAATTCGGATGCCCCTATCATCGTCCTCTATGCGTATCGTCAGGGAAAGCCGGAGTGGGAAACAAAGATCCGCTCTCTGGCGAACCAGGTTTTGTACAAACCGGTTCAGATAGAACAAATCCTCGAGGCCATTGCTCTTGAGATTGGCCTGCAAAAAAATCGGAAAGGGAATGGAGCGACTTCGCTGCCGAAGAACTGAGCGATCTATTGTGTTGTTGCGCAATTGAATCCCGTCAACCCTGGCGGGATTTTTCTTTTTTAGGGGAGGATTAAAACGGGAAATCTTGCGGGGTTTCTGCGGGAATCTGGAGTTTAACGTCGTCTCTCTTCTTTGCCACGGCGTGGATCACATTCGATTGCACTGAGATGGCTTTCCGCGGTTTTGTCGGACAGGCATGCTCGCACGCGCCGCATCCGACGCAGTACTCATTGTCAACTTCCGGGAGGAAGAGCTTCCCATAGGGAATCATGTGGACAGCTTTCGTTGGACAGTGCTCCGAGCAAGCTCCGCAGTCGGTCTTCTTCGTTTCGACGATGCAGTCTTCTTTTGTGAAATGCGCTTTTCCGATTTGTACCAGTTTCTTTTCGGCCTGCGAGAGCTGTGCGATGGCGCCGGTGGGGCACACTTGTCCGCAGAGAGTGCAATCGTACGTGCAATAGTTGACGGAATAGTCCATCCTCGGCTGCATGATGCCTGCGAGGCCGAACTCGAAGAACGATGGCTGCAGGACGTGCGATGGGCATGAGCTTATGCAGAGATGACATGCCGTGCAATGGTGTGTGAATCGCTCGATGCTCTTTGCGCCCGGGGGTACAACCGGAGTTCTATTTCCAACGCTCATCTCAGAGATCGGAGGCGGAGCTTTCAATAAAAGCATCATTCCGGCCCCAGCCCCGAGCATGACTTTTCGTCTCCCGGCATTCAGTGGTTCAGGATGGGTAGTCTTATTCCAGCGCACGCTGTACGTCATGCCTTCATTCGGGCAGGAAGCAATGCAATCGAAGCATCCGACACAGGCCGCGAAATCAATCTTCCGGTCCTTGGCGTCAATGCAGCGCGCGCGGCAGACCCTCTCGCAAAGACCGCAATCGATGCATTCTTTATGATTGATAGTGATATGGAGGAAGGAAACACGAGAGAAAAGGCCCAGAATCCCTCCGACGGGACACATCGTATTGCAGAAGAAGCGTCCGTATTTGAAGCTCAGCAAGTACAAGCCCCCGAGAAAGACTGCCGACGCAATAATGACGGGAATAGCGAGTCCGTCGAGCGGAACTACGTAGAACAAATACACCTGATTCCTCGACAATACAGACGCAATGGCGTTATTGAGCAGGATGACGAGGGGACGGGCAAGATCGGTAGAAATTCTTCCAAAGTTGCTGAACGGTTCAAACAGATTCAGCAGCACCATGCTCCCTCCGATTGCGCATCCGACGATGATGGCGGTGAGTGCGTAGTGAATGAGGTACGCGGGCTTGCTAAAAGGGTAGCGGCGGTGCGTATACTTTTTCTTTGCGGTCCAAATGAAAATATCCTGAAGCGTACCCAGCGGACAAAGGTGTGAACAATACACACGCCCCATGAGCAGCGTCGTCCCTATCACGAAAAGCAAACCGAACAACGCGATGCTGCGCGCGCCGATTACGGAGAGAACCGACGGGCCCATTTGGAAGGCGAGGAGGGCGGAGATGATCCGCGGCGGGATGGCGCCGATGAAATCCAAAAAAAAGAGCGCCGCGAGTATGAAGACTACCGACGCGACGCTCACTCTTATCGTTCTGAGATGACGCACAGGTCAGAGAGAGATACGTTTGATGTTGAGATGATCAAGATCGGCACGGCCTATTTTCTGCTCGGCGGCAATCTGGATGTAACGAATCGTCTGAGGGTCAAGGCCGAAAAGCTTTGCGCCGGCAGTATCAAGCGCTACGAGGTCCGTGGAGATGAGTTGAGTTTTCATCGTTATCACGTCGGCTTGCGAAACGCCGCGAGGCCCGTTTCGTGTCATGACGTAGTAAGCGTCCAGCACGTTCAGGTCCGGCTTCCGATAAAGGGGGAAGTCGGCGATGCATTGGTGCAGATCGTTGGCATGCCAATCGCGGCGATCCCATACTACGCCCATCAGGTTCTTCATAGACATCGTGAGCGTGGCGGAGTTGTGATTCTTTAGGACGGGGATGTTGATGAAGACATCGGAGCTGAGAATGACCTCGTGGACTTTTGCTTTCGTCAGGTTCTTTGCCCCCGCTATCGTAACCTCCTGGAAATATCCTTCCGTATTGCCCGGAGCCATTTTCCCGCCTGCATCCGAGACCGCGGAAGATATTCCGCTGTTTTTGTACGTCCGCTGCCAATCATCGCACGTGTGATCAAAGACAACAATTTCTTTTGCTCCCGCATCGCGGCATTGCTTCACAATTTCAGCAACAAGTTTCGGATTTGTGTTTCCGCCGCGTTCGGGGGACACATCCCATCCGATGTTCGGCTTGATCACAACTTTCTGCCCTTTTTTGACGAACGCTCTCATCCCCCCCATGGCCTGAATTCCATTCTGGAACATGACCTCGGGCTCGCCTCCCTTTACTGCAACAAGGTCATAACCCGCCATCGCTTTGTCCTCGGACAATTTCTCCCCCACCCATTTGAGACTGGCTTTCGAAGTGCGAGTGCCGGCAAGAAGTGCAACTCCCCCGGCCCGAAGAAGAAATGATCTGCGATCCATGAATGCCTCGAAATGAATTCAAGTAATCGGTTAAATACGCATGGTCTTGATACAATTCTCCTGCCAGCTTTTCATCGCACAATGCCCGCAATTCTCTCCATTCGGTGGCAGATCATGGCGAATATTCCTATTTTTTGGGAAATGAAAGAAATTTGTGATTATTCTTGAAAAAGAAGTAAATTGAAACTGCACAGTTTTGCGAAAGCGCCCCCTTTTGTTGTCGAATAAATTGGCACAATCCTTGCCGAAATATTCAACACTTTCACTTGTCAAGCGGTAACAAAGGCACCATTCCAGAATGCTTAAGACCCGAACTCTTTTCTTCCAATCTCTGATTCTCTTTCTCCTACTCCTTGCTTCGTCCTCGCTGCTGAGATCGCAGACGAAAGAAGAGTGTTTAGCCTGCCACTCCGACAGCACATTGTCTACCGAGCGCAACGGAAAGACTGTTTCATTGTTCGTGAACGATGAAGTTCTGAGTCATTCGACGCACAAGAAACTGGTCTGCGTCGCCTGCCACACGGGTTTTGATCCCGGGAATGTGCCGCACAAGGAACATATCACTCCCGTCCAGTGCGAAACATGCCATAAGAATGTAGAACCGAAGCATCCATTCCATAGTACGCTGCTTCTGCAGGCGGGCAGGAACGAGAGCCAGATGTGCAAGGAGTGTCACGGAAAACACGACGTCCAGTCCCCGAAAACGCCCGGCACAAAATTCAATTCTTCAAACGTTGTGCAGAGCTGCGGCCAATGCCACACGGCTGAGAAAGAGAAATACCTGACGTCGGCTCATGGAAAATCTCTTTTCGCCGGAAACCTCAACGCCCCGACATGCGTTGCCTGCCATTCCAAGAATATCACCGCAGTCAAAGCGGGGACCGATTCCGCGCAGCTGAAGATCGCGCAGGAGCAGGTATGCATCACCTGTCATGTGAAGAACAAACAGACGCCGGCCGATGCCCCCACAGCGAGCTTCGTCCTGTCGTATGAACAAAGCGTGCACGGCGTTGCCCTGAAGGGCGGGAATGGAAGAGCGGCCAATTGCGTCGATTGCCACGGGAGCCACGAGATGAAGAAGGGGGGAGACCCGACATCGCGGGTGAACAGGCTGAATATTCCCAACACATGCGCGAAATGTCATGCTTCGATTGCAACGGAATACAGAGGAAGCATTCACGGCTCTGCGTTCTTCGCCGGCAATAAAGACGCGCCCGTGTGCACCGATTGCCACGGAGAGCACAAGATTCTCGCGCCCAAGGACCCGAACTCGCCCGTTTCAAGGCTTCATGTATCTGCCCAGGTCTGTTCGCCGTGCCACAACTCGGTGCGGCTGAACGAAAAATTCGGCCTTGCAGCGGAGCGCGGAAAAAGTTTTGACGATAGCTATCACGGTCTTGCGACGAAAGCCGGAAGCGTGGAAGTCGCCAACTGCGCGAGTTGTCACGGGATCCATGATATCCTGCCGTCGAGCAATCCCAAATCGAGGGTGAATAAGGCCAACCTTGCAGTGACATGCGGAAAATGTCACCCGGGAGCGAACGAGAATTTCACGAAGGGCTCGGTGCATATCATCGTCTCAGCCAAAGACAACGATATGCTCTATTATGTAACATCCGGATATATCCTCCTCATCGTCATCACGATCGGCGGAATGTTCATTCACAATGCCCTGGACTTCGTAAAGAAATCCAAAAGGAAGCTGCGAGTACGCCGGGGAACGCTCTATGAAGAAGAACTCGGCCATTCACTGTATGTCCGGATGACGTTGAGCGAACGGCTGCAACATGGCACGTTGATCATCAGCTTCACGACGCTCGTGATAACAGGCTTCATGCTGAAGTTCCCGGATGCGTGGTGGGTCGGCCCGATCCGCTCGCTCAGCCCCGCGGTATTCGGCATTCGAAGCCTCCTTCATCGCGCCGCCGGCCTGGTCCTGATCGCGGCGGGTCTTTACCACATCTATTATGTGCTGTTTGTCCCCAGGGGAAAACAGCTCGTCCATGACTTACTGCCGAAATTGAAAGACCTTCACGACGCCATCGCAGTTGCGAAGTACAATATCGGATTGAGCAAGGTCAGACCGCAGTTCGACCGGTTCAGCTATGTGGAGAAGAGCGAGTACTGGGCGCTGGTGTGGGGGACGATCGTGATGGGAGCGACGGGCTTCATTCTCTGGTTTGACAACAGATTTCTTGGAATTATAGGCAAGCTCTGGTGGGATGTTGCAGGCACCGTCCATTATTATGAAGCCTGGCTCGCGACGCTCTCTATTATTATATGGCACTTCTATTTTGTGATTTTCAATCCGGATGTGTATCCGATCAACCTTGCCTTCTTCAAAGGGACGATCACAGAGGAAGAAATGCACGACGAACACCCGCTGGAATTGCAGCGGATCAAGGCGGAGGAAGTGCGAAAGTTGATGGAAGACATTAATCGGGACCGGTCGACGCAGAAGGATCAACAATGAACAATCAACAATGAACAACCAACAACCAAAAACTAACAACTGACAACTGACAACTGACAACAACCCTGTTTCATAATTCCTAACTCTCACTTCTTAATTCCCGTTGCATCTCTGTTGCATTAACGGTAATATCCAGCACAGATGAAAAGGCTTGTTCCAAAATCTTTTTTTAACCCTACGAGTTTTGCCGGCGCAGGAATTGCGCTCGTCAGCTTTGGGCTGATCCTGTTCCTCTTTCTCCTGGAAGCCTTCGCCGGACGCCAAAGCCCGTACATGGGAATCATAGCTTTCGTCATTCTTCCCGGCTTTCTTCTTATGGGATTGGCGATCGCTATTGTCGGCGTCATTCTCGAGCGGAGACGGGTTCAAACGACGGCGAACCGATTTCCCCGCATCGATCTTAACGACCCGCATCAGCGGTCGATGTTCCTCTTTTTCGGATCTCTTGTCCTGGTGCTCCTCATGTGTTCCGCGTTTGGAAGCTATCAAGCGTATGAATTCACGGAGTCGGTTCAGTTCTGCGGCGAGGTTTGTCACAGCGTTATGAAGCCCGAATACACCGCTTATCTTTACTCTCCCCATGCGAGAGTCTCTTGCGCTGAATGTCACGTCGGCTCCGGTGCCGACTGGTACGTCAAATCGAAATTGTCCGGAGCATATCAGGTCTATTCGGTGATCTTCCATAAGTATTCGCGTCCCATCGAAACGCCGGTACGAAACCTTCGTCCGGCTCAGGAGACCTGTGAACGATGCCACTGGCCGAAACAATTTTATTCGGAAAAACAGGTGGTCAAGAACTATTTCCTTTCCGATGAAAAGAATACTCAATGGTGGATTTCGCTCCTGATGAAGATCGGCGGAGGAAACAGCGAGACGGGTCCGACCTCCGGCATTCATTGGCACATGAACATCAGCAACAAAATCACCTACGTTGCGATTGATTCGCAGCGCCAGGTGATTCCGTGGGTCCAGTCGAAGCGGCCCGACGGGACTGTTGTGACCTATACGATGAACGACGGCTCTGCGACCGACGCACAGATCGCCGCAGGCGAAAAACGGCGGATGGATTGCATCGACTGCCACAACCGGCCGACGCACATCTATCATCCGCCAAACGAATCGGTGAACCAGGCAATGACGCTGGGTTGGATTGATCCCGCACTTCCTTCCATCAAGGCGACGGCCGTCGACGCGCTGACGAGGCCGTACGGTACAGAAGCGGGGGCGATGGACAGCATCGGCTTCACCATCCGCGATTTCTACGCGCAGCGCTATCCCGAGATTTCCCGCACGATGGCGGCCGGCATTGATACAGCCATCGAACACGTGAAACGAATCTACGGCGAGAATTTCTTCCCCGAGATGAATGTTTCGTGGAAACATTATCCGAACAACATCGGTCACTTGTATTCTGCGGGATGTTTTCGCTGTCACGACGGCAAGCATGTCGGCGACGACGGGAAAGTCCTGTCGAGAGACTGCAATACCTGCCACGTGATTCTTGCTCAGAAGCTCGAGAAAGACAGCCTTAGAATATCTCTCACCGGCATCGAGTACAAGCACCCTGTCGACGTCGGCGATGCGTGGAAGCAGATGAATTGCAGCGATTGCCACAGCGGTTCCTGATCCTTCACGAACTCCCATCATTATTGCGGCTGGGACATGACCGAACATCCTCCTGTTGACCTGAAACAGAATAAGAGAGATTTCCTGAAGTTCGTCCTCGGCGGAAGTCTCCTGGCCTGGATTGGCGCCATCCTTTATCCCGTTCTCGCATACCTGAAGCCGCCGACCCAGGCAGAAGCCGAAGTTTCCAGCGTGAAGGCCGGCAAGCTGACCGACATCCCCAAGGACAGCGGAACGATCATCAAGTTTGGAACGAAACCGGTGATTCTTCTGCGCACCGCGAAGGATGAGCTGAGAGCATTCTCGGCAACATGCACACACCTCGATTGTACGGTACAATACCGCAAAGACTACGGGCTGATCTGGTGCGCCTGTCACAACGGGAAGTACGATTTCAACGGCAGGAACGTTTCCGGTCCGCCTCCCCGGCCGCTTGAAGAGTACAAAGTCAACGTTCAAGGGGGAGATGTCTTTATATCGAAAAAATCATGAAGAAAAGATTAACGGCTCTCTACGATTGGATCAATGAACGGGTCATGCTGGACGACCTCGTTAAGTTTATGGGAAAGAAATACGTGCCGGTACACCGCCACTCTATTTGGTATTATTTTGGCGGCGTTTCGCTCTTCCTTTTCATCATCCAGGTTGTTACGGGAATAATGCTGCTGATGTATTACAAAGGAAGCGAGGAGTTTGCGTTTGAAAGCATCCAGTTCATCATGTCGAAAGTGCAGTTTGGATGGCTGATCCGGTCCATCCACAGCTGGACGGCCAACCTCTTTATCCTGACGGCGATGATTCACATGTTCAGCGTTTTTTTCGAGAAGTCGTACCGGAAACCGCGCGAGCTCACTTGGCTTACCGGGATGCTGATGTTTTTCCTGATGCTCGGATTTGGGTTCAGCGGCTATCTTTTGCCGTGGAACGAGCTGGCATATTTTGCGACGAAGGTCGGCACCGACATCGCCGGAGTTGTTCCTGTGGTCGGAAAACCGATCATGATGTTCCTTCGCGGCGGCGAAGAAGTTACCGGCGCAACCCTCTCGCGGTTCTTCGGATTTCACGTAGCAGTCTTTCCGGGGATTTTCACCGTCCTTCTCGGAATCCATTTGTTGCTCATCCAACGACAGGGGATGAGCGAACCGCAATCGTCCGAAACCCAGACTGGCGTACCGCCGAAGACGATGCCCTTCTTTCCGAATTTCGTACTCCGTGATCTGCTTCTGTGGCTCATCGTTCTGAATCTTCTCGCCATCCTTGCAGTATTTTTCCCCTGGGAATTGGGGAAGAAAGCTGATGCGTTTGCAGCGGCTCCTGCCGGCATACGACCGGAGTGGTACTTCCTCTTTATGTTTCAATCCCTCAAAATGATCCCCGCTAAATTGGGGTTCATCGACGGCGAAGTGTTCGGAATCCTGCTCTTCGGACTTGCAGGCTTCCTCTGGATGCTCGTTCCGTTCTGGGACAGGAAGAGCGCGCGGGGCGAGAAGAACCGCTTCATAACGTACATCGGAATGTTTGTCGTCTTCTACATTATTCTTCTCACCATCATCGGATGGGCCTCATGAGACTTCAACTTTCTCTGCTCATTCCGATCTCGGCGATCATCATTGCATCGCAGCCGAGGCTATTCGCCGGAGACCAGTGCGTGACATGCCATGAGGCGATGGAAGATGCTCCGTCGAAAATGTTCAAGCACGATGTGCATGCAGCGAAGGGATTGTCGTGTGCAGATTGTCACGGAGGGAATTCCAAATCCGATGATGCCGAAGTCGCCATGAGCAAGAAGGAAGGATTCATCGGCGTTCCCAAGGGCGATGAAATTTCGAAGATGTGCGCAAGCTGTCATGCGGATGGGGAAGCGATGAGGCGGTACGGTTCGCAGCTCCCGACGAACCAGTGGGAAGACCTTCAGACGAGCGTTCACGGCAAGCTCGCAACGAACGGGAGAGAACACATTGTCCAGTGTATCACCTGTCACTCGGCGCACGGGATTGTTCACGTGAAAGATGCTGCCTCTCCGGTCTATCCGCTCAACGTGGTCAAGACATGCACGAAATGTCATGCGAACGCAACATACATGAGGACCTATAACCCTTCGATTGCAGTCGACCAGCTGGATAAGTACAAGACGAGTGTTCACGGAATGCGGAATGCCAAGGGTGACGCGCATACCGCAGAATGCGCAAGCTGCCACGGCAGTCATGATATACGCTCGGCGGCCGACTTGAAGTCAAAAGTATATCCTACCAACATCCCGTCGACGTGCGCCCATTGCCACAGTGATTCCGATTTGATGAAGAAATACGGAATTCCATCCGACCAGTATGTCAAATTTGCCCGCAGCGTACACGGCATTGCACTTCTTCAGAAAAATGATGTCTCCGCTCCCGCATGCAACAGCTGCCACGGAAATCACGGAGCCGCGCCTCCGGGAGTTGAGTCGGTTTCCAAAGTATGCGGGACCTGCCATGCATTGAACGCGGACCTGTTCTCATCGAGTCCGCACAAGAAAGCGTTCGACGATCGTAAGCTGCCTGAGTGCGAAACATGCCACGGCAACCATGAAATCCTCGCTGCGACTGATAGCCTCCTCGGAGTTGCTCCAGGCGCATTGTGTGGTAAGTGCCACAAAGGGGACGATAATTCGCTCGGTTACAAAGTCGCTCTTGCCATGCGGCAGCTCGCCGACAGCCTTAAGGATGCGGAGCTAAAAGGACGAAACCTTGTCGACGAAGCCGAACAGAAGGGGATGGAAATTTCGGAGGCGAAGTTCAAGCTTCGTGATGTGAGGCAGGCTCGGCTGCAATCGCGGACCATGGTCCACTCTTTCAACGAACAGAAATTCGGCGACGTTGTGCATAAGGGGCTCGCCGTTGCCGTGCTCGTCTCAGGCGAAGGTCAATCAGCCATAGACGAGTATTACTTCAGACGAATTGGTTTAGGCGTTGCGACGATCATCATAACCATTTTAGCAACGTCACTGTATCTGCTGATCAGACGGATAGAGAGAAAACAGCATGCGAACAAGTAAGTGCAACATCGCTGCCATTGAAGGGCCAACCGGGTACCATGAGGCATAATGCCTGTTGAATTGAGAAGGGAAGTCTCCAGAGATGCTACCACAACAATTTGTTCCCATCCTTGCAAAACCACCCTGATTCCTCTTCTTGGATTTGAGATTGCATTTGCTGAAAATCGACGAAAAATAGAGGTATTCTACCAAACCGGCTCGGCACATTATTTGATGGTCAAAGTGTCGAGAATTTGAACACAGTATCAGATTGCAGAGACGAAAGGAATTGAACAGAAGATGAAACGACTAGTGGAGAGTGCAATTGTTCTGACGCTCGTGCTATGCGTCGCGTTACCCACGATGGCGCAGCACAAGTATGTTGGAGTGACGATGTGTTCGGTCTGCCATAAGACCGAAAAAGCAGGAAAGCAATTCGATATCTGGAAAGGTTCGGCACACGCAAGTGCATTCAAGACGCTTCAGACTCCGAAGGCAGATGAGATAGCGAAGGGAAAGGGACTCAAGACGAAGGCTGCGGAATCTCCCGAATGTCTCGAGTGCCATGTGACAGGATACGGTGCTGATAAAGCGATCAGCGGTGCATTGAAGCAGGAAGATGGTGTCCAGTGCGAAACATGCCATGGTCCCGGGTCCGATTATAAGTCGATCCCGGTCATGAAAGACAAGGCAAAGGCGGAAGCCGCAGGCCTGGTTCTGGCGGCAGACGATCCGAAGCTTTGTGTTAAATGTCACAACAGCAAGAGTCCAACATACAAGGAATTTAAGTACAAAGAAGCGTGGGACAAGATCAAGCATCCCATCGCAGCTAAGTAACAACGACAGTATTCGCTTCCTCACGGGAGCGATACTTCCCCCGCCGGCACCCTACATGCTGGCGTCTATCCCACGAGGCTCGGCAAAGCCTCCAGACCGCAACCAATCCCGCTTCATCATCCTGATGAGGCGGGATTCCTATTTTATGGAATGGGGTAGTATTGTTCTTGATACTTGGAAGGAAGTTTCATATGCTTGAAAGAAACCATGCAAAACGTTTAGAAATGTTTCGGGGACAAATGGCACAATCCTTGTCTTTATTGTTCTCACACGAGCAAAGGAAATTGTCGCTATGAAATATACAATACTACTCTTCTGTATTCTTCTCATGGCAGCGACGGCCTCGGCGCAGTTCATGTCGGGGCGATTCACGACGTCGTTCTATGGATGGCAGGGGCGAAGCGCCGACCTGGACAACCAGAATTACATGCGAGGTTTTGAAAACGTCCAGTTCAATGTTGCTCAGCCGCATTTTGCCTTCAACACAAATTTCCAGTACTCCAAAGATTTCGGTACCACCATCGGCACGGATCCGGAGCTGCGTCTCTCATCATTGACCGTCGGAGCGCGAGGGATCGCCGACGTTGCGGATGTTACCGTGGGCCGCCAATACGTTTTTGCGGGGGTGGGCAATGGATTGATGGATGGCGGTGTGGCAAAGGTGATGCTCTTCGACAAACGGCTGGGGCTGACCGCATACGGCGGATACAATGTCATCCAGTCTCGGGATATCATCTTGAAAAGAGATTTTGCGGACAACTCTCTCTACGGCGGACAACTGACCTACGAGCCTGCGGAGAATGCTGTCGTCGGACTCAGCTTCATGAACCGGACGCGGAAACCGGAGCCGTTCACGGCGGTCCGCGCCGACTCGCTGTTCAATCCCTATGTGGTGGTCATCGCCTATTCTCCCGACGAAGAAGAATACGCAAGCTTCGACGCCCGCTACAGTCTCCTTAATAAAATCGATCTCTACGGGAGGTCCGATTACGATTTCAACTTCGAACGAATCTCCCGCGCGCAAGCGGAAGCCCGAGCCGGCATCATGACTTCGCTGACCGCCACGGTCGACTATCTTTTCCGCGAGCCGCGCGTTGCCTATAACTCGATCTTCTCGGTCTTCAACACGAGCAGTACGCAGGAGGTTGAAGGAGGACTTGAATATGAATTCTCTCCGCTCTTCCGCACTTTCGCGCGTTTTGCGGATGTTCAGTACACCGACGACAACAGTCAGCGGTTGACGGTCGGCGGCACATACGATATTGTCAACATCTCGTACACAAAGAATTTCGGATATGCCGGGGATCTCAACGGTGTTTCCGTGCAAGCAGTGTATCCAATGATGAACCGGCAAATAGTACCAAACCTCGGGTTCGGGTACGCAAGCTACCAGTTGTCCGACAACGCTCCGAAGAATACGGTTATCAACGGCAGTATCGGAGCGACATACCGTCCGTCTCCGCTCTTGTCGACCGATTTGCAGCTGCAATGGATGCACAATCCGCTCTACTCAAACGACGTGCGGGTCTTCGCAAAAGTAAACTACTGGTTCAGTGATCATCTCAGCTGGTTTTAAGGAAACTCTATGAGAATCAAAATTCTTACGTTTGGATTGTTTCTTGCGGCGACGTTCATCGTTGCCCTGGGCGGGAGCTGGTCGGCAGATGGCACTCAGAAATCGGTCGATCAGGATAAAGTGATAAAGTTTTCTCACCAAAAGCATGTTGCCGAGTTGGGCGTGGAGTGCGCTACGTGTCATGCAGAGTCGGCGACGAGCGAATCGTCTTCCGACAAGATGATTCCGGGACATGCCGTCTGCCAGACTTGCCACGAGGAGCAAGTGGCCAAGACGTGCGGCTATTGCCATTCCGACGAAAAGAATCCCGTGCCGTTCCCGCGCGAAGCCCGCGAGGTTCGGTTCAATCATAAGAAACACGTGACGGACGGGAAGATGGAATGCGCGACGTGCCATGCCGGTGTCGATAAAGTTGACTATGCGACGGCCGCCAATATGCCGGCAATGGCCACCTGCAATACGTGCCACAACAACACGAAGGAATCCAATCAATGCGAGACCTGCCATACCAACCTTGCGACGTTACGGCCGGCCTCTCATAACCAGGGCAACTGGCTAAAGGGGCATTCGACGCTTGCTAGGTTGAACGCCATGGATTCTCAGTGTTCGATGTGCCACAGTGAGAACTATTGCGCGCAGTGCCACGACGGATCGAATCTCACGGCGCTGTCGAGCAAAGAGATGATCGGAATGATCTCCCCGCGCACAATGGGGAACGACAAGTCGCAGGCGCTCAAGGGACAGGCAGTGCACGACATGAATTTCCGCTTCACCCATGGCATCGAAGCGCGGGGACACGCTGCCGATTGCCAGGTGTGCCATCACGAACAGGCGTTCTGCAACGACTGCCACCAGAACGGCAGTGCGGCCCTGGGCGGAGTAATTCCTACATCACACGAAGCGGCCGGATTTGTGACCATCGGTGTCGGGTCTGGCGGCGGCGAGCATGCCCGCCTCGCACGAAGAGAAATTGAGAGTTGTCAATCTTGTCATGATGTTGAAGGAGCCGATCCGACGTGCATGAAGTGCCACGTAGATCCGGACGGCGTGAAAGGTACTAACCCCAGGACGCATCCAAGCGGGTTCATGGCCAATGTCGACGGCAACTGGATGACCGATCCCGGGGCAACATGCTTTGCGTGCCATACCGACCCCAATGCGAAGCCTCATACCATGGGGGGAGTTGCGGGCATAGGTTTCTGCGGGTACTGTCATGGAAAGAAATGAGCGAACTATGAAAACACATTTGTACTTCGGAGCTTCCATTCTTCTGCTCGCCTTGGCGGTCACAGGGTGCAGTGATTTAAAGAACAAGGACGGTTTGACACCCACCGGTCCGGCGCTTTCCGTGCATGGCACAGGTTGGGATGACAGCCTCTCCACAGATTTCCATGGCGCGTATTTAAAGAGCGTGAGCTTCAACGCAAAGAATTGCCAGCAATGTCACGCACCGACGTATCAGGGGGGAACGAGCGGTGTCAGCTGTTTCAAGTGTCATACGCAGTATCCTCACCAGACAGGGTGGCTCGATACGACGGCGGCAAATTTCCATGGTGTTGCGTTAAAGACAGTCGGCTTCAACCTGCAGTCATGCCAGACCTGCCATGCTCAGAATTTCCAGGGAGGCACGAGCGGCGTAAGTTGCTACACATGCCATAACGCTTATCCGCACGCCAGCGGTTGGACTCAGCCGACGTCGGCGGCATTTCACGGGGCTGAAATCATGGCGAGTAATTGGAATATGGATGGATGCAAGACATGCCACGGCACAAATTACAATGGGATCCCGACGGGAAGCAACATCGGCTGCATGACTTCGGGCTGCCACGTGGATGCGAAGGGAAATCAAAAATCTCCCGAAGCGTGCAACACGTGTCATGGTAACTTCACGGGAGCTGCGAACGACATCGCGTCCTGGGCGCCTCCGAGGAGTATCACTGGCGACTCGTCCACAAGCTTGAGAGGAGTCGGCGCTCACCAGGGACACTTGCGGTCGACGTTCGGCAAAGTATTGAAATGCCAGGAATGCCATAACGTTCCGGCCCAAGTGTTTGCCGCAGGCCATTTGAACAGCGGACCGGCGACAGTTATTATGGGCGACACTCTTGCGAACCTGGTCACCGCTGCCGGCACGTTCGTTCCGAATCCGTCATACAATGCCAGCGCGACTCAGTGCAGCAATACGTATTGTCACGGAAATTGGCAGGTGACAAAAGCGGGAGCATCACCGCAAGATCAAGTAATGTTTGTTGACTCTGTTATGACTGGAAACAACTATTCTCCAATGTGGACCGGCGGGATGGGCGAAGCAGCATGCGGATCGTGTCATGGACTTCCTCCGAAGGGCCATTTGGGACCACTGCCCCTGAGCTCATGCGGCGGCGTGGGAGGTTGTCATCAGGGAATTGTTGACGCGAATGGCAACATCATAGATGCGACGAAACATATTAACGGAAAAATCGACGTGGGTGGGACTGAAAGAAGTTTCTAGTGTATTAGTCGGAGTAAAGCGATGGCGGGTACGGCAGTTCTCATAGTAGCGTTGGCGAGCGGTCTTGTAGCGGTGTGGTCGTACTATCAGACTGCTTCCGGCGTTCATGATCGTTTAAAGCTCGGAAGAAACGCTCTCTACCTCAGCGGGGGAAGCGTTATCGCAGCATGCGCGCTGCTGATGTCGAGCATTCTTCTGCACGATTTTTCCTTCGCGTATGTGTGGAGCTACAGCGACCGCTCGCTGCCCCTTTATTATCTCGTCTCGACATTCTACGCAGGACAGGAGGGAAGCTTTCTCTTCTGGTCTTTCTGTTCCGCCATCATGAGTTTCTTCCTTTTGAACTACACCAAGTCGAGAAAACTCGAGGCGCACGTCCTCGCCGTTTTTGTTTCGATACAGACGTTTCTTGTCCTGCTTCTCCTTTTCAAATCGCCGTTCAGGACCGTATGGGATTCTTTTCCCGGACAGATGCAGGCAGGCCAAGTTCCGCTTGACGGCAAAGGCCTCAATCCTCTTCTCCAGAATTTCTGGATGGTTATCCACCCTCCGGTACTCTTCATCGGCTTTGCGGTTACGGCAGTGCCGTTCAGTTTTGCGGTAGCGGCGTTGTGGCGCAAGGATTTTACCGAGTGGCTGAGCAGCGCCTTCCCCTGGGTTCTCTTCGCTGGCATGATTCTCGGGCTCGGTATCATGCTCGGGGCTTATTGGGCGTACGGTGTCCTCGGATGGGGCGGATACTGGGGTTGGGATCCGGTGGAAAACTCGTCGCTGGTGCCATGGCTTGTCCTGATGGCGCTCGTGCACACGATGTTGATACAGAAGCGAACCGGAAATCTTGTTCGAACGAACTTTGTCCTCGCGATCCTTGCATTCCTCTTGGTCGTCTACAGCACATTCCTTACCAGGAGCGGTGTTCTTGGCGATTCATCCGTCCACTCGTTTTCAGACCCCGGCGCTGCGGTCTATTCTCTGTTGCTTGCCTTTCTCGGAGTCTTCGCGATTGTCGGGTTCGGAGTGTTCTTTAGCCGATGGCGCGGGCTTCGGCTCAACCCGGCTCCCCTTAAATATCGTTCACGCGGTTTTGTGGCGAGCCTCGGATCGTTCGCATTGCTGGCTTCATCGGCCGTGGTTTTGTTCGGGACGAGTCTCCCCCTTTTCTCGAAAACCAATGTCGAGGGTTCGTTCTACGATACAATGAACCTCCCCATCGCCGTGGCCATTTCTCTTTTGATCGGCTACAGCCTTCTTCTCCGATGGGAAAACGAGGAGGGTTCGCACGCTTTTCGCAGGTCTCTGAAATGGATCGCCGCTTCTCTTGTCGTTGCCGCCGTCATGTTTAAGCTCGGCGCTAATGATATTATGATGCTTCTGTTTGGGTTCGCGTCATCGTTCGCGCTCTTTGTCAATATCGAAATGGCGTATGTCACCGCGAAGGGAGACCCGCGATGGATGGGGGGCAAAATTGCCCACATTGGATTGGCTCTCTTTTTCCTCGGGGTTCTTGCATCGGGAAAGTACGGCCACAAACAGCAGGTTGCCCTCACGCTCAATTCGCCGCAGCAAGTTTTCGGCTACAATCTTACCTACACGGGCAACAGGCCTGTAGGGGGAAAAAAGTTCGCCTTCGATGTGGATGCAGAAAGGGACGGCGCAAAGTTCAGACTCTCTCCGGTGATGTCCGACATGGGTGAGCAGGGACTCATGCGGAATCCCGATATCAAATCGTTCATCACACGGGATCTTTACCTGTCTCCGGTTTCGCTCGAACAATCGGGCGGATCGAATGGAGAAGCCGGCGAGCGAGTGTCGATTAAGAAGGGAGAGACCGTCGACATACAGGGAGTGCAGACGAAGTTCGTGGAATTCGACATGGGGAAGCACGGGATGGAGGCGATGACGGGAGGAGGCGGAGTACAGGTTGGATCCGTGCTGGCGCTCTCATCATCGCAGGGGAAGGAAACGGTAACTCCGGTTGCAGTGTACGATCAACAAGGCGGGACGACGTATCAACCGGCGGAGTCGAAGCTCCTTGGGGCGAAGATACAACTGGTGAGTATGAATGTTCAAATGGGCTCCGATCAGTCGACGGTGACTCTCGAGGTGCTTCGCCCAAACTCACAATCGTCTCCGAGAGAAGTGCTGATGGTTGAAGCGAGCATTAAGCCGTTCATGAATTTGGTCTGGTCGGGTGCGATACTGTTGTTTCTTGGACTCATCATTTCCATGCTTCGCCGCAAACAAGAGGCATGACGGAAGAGAAAGAAATTCACGGTTACTAATCTCACAATTGGATGGAGCTACCCATGATGACGGAATCGTTGCCAAAACCGCTGGTCGAAAATGTGCCAGGAAGATTCTATGTGATGGACTGCTGCAACGGATGCGGTCTCTGCATGTCGTATGCAATTCACAGTTTCACGTTCGACGACTCGGCCTGTTTTTATTACATCTATCGTCAACCGGAGGGGAACGAAGAGCTTGAAGATGTGCAGCGTGCGATCTCCGTTTGCCCGATGGACGCGATCAAAGACCGAGGAAATTAATCTTTGGTCATTCAGAACGTTCGGTGTGAACAAACAATTGTTCAACCGGAACGTGTGAAACGCGGTCACTATGAATATCGGAATACTTAAAGAAACCGGACTTTTGGAGCGGAGAGTTGCGCTCTCGCCGGCCGGAGTCCAAGCCCTTGTGGCATCGGGGCATACAGTCCATGTGGAACGACAAGCCGGCGTCTCAGCGCTCTTTCGTGATGAGGACTACATCGCCGCCGGCGGCGTCACCGCCTACAGCGCAGAAGAGATCATCAACAGATCGGAAATTGTGCTGAAGATTTCTCCGCTCTCGGAGAAAGAGCTTCACCAGATGTCCAAGGGGCAGGCAATTTTCTCCTTCCTGCATTTAGCGATTTCCAAGCGGAAACATATCGAGACGCTGTTGCAGCGTGAAGTCACCGCTGTCGCCTATGAGCTTATCGAAAACGCTCAGGGCGAGTGTTCGGTGCTTCAGGTGATGAGCGAAATCGGCGGGCAAATGTCCGTTCAGGTGGCGGCTCAGTTTCTGCAGGGCAAAGAGGGGGGAAGGGGCATCTTGTTGGGAAGCATTCCCGGAATTCCCCCCGCGTCGGTTGTCATTCTGGGCGCCGGCACCGTCGGCAAGACCGCTGCCCGAACAGCGACAGGGATGGGCGCTTCCGTCACGTTATTAGACAGAGACGTTTCGCGCCTGCGCCAGGCAGAAGAACTTCTTCAATGGAAGGTCACAACTGCGATTGCCTCCGAGTACAATATCGCACGTGCCGTGGGATATGCCGATGCGCTGATCGGAGCTGTCCTGTTGAAAGGGGAAAAAACTCCTCACCTGGTTTCCGAAGAGATGGTGAAGGGGATGAAACCCGGCTCTGTGATCGTCGATCTTTCGATTGACCAGGGCGGTTGCGTAGAAACAAGCCGTCCGACGACGCTCAGCGACCCGGTATTCGTTCGCCATGGTGTTGTTCACTATTGTGTGCCAAATATGACGGCCGCTGTCGGCCGCACCGCGACGTCTGCTCTGACGAACGCCGTCGTTCCCTATCTTCTGCAGGTCGCCGATGTCGGAATGGAGAAGGCTATCCTCGCAAATCCCGGTTTTGCGAATGGAGTTTGTACGTTTAAAGGGAATTGCACGAACGCGTCCGTTGCCAGAATATTCGATCTACAGGGAACCAACTTGCTGCGCCTCCTCTCGAGCGCACACGAACCGTCTCGAAACTGAACGGGAACTATGAACTGGCTGGAACAATATAAATCCAAGGTTGCATCGGTCGAAGAAGCGGTCGCGACGATCAAATCGGAAGATCGCATCTTTGTCAGCGGCAATGCTGCCACGCCATTGCTGATGATGCATGGGATGGCTGCGCGCCGTGATGAGCTGCTTCACGTTGAAGTGAACCATGTCCTTTTGCTTGGAGACGATCCTCTTTCGAAACCGGGGATGGAGGCGCACTTCCGGCACAATTCGCTTTTTGTGGGTCCGGCGGACCGGCAGGCAATCACCGAAGGAAATGCCGACGCGGTTCCCGTGCACCTTTCGGAAATACCCGCCCTCTTCACCGACGGCGTAATTCCTCTGGATGTCGCTTTCATCCATCTCTCTCCTCCCGATGATCACGGGTTTATGAGTCTTGGGGTGGAATGTGCGGCATCGAAGGCTGCTGCCGAGAGCGCGAAACTGGTGGTTGCACAGGTGAACGAAAAAATGCCCCGGACCCTCGGCGATGTGTTCATCCATGTCTCCCACGTCGACAAGATCGTCGAGTGCTCGGAAGAGCTCCTGACCTTGAAGCACGGGAGCGGATCGTCTGAAGTTGAAATGAAGATTGGCACGCACATCGCGGGACTTATTGAAGACGGGTCGACGCTCCAACTCGGCATCGGCGGAATACCCGACGCGGTTCTTTCGAATCTGGACGGAAAAGAGAACCTGGGCGTTCATACGGAAATGGTGTCCGACGGCGTCGTGAAGGCCATTGACAAAGGGATTATCACGAACCAGAAAAAATCGCTGCATCCGGGGAAAGTAATTGCGACGTTTGTTCTCGGGACAAAAGAGCTCTACGAGTACGTCCACAATAATCCGTACTTTGAACTCCATCCCTGCAGCTACACAAATAATCCGTTTATCATATCGCACAACGATAAAATGGTCGCAATCAATTCGGCCATCGAAGTTGACATCACGGGTCAGGTGTGCGCGGATTCGATCGGAAAAACAATTTACAGCGGGTTCGGCGGCCAGGTCGACTTCATTCGGGGGGCCGCTGCTTCGAAGCAGGGCAAACCGATCATTGCTCTCCCGTCTACCGCAAAGAACGGAACGGTGTCGCGCATTGTCCCTCAGCTCGCATTGGGGGCGGGGGTGGTGACGACCCGCGCGGACGTCCATTATGTTGTCACCGAATTCGGCGTCGCGTCGCTGCATGGGAAGAACATGAGGCAGCGGGCCGATGCCCTTATCGCGGTCGCCCATCCTCATTTTCACGATGAGCTCATCGACGCCGCTCGTGTAACATTCAAAACGCATCAATCGCATTCGTAGGTTTTACTGTACGACCATGAAGGAATTCGACAATGAATTGTGTTCAGATCTCAAAAGAAAAATTTGACTGGGTTGCAAAAGAATGCAACCAGGTCTTTGTGTTGACGGTGGAGATGGAGAAGGTTCTCGACTGGTACCGCGACCATCCGCATTTCCCGCTGGATTTTGACAAGGTGCGCGGAAAGGTGATGGAGGCGCATACGCGCATGGAGGGCGTTGCCGCGGTGCTGGACGAGGCGAAGCATCCCAAGACATCGCCGATGATGGAAGATTCGGCGACGGACGTGTGGCTCTGACAAGCTGTGAGCGCCGCATCGAACGTTATTTAGCGCGCGCTGTCGTTCCGCAGTGCGCAGGGTACGCAACACTGGAACGTTCCTCTACGATACAAGCATTCTACTGAAGCCACGGAATATTGAAATAGACTATGGGCAGGTTTCATCAATGAAAAAAGGGATATGGATAGCGCTAACGACGGTCATCGCCATGACAGTTGCCTTCGCGGTGACACGGGTTGTTGTTAGCAGCTCGAGGCCGCATGTGCTGGCGTTCGGTGCAAAAGACCATTGGAACAAAAATTTCAATTCATTCCCAATCGACATACCCGAAACGGAGTTTGACGATTGGCTTTCATAATAGCGAGGAGGACGGTCATGCTTGCCAAGTATTGGAACGCTGTTCAACAAAAAGTGTGCGTCAAATGCATCGATGGGGACCGCCACGGTAACTGTCGCCTTTCCCCGCAGTTCGACTGCGGTTTAAAAAAATATTTTTCAAGAGTGGTTCATGTGGTGCAGACCACGCGCAGCGACAACGTGCTGGACTATGTAACGGCTCTTCGCGGCGAAGTGTGCGCCCATTGCGAAGAACAGACCCCGGCGGGACAATGCTACGTCCGGAATATGCTCGATTGCCCTCTTGATCGGTACTTCCCGCTTATCATCGGAGCCATTAACGAAGTGCACCAGGAACAGTTGACGCATTAACACATATCATCCTGATGATTGCTCCCCCGCTCGCGCCTGATGGCGGGGGAGGGCAGCAATCGCGAATTCTGGCGAGACAAACCTCGTCTCCGCTGCGGCCCGCCTTATGGTCCCCCCTCATCACAAGATAGGTCCATTATCTTGTGTCTCTTCCGAAAAAGCTGTACCATTTCATTGAAATTGCTTTATTGACCAATCCTGCGGGCCAATCCGACAGAGCCCCGGGAAATACTCTCACCGTTCAGGAGAATCCATGAAGATGGAATCCATATGGAAGAGGTTGTCGCAGTGGATCAGCAAATACCCCCTAGTCTTTTCCGTTTTGGGTATCTACGGTTATTATCTCTTTACGACACTGAATTTTTTTAAGCGGTCTGAAGTATCGCATCTGACGCTTTTCGATTTCGTCCTTCAATATGATTCGTTGTTCTGGATGTGGCTGGTCGTGTATGTTGTCTCCCGAACGCAAGCGATGAAACAAAAGTACGAAACCAACGAATCGGGCCGTCAGCAGATTTTATCGGAAGTCGAAAAATCGGCAGTCGCCTCCGCCGTGCTGCAAAACGTCATTCGACTCCTTCAGGATGCGATCAACAACCCCCTTGCGATCATCGGCTCGACGGCGGAAGAGATGCGCAAACATTATCCCTCCGACCCGCGAAACGCCCGGCATTTCGACCAGATTGAGGCATCGCTCCAACGAATCCACAATGCAATCAAAGATGTCGAGGTCTATCAATCAACGCTCCTCCTTGAACACTTGCACAAGCAGGTCGGCACGTAAACCCGAAGCATTGCGCTCGGCATCGTTCCGGGAAAAATTTGAATGAGCAGCCATTGGGCAATCATTTTGTAGCAGGAACACAGCAGACGTATTATCGACCACATGCGCGCAAGCAAAGCTTCGTTTTCAACCGGCGGAAGAAGGCATCATGAATGGCAGAAGGGAGACACTGCTTGTTGTAGAAGATGAATCGATGCTTCTGGATTTGTTGAAATCCTTGTTTGAAGAAGAGGGCTACAACGTTATTACTGCAAAAGATGGCGAACAGGCGGTCGAGATTTTTCGAGCGGAGGGAAAATCCATCGCTCTCGTCTTGACGGACATGGGACTTCCGAAACTGGGGGGATGGGAAGTTTTTCAAAAACTCCGTGACATGAAGCCGGCGGTAAAAGTGATTCTGGCAAGCGGCTTTGTCGATGTCACCGTAAAGGAGGATTTGATGAAGCGAGGTGCATCCGATGTTTTTCAAAAACCGTATGTTCCGCAAGTGATCCTGGAGCGCATCCGGGAAATTCTCGACTCCGAATAAATTATCTTTATCTCCCTCGATTGATTTTCAAAAACCTCTTTCGCTGACGCTCGCCTGATTTTTTTCCACTACGTTCCCACTTTTGAGAATCGACCTTTGCCCATTTCCACAATTGGTAAATAAGATTCTCCACACACTTTTTTCTCCCCTTTTTATGAACCGAAAAGTAGCACGATATTTGTATTTTTTGCAGCAGTTGATCTTAATTTCACACCCACATTATTGCCTCAAAGGATTATACAAAATGGCTAGTGAAGCTCCATCAGACAAAAGACAAATGGTCACAATAGACGGCAACGAAGCTGCAGCATACGTTGCACACAAGACGAATGAAGTCATCGCAATCTATCCGATTACCCCTTCCTCGGGAATGGGCGAATGGTGCGATCAGTGGTCCGCAGAAGGGAAGAAGAATATCTGGGGAACCGTACCGCTGGTTGCCGAGATGCAGAGCGAAGGAGGCGCGTCGGGCGCTGTCCATGGCGCATTGCAGACAGGATCCATGACGACGACCTTTACGGCGTCGCAAGGCTTGCTGCTCATGATCCCCAACATGTTCAAAATAGCGGGAGAGTTGACCTCGACAGTTTTTCACGTTTCAGCGCGCTCGCTCGCGACTCAAACGTTGTCGATTTTTGGAGATCATAGTGACGTGATGTCCGTACGTTCCACGGGCTTCGCAATGCTCGCGTCTCATTCCGTTCAGGAAGTCATGGACTTTGCCCTTATTTCACAGGCGGCAACGCTTGAATCCAGAGTTCCGTTTCTTCATTTCTTTGACGGATTCAGGACATCGGCAGAGGTTATGAAGATCGAGCAATTGACGGTCGCCGACATCCGAGCAATGATCGACGACAACCTGGTGTTTGCTCACCGCAAGCGGGCGTTGACTCCTGAAGCTCCGGTCCTACGCGGCACCGCGCAGAATCCGGACACGTACTTCCAATCGCGCGAGACCGTGAACCCGTATTATTCGGCGTGCCCCGAAACAGTTCAGCGGGCGATGGATAAGTTTGCAGGAATCGTAGGCCGCCAGTATCATCTTTTTGAATATTTCGGAGCGCCGGACGCTGAAAGGGTCATCGTGATCATGGGTTCCGGAGCGGAGGCAGTCCACGAAACGGTGGAAGCACTCCTCGCCAAAGGTGAAAAAATCGGAGTTGTAAAAGTTCATCTTTTCCGTCCATTCTCAGTGAAGCATTTCGTGGCAGCCCTTCCGAAAACCGTGAAGTCGATCGCGGTGCTGGACAGGACCAAAGAGCCGGGCGGAGTGGGCGAGCCCCTCTACCAGGATATCGTTACGGCCATCGGCGAAGCCATGGCCGATGGGTTGGCGCCGTTCACGGTTTTCCCGCGGGTCATCGGCGGACGGTACGGCTTGTCGTCCAAAGAATTCACTCCGGCAATGGTCAAGGCTGTCTACGACGAACTAAAATCGGCAAAGTCGAAAAACCATTTCACCGTCGGGATCAACGACGACGTTTCCCATACGAGCCTTTCCTACGATGCATCGTTCACAACGGAGAAGAGCGATGTCGTTCGTGCGATGTTCTACGGTCTCGGTTCGGATGGTACCGTCGGGGCGAACAAGAATTCCATCAAGATTATCGGAGAAGACACGCCGAACTATGCCCAGGGCTACTTCGTCTATGATTCGAAGAAGTCCGGCACGACGACGGTCTCTCACCTTCGCTTCGGTCCAAGGCCGATTCGGTCTTCCTACCTCATCGACAAAGCGAACTTTGTCGGATGTCACCAGTGGATGTTTCTTGAAAAGTACGACGTCTTGCGCGATCTGGTGGAGGGCGGAACATTCCTGCTGAACAGTCAATACTCCAAGGATGAAGTGTGGAGCAAACTTCCTCGGACGATGCAGGATGAGATGATCAGGAAAAAACTCAACTTCTATGTCATCGACGGGTACGAAGTTGCCGCGAAGACCGGCATGGGAGGAAGGGTCAACACCATCATGCAAACCTGCTTCTTCGCAATCTCCGGCGTTCTGCCGAAGGATGAAGCGATCGAGGCGATCAAGAAATCAATTAAAAAGACCTACGGCAAGAAGGGCGAAGATATTGTGAAAATGAACTTCGACGCCGTCGATCAGACGCTCGCGAATCTTTTCAAAGTCACCGTTCCGGCAAAGGCCGACAGCGTGCTGCAATTGCCGCCGGTGGTTTCGAAGAGCGCTCCGGATTTCGTGAAGGACGTGCTCGCGAAGATCATCGAGGGAAACGGCAACGACCTCCCGGTGAGTGCAATGCCGGCAGACGGGACATTCCCCACGGGCACAGCGATGTGGGAGAAAAGAAATATTGCGCTCGATATTCCTGCCTGGGATGATTCAATTTGCATCCAGTGCGGAAAGTGTGCGATGGTTTGTCCGCATGCAAGCATCAGGATCAAAGTCTATGACAAGAGCCTCCTGGCCGGCGCCCCGAAAACATTCAAGAGCACAGCCTACCGCGGCAAAGAGTACGAAGGAATGAGCTATTCAATTCAAGTGGCGCCTGAAGATTGCACGGGGTGCGAGCTTTGCTTTGAAGTATGCCCGGTCAAGAACAAAGCCGAGACCAGACTGAAGGCGCTCAACATGGTGCCTCAGCCGGCCGTCCGGGAACAGGAACGGGCGAACTGGGATTTCTTCCTGACGCTTCCCGAAGCAGACCGCCGCACGGCAAAAGTGGATACCATCAAAGGCTCGCAGTTCTTGCAGCCCCTGTTTGAGTTCTCGGGCGCATGTTCGGGCTGCGGCGAGACGCCGTATGTGAAACTCGTGACGCAGTTGTTCGGCGACCGAACGATCGTTGCGAACGCGACTGGCTGCTCGTCGATTTACGGAGGCAACCTGCCGACGACTCCCTGGACGAAGAATGCTGACGGACGCGGACCTGCATGGTCGAATTCGCTTTTCGAGGACAACGCGGAGTTCGGCCTCGGATACCGTCTCTCGATCGACAAGCAGAAGGAATTTGCCTCTGAACTTCTCAAGAAACTTTCGCCGACTCTCGGCGAGGAGTTGACGAATGCAATTCTGAATGCCGATCAATCGGACGAGGCGAAGATCTACGAACAGCGGGAACGGATCGCGATCCTGAAAGGAAAACTGAAAGGGGACAAGTCGACGGATGCCCAACAGCTCCTTTCCATAGCCGATTTTCTTGTGAAGAAAAGCGTGTGGATTATGGGTGGCGATGGATGGGCCTATGATATCGGGTACGGAGGATTGGACCACGTTATCGCCTCGGGGCGGAACGTCAATATTCTAGTTCTCGACACCGAAGTCTATTCGAATACGGGCGGACAGATGTCCAAGTCGACGCCGCGTGGAGCCGTAGCGAAATTTGCGGCAGGCGGCAAGCCTCTTAAGAAGAAAGACCTTGGATTGATTGCGATGACCTACGGCAACGTCTACGTTGCGCAGATTGCCATGGGAGCAAACGACCTCCATACAGTAAAGGCATTTTTGGAAGCCGAAGCATACGATGGGCCCTCATTGATCATCGCCTACGCTCATTGCATCGCCCACGGCATCAATATGAAGTTCGGGCTGGATAGTCAGAAAGCCGCTGTCGATTCTGCGCATTGGCCGTTGTTCCGGTACAATCCTGAGCTTGCGAAGCAGGGTCAGAATCCGTTCAAGCTCGACTCGAAGAGCCCGAAACTGCGGTTCGAAGAGTATGCCTACAAGGAGATCCGTTACAAGATGCTCACGAAGAGCGCTCCGGAGGAAGCCAAGCGGCTGATGAAGCTTGCCCAGGAGGACGTAACGTCTCGGTGGCACTATTATGAGCAGCTTGCATCGTTGAAGTTTGACGGCGCGACCAGCGAACAGCACAAATAAAAATAATCTAGCGGCGGGGCCGACAAACGGCCTCGCCGTTTTACTCACCATCGTAAAGTATTACTCAGGACGAGGAATCAATGGATCTCTCCACGACGTATCTCGGCTTCAAATTGAAAAATCCGGTCGTACCGTCTGCCTCTCCGATGTCCAGAACGGTCTCGGGCATTAAGGCAATGGAAGACTACGGCGCTCCGGCGGTTGTTCTCTACTCGCTTTTCGAAGAGCAAATCCGGCATGAAATGAACGAGCTCGATCATTTCCTCTCCTACGGAACTGAGAGTTATGCAGAGGCGATCTCCTATTTTCCGAAGAAGGAAGATTACTTCATCGGGCCCGAAGAATATTTGCGCCATATCCAGGACACAAAAAAGGCAGTCGATATCCCGGTTATCGCGAGCTTGAATGGATCCACCGTCGGAGGTTGGGTGGAGTACGCAAAAAAAATTCAGGACGCTGGCGCGGATGCTCTGGAATTGAACATCTACCACATCTCCACCGACCCCAATACTTCCGCCGCCGATGTTGAGCGGCTTTACCTTGAAATTCTGCAGGCAGTCAAAGCGATGGTGACGATCCCGGTTGCCGTCAAGCTTTCGCCGTTCTTCAGCTCGATGGCGAATATGGCAAAACGCCTGGATGAAGCGGGCGCGAACGGATTGGTCCTCTTCAACCGATTTTACCAGCCGGATGTTAATCTGGACGAGCTCGAGATCGAGCCCAGCGTGGTGCTGAGCAGTTCGGAAGCGACGCGACTGCCATTACGGTGGATCGCAATCCTTTATAAGAAAGTAAAGGCAGACTTGGCCGCTACAACAGGCGTGCACACCGGAGAGGATGTCATCAAATTGACGATGGCAGGAGCCAACGTCACGATGGTCTGTTCTTCACTCCTTCGCAATGGAGCGAAACGCATCGCAGAGATCATTAACGGCGCTCAGAAATGGATGATTGAGCGGGAATATGAGTCGCTCGATCAGATGCGCGGCAGCATGAGTCACAAGTCTGTTGCCAATCCGTCTGCGCTGGAGCGGGCCAATTATATGAAAGCGTTGAACAGTTATATGTGATGTGTAAACAGCGGCCGTCTGCTGAACAACGGCGGCCGCTTTTCCTTTCGAACAAGCCTTCCTCTTCGTCCCTTAACCCGCTGCGATCAATCTTTTTGCTGATTGGCATTTATGCCTGGAATACGAACCTTCCGAAGGTTTGCCCTCTCGCAGAGATACAATCACAAATCATTCAAGTCACCGGGTAATGGAACCTTCGGAAGGTTTCCGGCCTGTCTGCACAATTTGACTTTGCGTCGATTTCTTGGTAAATTTTTGCTGTACCAAGAACTGCGGCTTGCTCGCGGATTCACACTGATGAGAATTTTTTCCTTTTGGAGGTTCTAATGGCAGTGAAAGTAGGAATTAATGGTTTCGGAAGAATTGGAAGACAGATTATCAACGTCATCGCGGATAAAGGGCTTCTCGGTAAAGAGATAGACGTCGTTGCTGTCGTTGACGTTACAACCGATGCAAAATATTTTGCCTATCAGCTGAAGTACGACTCGGTCCACGGACATTTCAGAGGATCGCTCGGAAGCGAAAAGAGCAGCGCCTCTCAGGAAGCGGACGACGTTCTCGTGGTCAACGGCCACAAGATCAAATGCGTTCTTGCTCAAAAGGACCCTTCACAACTACCGTGGAAGGATCTCGGGGTTGAGATCGTCATTGAATCGACCGGGCTGTTTACGGATTCTGAAAAAGCAAAAGGTCATATCACCGGCGGCGCGAAGAAGGTCCTTATTTCAGCCCCGGCAAAGGGAGATGTAAAAACGCTCGTGATGGGTGTGAACGACAACGAGTACGACGCCGCGAAGCACACCATCGTTTCCAACGCCTCCTGCACGACAAATTGCCTTGCCCCCGTTGTTCACGTTTTGCTGAAGGAAGGCATCGGGATCGAGACTGGCCTGATGACGACGATCCATTCGTATACGGCAACGCAGAAGACCGTCGACGGTCCATCGAAAAAGGACTGGAGAGGCGGAAGAGCTGCGGCGATCAATATCATTCCTTCAACGACCGGCGCGGCCAAAGCTGTCGGAGAAGTGCTCCCCGCGACGAAAGGAAAACTCACCGGCATGTCGTTCCGCATTCCTACAGCGGATGTTTCGGTCATCGACCTCACGTTCCGTTCAACGCGTGACACTTCGATCGAGGAAATTGATTCCTTGATGAAGAAGGCATCTGAATCGTACTTGAAGGGTATCCTGGGATACTGCAACGAGGAAGTCGTGTCGACCGATTTTATTCATGACGACCGGTCTTCGATCTACGATTCTCTTGCAACTGTACAGAATAACCTGAAGGGCGAGAAGAGGTTCTTCAAAGTCGTTTCCTGGTACGATAACGAATGGGGCTATTCAACCCGCGTTGTCGACCTGTTGAAGAAAATGGCAGGGATTGCGAAATAACGTACTGTCCGATCATTGAACAAGGGCTGAATCTCGTGGCGCGAGTTCAGCCCTTTTGTTTCTCCGGCGCTTTCCAACACGATGTGAACTCTCCTACCGAAGGAAGTTCTCTCTACTTCAAACCACAACCAGACGACAACTACCATGAAAAAGCTGACCATCAACGACATCGACGTAAAAGGGAAAAAAGTGCTCGTTCGCGTCGACTTCAACGTCCCGCTCGACGAGAAGCAGAATATCACCGATGACACACGCATCGTTGAATCGCTCCCAACGATCAAGAAGATACTTTCCGCCGGCGGGAAGGCGATCTTGATGAGCCATCTCGGCCGTCCGAAAGGAAAACCCAAACCGGAGTTCAGTCTTAAGCCCGTGGCAGCCCGCCTGGAACATCTCCTGGGTCAGAAAGTATTTTTTGCCTCAGACTGCATCGGAGAACCGGCAGAATCTGCCTCTGCAAAACTCAAAGACGGCGAATGCCTTCTGCTTGAGAATTTGCGGTATCATAACGAAGAGGAGGCGAACGACCCTGCGTTTGCGAAATCGCTTGCGAAGCTCGGAGATGTGTACGTGAACGATGCGTTTGGCAGCGCCCACCGTGCACACGCGTCGACCGAGGGAATCACCAAATTCGTTTCCGTGTCGGTTGCAGGATTGCTGATGCAGAAGGAGCTTGACTACCTCGGAGCCGCGGTTGAAAACCCGGTCCGTCCGTTTGCCGCGATTCTCGGAGGCGCCAAAATATCCGGCAAGATCGACGTCATCCAGAACCTCTTGTCGAAAGTTGATACCCTGATGATCGGCGGAGGCATGGCGTACACATTTTTCAAAGCGCAGGGATTAGAGATCGGGAAATCGCTGCTCGAAGCCGACAAGGTTGAGCTTGCGGGTCAGATCCTCCACGGCATGAAAAATAGGACCGTGAAACTACTGCTGCCGGTCGATTGCGTCGTTGCGAAAGAATTCAAGAACGATGCCGAGCGGAAGGTTGTTGCAAAAGACAAGATACCGGCCGATTGGCAGGCTCTCGACATCGGGCCGGCGACGATTGAGCTATTCTCAGCAGAAATAAAGAAATCAAAAACCGTTGTTTGGAACGGTCCCATGGGCGTTTTTGAATTTCCGAATTTTGCCGTTGGAACGAACGCCATCGGCGGCGCGTTGGTAGAAGCAACGAAGCGAGGGACGACGACCATTGTTGGAGGGGGAGATTCAGCAGCAGCGATTACGCAGGCGGGCATGGCGAAGTCAGTCACTCACGTTTCCACCGGCGGCGGAGCGTCGCTTGAATTCCTTGAAGGGAAAGTTCTTCCCGGAGTAGCAGCCCTGACGGACCGGAAATAGAGAATCGGTGAGCAAATGGCCGAAACCTTCCGAAGGTTTGCCTGGGATCCAATCGATCCTCCTCAAGAGAAAACCTTCGGAAGGTTCTGCTGAAAACCTCGGAAGAGTGATCGCATCACCCTGAGGTTCATATTTGCCTCTCAGTCATCGGTCGTTTATATTGTAAAGAGAGAGAAGAAAAGCACAAATGGCATCCAATCGCAATCAATACGGCAACTATTACCGTCCCAGCTTTTTCGGCGGGTTTAGCTTCTTCCCCCCCGTTATCAAAGCGCTGCTCATCTCCAACATCGGCGTCTTCCTGGGGATCATGTTTCTCGGGAACTTCCACATCGGCGACTATTCGCTCTATATGGTCTTCAATGAATGGTTCGCTCTGATGCCTCTCGGCCAGGGGTTTGAAATCTGGCAGCTCTTCACCTATTTGTTCATGCACGCAGGCCTCAGCCATCTCTTCTTCAACATGCTGGCGCTCTGGATGTTTGGGATGGAATTGGAAAATACCTGGGGCTCACGGAAATTTTTTATCTATTACCTCATCTGCGGAATCGGTGCCGGGTTGTCGAATATCCTGATCGCGCCCCTTTTCACCACCATCGGGCCGACCATCGGCGCGTCCGGAGCCATCTATGGAGTGCTTCTTGCGTTCGGCTTGATGTTCCCCGACCGCTTGATCTTCGTCTACTTCTTCGTTCCCCTCAAAGCGAAGTATTTCGTCGTCCTGTACATGGTGATCGAATTTGTCTCCGTCAGCAGCACGGATGGGATCGCCCATTTTGCACACATCGGCGGGGCCGTTGTCGGCCTCATTTACCTCCTCGCCGACGGCTACCGTTTCTCCGCATTGCAGAGCCCGCGCGCTTCGTCAAGCCTGTTCAGCGGATGGAACACGCCCCCTCGTCCACCGACGCGATACGAAAACGTTTCCGAGGCCAAGGTGTACGATATCAACGAATACAAGCAGAAAGAAGAGGGACAGGTGACTCAGCAGCGGATCGATGAAATCCTCGATAAAATCAGCAAAGCCGGATATCAGAGTTTGAGCGACGAAGAGAAGAAGATGCTGTTTGAAGCGAGCAAGAAACTGAATTAATTTTCGGGAGACGAATGGGAACAATGTTGCCGATTCTTGAACAACCCGCGATGCAGGAGACTCCCCACGCACATTACAAAGTCGGGGTGAGGAGAAAAACGCGCCAGGTGAATATCGGCGGGGTAAAAGTGGGAGGAGGCGCTCCTATTTCCGTCCAGACGATGACGAAGACAAAGACGGATGACGTGGCCGGAACGGTTGCTCAAATCAAAGCGGCGGCGGACGAAGGATGCGACATTGTCCGCGTGACCGTGAACGACAAAGAGGCGGCCGAAGCGATGGCAGCGATCGTGCGTGAATCGCCGGTGCCGATCGTTGCAGACATCCACTTCAATCATGTCTTTGCGCTGAAAGCGATTCAGGCGGGCGTTGCGAAAGTCCGCATTAACCCGGGCAACATCGGTTCGAAAGAACGGATCCGGGAAGTGTTGACGGCTGCGAAGGACAAGGGTATCCCGATCCGCATCGGCGTCAATTCCGGTTCTCTTGAAGAAGATATCCTGGAGAAGCACGGGTATCCGACAGCCGAAGCCCTCTACGAAAGCGCGATGAGGCATGTCGCGATTTGCGACGAGTTCAATTTTCGCGATGTGATTATTTCTGTGAAGTCCACCGACGTGCGATTGATGATTGAGGCCTATCGATTGGTGTCACAACGGACGGACATTCCACTCCATCTTGGAGTGACCGAGGCCGGTCTCACCCGGATCGGCACGATTAAGTCCGCCGTTGGAATCGGAACGCTCCTCTCGGAAGGAATCGGCGATACGATCCGCGTATCGCTTACCGATGAACCGGTGAAAGAAGTGGAAGTGGGAAAGGAAATTCTCCGTTCGCTCGGCCTGGCATCCCGGAACATCGAGCTTATCGCTTGCCCGACATGCGGCCGGATCGAAGTTGATCTCTTCAGCATCATGGCGCAACTGGAAGAACGGCTGCAGGGAGTGAAGAAGCCCGTTAAAATAGCGGTCCTCGGCTGTGTCGTGAACGGTCCGGGAGAAGCCAGCGAAGCAGACATAGGCATTGCAGCAGGCAAAGGAGTTGCCATTCTCTATCGCAAGGGAGTCATGGTGAAGCGCGTCAAAGAGAGTGAGATCGTCGAGACGATTGTAGAAGAAGTGGCGAATTTCCAACCAGCTGTTTAAGAAGTTGCTCGGTTTCATGAAGGGCAGGATCACATCCTGCCCTTTTTTGTTGTACGCGTGCGACGCTCTTCGGGATTGCCATGCCCGCATGCTTCCAGCGGGCATCCGCGCTGAACAACGACTCCCACCTCCGATAGTGGGCTCCTCGCAATGACTTTTTTTGAAAATGCCCACCCGCTCCCGCTTCCGTTCGTTTTTGTTCCCCTCGAAATTCTTCGTATATTCCAAGCAGTCATTCCTTCATTCCATCATTGCAGGTCTCTATCATTGTGAGCAAGACTATCAACGTTCTTTTTGTCGGCGATATTGTCGGCCAGCCGGGCCTGGCGATGACTTCAACGATCCTCAAGGGTCTGTTGGAGAAGCACCGGATCGACTTTTGTATAGCCAACGGAGAGAACCTCACCGACGGAAAGGGATTGTCGGAGGAGGACGCGAAGAAGGTATTCGATCTCGGCGTTCACGTGATCACGTCCGGCAACCATGTGTGGGATCGATGGGACTCGCGAAAAGTGTTGGGCGGCAACAGAAACATTCTGCGGCCCATCAATTATCCTCGGGAAAACGGGGGAAACGGCTTTGTAATATTTGAGCTGGAGGATAAGACGAAGATAGGGGTGATCAACGTGCAGGGAAGAACATTCATGCAGCCCCTCGACGATCCTTTTAAGGCGGTTGATTGGGCGCTGGCAAAGATCAACGAGCAGACGAAAATCTCTGTCATCGATTTTCACGCCGAGGCAACTGCCGAGAAAATGGCGATGGGCTGGTATGTTGACGGACGCGTCAGCGCCCTGCTCGGGACTCATACCCACACGCCGACGGCAGATGCACGAATTCTTCCGCGAAGTACCGCGTTCGTGACCGACGTGGGAATGTCCGGGCCGTACGATTCGGTCATCGGAATGAAGAAAGAGCAGGCGGTTCAGCGTTTTCTGAAACAGACCCCGCACAAGTACGAAACCGCAACCAACGACGTGCATCTGTGCGCAGTGGCTATAGGGATAGAGGCAGAGACAGGGAAAGCTCTCTCGATAGAGCATATTATTTTCCCGAAGTTTTGAAGATTTCCGTTAGTTGACAATCGGTATGGATACACGAAAGGGCGAGAGGAGTCTGATTCTCGCTCTTCTCATTCGGGCCATCACATCAAACCCTGGATAATCGCATGTCTGCAATCATTATCGACGGCAAGAAAATTGCCGATGGAATTCGACGCGAAGTAGCAGAGTCGGCTCAGCGCTTGAAAGCTGAGAAGGAGATTGTACCCGGTCTGGCGTTCATCCTTGTCGGCGAGAACCCGGCATCGTTATCGTACGTTAAGAGCAAGGGCAAAGCATGCGAAGAGCTGGGGTTTTACTCCATCACGGAGCAGGTCCCTGCTTCGATATCGGAAGCGGAACTTCTCGCAATGATCCATGCCTTCAATCGGGATCCCGACATCCACGGCATCCTTGTTCAGCTTCCTCTCCCGAAACACATCAATGAATTGAAAGTGATCGAGTCGATTTCCCCCGATAAAGATGTCGACGGGTTTCACCCGATTACGCTCGGGAGGATGCTCATCGGTGTCGATACGCTTCTTCCATGTACCCCCGCCGGTATCTGGGAACTGCTCCGCCGGAGCGAAATCAATCCGTCCGGAAAGCACGTCGTTGTTCTGGGACGAAGCAACATCGTTGGAAAGCCGATCGCGAATATCCTTCTCCAAAAGAGAGACTGGTGTAATGCCATTGTGACGGTTGCCCACACGGCGGCGCCCGATCTCGGAGCGTATGCCCGGCAAGCGGACATCTTGATAGTTGCAATCGGAAAGGCCGGAGCCGTCGACGCGTCGATGGTCAAGCCTGGAGCAGTCGTTATCGACGTCGGGATCAATCGCGTCCCGGACAGTTCCAAGAAATCCGGCTACCGTGTCGTAGGCGATGTCAATTTTGATTCCGTGAAGGAAGTTGCCGGCGCGATTACTCCCGTTCCCGGAGGCGTCGGCCCCATGACAATCGCAATGCTGATGGTGAACACATTGAATTCGGCGCGCCGCTTCGGAAAATTTCCTAATTTGTGAGATTGGTTCGATTTTCTAAAATTGCTGCTTTTGCGGGCATTATGTTCGTAAAACGAAATCTTCTTTTTGTTCTGCTGGCCGTCGCTGCATGCGCCCCGTCGTTTGTTCACGCTCAGGATGCACAGAACAAATTTCGACTGGCTCAAAGCTTCGAGCAGGAGGGCGACTACGAACGGGCGAGCCGGCTGTATGAGGATCTGGCGCGCAGCGACTCGTTGAATTATTCCTACTTCGACGGACTGCGCAGGTGTTACGAGCAAGTGAAGAATTACGACGGTGCGATTTCACTCAGCCTCAGACGTCTGAAGCTGCAGCCGGCCGATTTCGGCGTGCTGGTATCGCTTGGGTCGATCTATTACAAGGCGGGGGATGAGAAGCGCGCAGATTCTGTGTGGCAAAGTACGCTTGCGCTGATGCCGCGAAACATCGGGGTCTATACCATCGTTGCGGCGGCTCAGTCCGAAAACAGGCTCTTCGAAAAATCGATCGCAACCTATCTCCAGGGAAGAAGGGCAATCGGGACCCCGACTCTCTTTTCCGGCGAGCTGGCGGCGCTCTACTCGCTGCTCTTGAAATACGATGATGCGACTCGCGAATACATGGCCATCCTCTCGATGGACGAGCGCCAGCTTGAGTTCATTGAATCCAGACTTGCCGGAATTACCTCTAAGAAAGAAGGCCTGTCAGCCGCGACCAATGTCGTTGAAGCTGCTGTTGAGAGGGATGATCACCAGATCGTTTACCGCAGACTGCTCCTCTGGCTTACCTTGGAGGCGAAGGACTTCGATCGGGCGCTTCACATCGCAAAAGAGATCGACGCAGCAGTCAATTCCAATGGCGTGGAGATGCTTTCATTCGCCGAACGAGCGTACAATGAGAAGGCCTACCGCGTAGCCGCGGAGGCGTTCCAATTTTCCATTGAAAAGTATCCGCGCATGCCTCAGCTCCCGGAGGCAAAATTCGGCTACGCGCAAGCGATAGAAAAATTGAGTGCCGCGGTTGATTCCTCCGATACTACCCGTTCGGCCTCAGGTCTCTTCCCTTCAGAAACGCAAGCCGGCTACCGGGGCGCGCTGGGACTGTTTCTTGCACTGGCCCAGGAGTATCCAAACTCTGAAATAAGTGTAAACGCTTTGTACCAGGCCGCCCTGCTATACTACAGGCGGTTCTCGGACCTGAACGGGGCGGAGCGGATCATCGATTCAGTCATCGCGCTCCCGACGGCTCGATTATTAAAGCCGAAACTCCTTGGAACGGCGGCCGAAATAAATGTCGCGAAGGGATCGCTGGACAAAGCCGTCGAACGATACACCGGCATCATTTCTTCTCCGATTGCGCCGGCCGGTGAGAAAACGGAGGCCCAGTATCGAATCGCGGAGATACACTATTTCCGGGGCGAGTTTGACACTGCATCGTCATTGCTCATGCAGATCGCACAGACCCTCTCGGATGATCAAACGAACGACGCCCTTCTCCTGCTCCATTTCATAAAAGAAAATCAGTCTGGATTTGCCGACGCGCTGAGAGACTATGCGCACGCAGAGCTTCTCCAAAGAGAAAACAGGCTTTCGGAGGC
Source organism: uncultured Chitinophagaceae bacterium (assembly GCA_964384415.1). Taxonomy (GTDB): domain Bacteria; phylum Bacteroidota; class Ignavibacteria; order UBA10030; family UBA8401; genus JAGVPT01. Next base: position 7,090 of record CAYLMV010000003.1, on the reverse strand, counting down.
GATCCCTCTTTTGACCTCCATTGTTGAGAACAATACGGATGCGCCTCTTGCCGACGATGCTCTCATGAAAAAAGCGGAACTCTCCATCGTCATCAAACAATACTCGGATGCACTCGCATCGTATCAGAAAGTAATCGTTGAATATCCCAAGAGCATACTGCGGGACAAGGCAGAATTCGGCATCGCGGATCTGTACCAGAATGGTTTGAAGGATAAGGAAAAGGCGATCCACGCTTATGAGGATCTCCTCATGTCTTATCCCAACTCGCTCCTCCTCGAGGAGGCGCGGAAAAGGATTCGAGAACTCCGCGGCGATGTGCTGTAAAGGGGCGTAATGGATGCCTTCACTTCTTTGCCTGATGCGATTCTAAAGATGCGCGTGATGCCGTGGCAAAGAGTGATGGCGGCCCTCCGGGAGGGGCACTTGACATGGAGTCTCCCGGTGTGTATCTTTGCATAAGCGACTATCCCTGGAGGGCTGTCTTATGAAGCGATTGATTTGTGCGTCTGTTTTGATTCTGAATTCTTTTGCGTTTTCACAATCCTCTCACCCGATCGCCGATGACCAGGTCCGCTCTGAAATGTCTACGAGCGACAGGGGTTCCTACGATCGGCCGGAATTCGGCCTCACAACCGGCGTATCCGGTTTCTCGATAGACAATGTCACTCGCCAGGGATACGACATAGACCTTCGCGCGCTCCTCGCCAAAGTTTCCCCATTCCGGATTGAGTTAAACGCTGGGGTTGTTCTGTACAACTCGGCAGCGGCTCCATCAGATTTTTCTTCCGTTAATCAGGGTTACTACAGTCAATCTAATCTCTACGCCGAAAGTCAATTCTCTCAACCGCGATTCGATCTCAATTTCGCGCTTGCATATGTTGGAACCGAAGGACTCTTCTATTTTTCGGATGGGAAGGTCCGGCCGTACGTCGCTGCAGGGATACAGGCAATCACGTGGCGAATGGATCAGGGATTTGGAGCAACGCTGGCCCCATCCGCTCGCGCGGGGTTGGAGGTCGGAGTAAGCAGATCGTTCAGCGGATTTATCGAAGCACGGTACATGTACGGATTTCCGAACTTGTTGAACCAATATTCAACGTCGCTCAAATATGTGACGTCGGCGGCATTCGGTGTATCGTTCGCACCTCAGTTGTGACCCACTCTCAATAATGAACTCTGTCTCTGCTCGTTCACTCGAGGCGGGGTATCTCTATTTCCTCGTCGTTACCCGGCCAACAATGGTCTTCACTACGATCCGGAAAGCTTTTCGATGAAGATCGACCTGGAATCGCTCCGCTCGTATTGCTTAAGTAAAGAGGGGAAGATCAGCGAAGAGTTTCCGTTCGACGAGACTGTGTTGGTGTTCAAGGCGAAGGGGAAGATCTTCATTCTGATACGTACAGACTCGCACCCTCTTTCCATTAACTTGAAATGTGAACCGGAGCGGGCGATCGAACTTCGGGAAAAATACGCTGCCGTCGTTCCCGGGTATCACATGAATAAGACACATTGGAACACCATAACACTGGACGGCACGATTCCTCCTCGCGAGATCTACGCTATGATCGATCATTCGTACGATCTCATCACTAATACCTCTAAACGGACGGCACAACGGAAGCCAAAGGGAAGAAGATCAAGCTCTTGAATACCAACCTTTCGATGAAGTTGAGATCAATCCTTCTTGTGGCGGTCATCTCTTTTGTATGTGCCGTTCAGGCGCTTCCGCAGGACTTGAAATACCTGGTTTACGACAAGGACCAAATCCCGGCGTCTGTCTACAAGCAGAGGAGGGAGAGGTTAGTGAAGGAACTGGGCGGGGATGCTGCCGTGTTTCTCTTCTCCGCCTCCGAAAAGAATCGCAACGGCGACGGGGATTATTCCTACCGCCAGGACGACAATTTTTATTATTTGACCGGCTTCACCGAGCCGAACGCCGTTCTTGCTTTGAGCGGAAAAGGGATCCTGATTCCGGATTATCTCGATTCCACCAGATCAGATACCGTTCATGAAATACTCTTTGTTCAACCGCGAGACAGGAGGATCGAGCAATGGACCGGACGCCGATTCGGCCCAGAAGGAGCCGTCCAGCTTATTGGCGTCCAGGCGGCGATGACGAACGACAAATTCGGCAGGTTCTTTCCGATGCTTGTTCCGGATACTGCGAATCCTCACATCTTCGTTGCCTCCCTTCCGGAGAAAAATGAAAGAGACGCTGACATTCTGATGCCGCTGCGGGAAGCGATCGGTCGGATGAAGCTAAGAACTCCGCCGCTCGAGCCCAGCGATCCCGGTCCGATCATCAGAAAATATCGAATGATCAAGGACTCATCTGAAATTGCCCTAATCACCAGGGCCGCTCATATCAGCGCGATTGCTCATCGACAGGCAATGATGTCCTGCAATCCAGCCATGAGCGAATACGAGCTGCAGGCAGTGTATGAGTATGTTTTTCGAAGGATGGGATCCGAATTCAATGCTTATCCGTGCATCGTCGGTTCGGCGGAGAACTCCATCGTTCTTCACTATGAATCGAACCGCCGGAACATCGCCGATGGAGACATCGTGCTGGCAGACTGTGGAGCAGAATACCACTATTATGCAAGCGACCTGACCCGAACGTATCCCGCGAACGGTAAATTCAGCGACGCTCAGCGGAAAGTTTATCAGGTGGTGCTCAACGCGCAAAACGAAGCGATCGGTCTCATGAAACCCGGGGCGGTGTGGCGAGACATCAGCGCAGCGGCCGATTCCATTTTAGAGGATGGACTCTATGGGCTCGGGATCATCAAGTCAAAAGAGCGAAAAGATTTGCGGAGATTTTATCCTCACGGACTCGGACATGCCGTAGGACTTGACGTCCACGATGTTAATTCACCGACGATGGAACCTGGCATGATCTACACCGTTGAACCCGGCATCTACATTCCGGAAAACTCAGAAGGGGTCGATCCGAAATTCTTCAATATCGGTGTCCGGATCGAGGATGATATTCTCATCACGGCCGGCGGGCATTCAATCCTCACGGCAGAAGCCCCGAGAGAAATTGAAGAAATAGAATCGCTGATGCAGCAAAAGGGAATCGGCGATATTCCGCTGAAATAACCCCAAAAGTACCGCTTCGTCCCCTTCCCCGAGACCATCGCTTTTCGCCGTTCGCCTGAAGTGAACAATACAATAATTTCATTTGTTCTACGTCTATGGTATTAAACAAGGACAAACGTTGTTGGAAGCTCTGACGATCACAAAGGAAAATGCAGTCGAACTTGACCGGACGATGCGTTCGGAGCGCAAGCGCCTGCTTGATTTTATCCGCAAGCGCGTGCGCAATCAGTCCGACGCAGAAGACATTCTGCAGGATGTTTTCTATCAATTGGCGACGAGCTACAGCGTTACCGAACCGATCGAAAAGCTGACCGCATGGCTGTTTACGGTCGCGCGCAACAAGATCATCGATTGGTACCGGAAACGTAAGCCGGAATCCCTTCCTTCTGATCCGGGCGATATGGATTCGCCTCTCAACCTGGAGGAGATTCTTTTCGACCCGAGACAAAACCCGGACCGCGTCTATGCCCGGTCTCTTGTCTGGACGGAGTTGTCGGATGCCCTTGAAGAACTTCCCGATGAACAACGAGACGTTTTTGTCATGCACGAGCTGGAAGGGCGGAGCTTTAAGGAAATAGCTGAACTGACCGGCGAACCGATTAACACGTTGCTGTCGCGAAAACGATATGCTGTGCTTTTCCTGCGCGAACAACTGCAGGAATTGTACGACGAAATGGAAAATTTATAGGAGGATCAAATATCATGAGATCATGGTGGTTATTGAGGGCTGCGAAATTCGCGGCGATGTTGGTGGTTGGATTGTTGGTATTCGGAGTGGTTGTCATGGCGCTCTGGAATGCGCTGATTCCGGATATCTTTCACGGACCGGCGCTCACTTTCTGGCAGGCGTTGGGATTGCTTCTGTTATCTCACATCCTGCTGCGCGGCTGGGGACCGTGGAGACACGCGGGCGGGTGGCATCGCGATCGCTGGAAACATCGCTTTGAAGAGAAGCTCTCGGCGATGAGCCCGGAGGAACGGGATAAGTTCAAAGAAGAATGGCGCCGGCGATGCGGCTGGTCCCATGATGATATGCATGACAAGAAAGACCAACCGGCAGCATAAGGGTGTACGATGACGAGAGCGGCAGGAGCCATGGAGAAGGTACGGCGGGCAGTGATGGAGTGGGAAGGGGTGACAGTTGAACCGCACCGTTTTGGCGGAATCGAATTTCGACAAGGGAGGCGCGAGCTGGGTCATCTTCACGGCGACTCCCTTGTCGATATTCCGTTTCCGATGAAAATCCGGAACGAACTGGTGGAAGCTCAAAAGGTCATGCCCCACCATATACTTCCGAAGAGCGGCTGGATAAGTTTTGCGATCGAGGATGAGGGGAGCATTGCCGAAGCGATCGCATTCTTGCGGCGATCGTTCGAACTGGCAAAGAAGAGCAAAAACCAGAGTTTGGAACAAACCGAAGAAAAAGATATCTGAGGGAGAGAGCTATGGTGCAGATAATTCCGATGTCGACAATGAACTCAGTCACATCCGGTTCCTCTAGGCAAAGGACGCCTGAGAATGAGGACCTTGGGCTGCTCGATGCGTACTCCGCTGCGGTCACCAGCGTAGTGGAAAACGTATCTCCTGCAGTGGTGAAAATAGACGTGACGCACCACTCGATGATGCGCAGGGGCGCCCGAAAGCGAAACGAGAACGAAGAGTCGGGGCCGGTTTCAGGAAGCGGCTCCGGAGTGATTTTCACCCCAGACGGATTCATCCTCACGAACAGCCATGTGATTCACGGAGCGGCTTCCATCACCGTTATTCTCGCCGACGGGAGGGAATTGAAAGCGGCATTGATCGGCGATGATCCGTTTACTGATCTCGCCGTCGTTCGTGTTGATGGACAGGACTTGCCCGCGGCGAAGCTCGGCGATTCCCAGGCAATCCGCATCGGGCAGCTTGTCATTGCTCTGGGAAATCCGTTTGGCTTCCAGGCAACGGTTACGGCAGGAGTTGTCAGCGCGCTTGGCCGCTCGCTCAGAGCGGGCGGCGGAAGGTTGATCGATAATGTTATTCAAACGGACGCAGCCCTGAATCCTGGTAATTCCGGCGGCCCCCTCGTCAGCTCGCGCTCCGAGGTCATCGGCATCAACACAGCATTGATCCCGTGGGCTCAGGGAATTTGCTTTTCAATCCCCATCAACACAGCAAAAAATATTGCAGCGCAATTGATGAGGTACGGCAAAGTAACCAGGTCCTATCTCGGTATCGGCGGGCAGGTGCTGGATATTTCGCGCGCTGCAATCCGGGCCCACGGTTTGCAGGGATCTCGGGGGGTGATGGTGGCGAGTGTCGAAAGGGGAGGGTCGGCTCACGAAGCCGGGCTGCTGGTGGGCGACGTGGTCGTGGAGATGAATGGCTCCCGTATCGAGAGCATCGACGATTTGCACCGCATGTTGACGAGTGAACTCATCGGCAAAACAACGGGGTTGACAATTCTGAGGCTGGAGAAGAAGGTGTTGTTGAACATTGTGCCGAAAGAGCTCAAGCAGGCGTGACTAGCTCTGACCGAAGAGGAGATGAACCGCCAAGACGCGAAGAGCGCAAAGGTAAAAATATTCTCTTGGCGTCCTTTGCAGCCTGGCGGTGTTTGCCGTAACTTGCTTATTACATCAATCGTTTTGTGAGCGCCTCGACCGCTTCTGCAGGTGAGGCAGCGACCGTAATATACTTCGTGCACGCTTCCTTCCCCTCAAATACCAGCTCCTCATTGAGCGTCTCAATGACTCCATTCCATGAGGGGCCGAGTATCACAATTGGTTTCGCTTCGATGACGCTCTTGTTCATGAACTCCCAGACGCTTGCGAGCTCAAGGAGAGTTCCGGTTCCCCCTTTCAAAATGACGTAGCCGTCGGCGAGAGAAACCAATTCCATCAACCTGTCGACAAGCGAGCTGACTTCGACTTTCTTATCGATCCACCTATTGGCCTCCCGTCCGAAAAACTTGCTGACCACTCCGATGGTTTTCCCGCCGGCTTCTTTGGCGCCGCGTGACGATGCTTCCATCGTTCCGCCGTAACCGCCGTTGCAAACCACAAAGCCGGCAGCACCCAATGAAGATCCTAAAGCCCTGGCCTCTTCGTAGAAGGAATCCCCCTCTATCGGCCGTGAACTGCCAAATACCGTTATGATCTTCTTCACGTTCATTGAGTGGTCAGAGATCGAGCAGGTTAGTTCCAAAACTCCCACGAAACGCCGAAACGGATGTTCCGATCGTACATAGGATAGAATGGAGTCAGCAGGTACTGATTCCCTGACAGATTCTCCCAGATCAAGTGCAGGTACGCGTTACCCAGTTTGCCGATAAGAAAAAAGTCGGCAGTTCCGCTGGGCCCGAAAGAATTGAGCAGGGTATAGGGGACAAAAAAGCCCGATTCGTCGAGCGGTCCCTCTCCGGTCTGTTCGGAAACATACCTTCCTCGGAATCCTATTTTCAGTTCCAGTTTTCCGTTGGCGAGAACGTTTTTGTAGTAAACCGATCCATCGAGATACAATGCAGGATACAGTGTGAGCTTCTGGCCTTCGCGGATATCACTCGGCTGCTTCATGTATGTCGCATTCCCCTCAATCACGAAGTGGTCATAGTCCATTTTCACCGAGGCGTTGATGCCATCATAGGTCTGACTGAGCGGCTGTTGAAAAACGAGCGTGTAGGTAGCGGGCGATCCTCCGGGTGCAAGGAGGGTGTCCACGAGAATCGGGTTCTTTATGATTCGGTGTGTCAGAGAGATCGTCGCGTAGAGAAAATCGTCGATGGAAATGCGGGTTCCGAATTCAACGAGCGTATGCTGTTCATCCTTCAGCCATAATCGAGGGGTGGGAGCGAGGGCGGTATCGCTCGACCAATACAATTCCTGCAGAGTAGGTGTGCGCTTGGCGATCGAAGCGCCGCCAAAAACAGATAGCCCGGAGCTCACCTTGAGTTGTGCATCTGCGCCAAATCCGGGAAGTGTTTTGCCCCGATACCGATCAACTCTGCCA
>CAYLMV010000002.1:81130-85252 GCA_964384415.1 uncultured Chitinophagaceae bacterium | reverse complement strand
CCTGTTTACTCATGTTTGGAGGTTGAATGCAGCACGATATCAAGGCAATCAACGAAAAAATCCAGCGCGAAAGCGCCTTCGTCGATTTGCTGACACTAGAAGTTGGGAAAGTTATTGTCGGTCAGAAAAATATGGTGGAACGGCTCCTCATCGGCCTGCTCGCCAATGGGCATATCCTTCTCGAGGGCGTGCCGGGTCTGGCAAAAACCATGGCGGTGAAGACGCTTGCAGGTGCAATCCAGGCGAAGTTCCAGCGTATTCAATTCACCCCCGACTTACTCCCCGCCGATCTCGTGGGAACATTAATTTACAACCAGAAGGAATCAAAATTCCAGACGAAGAAAGGTCCGATCTTTGCCAACTTCATCCTGGCGGACGAAATTAACCGGTCGCCGGCGAAAGTGCAAAGTGCGCTTCTCGAAGCGATGCAGGAACGCCAGGTGACCATCGGCGAAGACACTTTCAAACTCGAAGAGCCGTTTCTCGTTCTCGCGACGCAAAACCCGATCGAACAGGAAGGAACGTATCCTCTGCCCGAAGCTCAGGTAGATCGATTCATGCTGAAGGTCAAGATCGATTATCCTTCGAAGGAAGAGGAACTGTTGATCATGCGGCAGAACGTGAACGGCTCCGAAGGAGAGGTCAAATCTGTCGTTACGCCGAAAGAGATCATCAAGGCCCGCGCCGTCATGAGCGAAATCTATATGGATGAAAAGATCGAGCGATACATCCTCGACATCGTCTTTGCGACGCGGAAGCCGAAGGATTACGGGCTAGGCAATCTTGCCCAGCTGATCAGCTACGGCGCATCGCCCCGCGCCACGATCAATCTCGCCCTCGGTGCCAAAGCGTACGCGTTTATCAAGCGGCGAGGCTATGTTATCCCCGAAGATGTCCGCGCCGTCAGCCTTGACGTCCTTCGCCACAGGGTAGCGGTGACGTACGAGGCAGAAGCTGAAGAAGTCACTTCCGAGGCAGTGGTGCAGGAGATTCTGAATAAGATCGAAGTACCGTAGTCAGGGAACAGTTATCAGTAAACAGTAATCAGTGAGAAGCTGGCCTTCGCGCGGAAGTCTGTTTATTGATAGCTGTTTACTGATGACTGATCACTGTTGACTGATAAATGACAACTCAAGAGCTTCTCAAAAAAGTACGGCAGGTCGAAATAAAGACACGGGGGCTGGTGAACCATGTCTTTTCCGGGGAGTACCATTCGGTCTTCAAAGGGAGAGGAATGGAATTCTCGGAAGTCCGGGAATACCAGTACGGCGACGATATCCGGTCGATTGACTGGAACGTCTCGGCGAGGTTTAACCATCCCTTCATCAAGATCTTCGAAGAGGAACGGGAATTGACCGTGATGCTCCTTGTCGATCTGAGCCGCTCCGAAAACTTCGGCACTGCGCTGGCGATGAAGAATGAAATTGCCACGGAGATTTGTGCGGTACTCGCATTCTCCGCCATTCGGAACAACGATAAGGTCGGACTGATACTATTCACGGACAAGATCGAAAAGTTCATCCCGCCGAAAAAAGGAAAGGCACACATCCTGCGCATCGTGCGGGAACTCCTCTCGTTCGAGCCGGAAGGAAGCGGCACGGACGTCAAAGGGGCGCTCCAGTACTTGAATTCTGTCATCAAAAAACGGTCGATCACTTTTGTGCTCTCAGATTTCATCGACCAGGGGTACGACGCAGCGCTGCGGATCGTCAGCAAGAAGCACGATGTTATTGCGATTACTCTCCGGGACCCGCGTGAACGTGAGATGCCGAGAATCGGATTGATCAAAATGAAGGATGCGGAAACGGGAGCCGAGCGCTGGGTCGACACCAACAGCATCCATATCCAGCAGGCATTCCGGTATTACTGGCAGCAACACGAAGAGAAACTGAAGCGGTTGTTCCTCTCGACGAAAGTCGACAGGATCGACATCCCCATTCAGCTGCCCTACCTTAAACCGCTTGTCGAGTTTTTCAAGCTGCGTGAACAACGCCTCTGAGTTTCGGCGCGTATCGCCGTGCCATTGATGTTGTAGATCAGCCAAAGAGATAGAAGAAGAAATGAGGTTTAAGATAAGGAATTTGCGTTTACACCACGCCGTTGTTGGTTTGCTCCTTGCCGTCTCGGCTCCTGCATCTTTCTGCCAGGAAGTCCTGGTTACCACGCGTGTCGACTCCACTCACATCACGGTTGGCGACTGGCTAAATCTTAGTGTGGAAGTTAAGCACCCGCCCGGCGTCAATCTCATATGGAGCCAGCTCAGGGATACGCTCGGCCACTTCGAGATTGTGCGATTGGATACGCTTCCCTCTGGGAATGCGGATGGAACGGTCACCGAGGGACGCAAGTTGACGCTTTCTGTCTATGACTCCGGTTCCTACACAATTCCTCCGATTCTCATCGGCTACAAGGGAGCGAGCGACACGGCGCTGCGTTTCGTCGAATCGGACGCGCACGCGGTCACAGTCTCGACCGTTCAAGTCGACACGTCCAAAGCGATCAAGGACATCAAGCCTCCCCTCGGCGTCCCTTTGACGTGGAAGGAAATTGCGACATACACAGGGATAGTTCTTCTCATCGCGGCGCTCTGTTACGGGCTCTACTACTATTATAGAAAGATGAAGAAGAAGAGGGGAGAGATCGTGGAGCCCCCCGCGCCGAAGATTCCGCCGCATATCCAGGCTATGATGAAGCTGAGAGAGCTGCAGGAGAAACGGGTCTGGCAGCAGGGGGATGTGAAGCTCTTCTATTCGGAAGCGACGGAAATCGTCCGCCAATATTTTGAAGGACGGTATGGAATCATGGCTCTCGAACTGACGTCGTACGAAGTGTTTGACCAGTTGAAACAGTTCCAGCTGGATTCGGGAACAACAAAACTTATCGAGGGCTTCTTTATCAATGCCGATCTGGTAAAGTTCGCCAAGTATGCTCCCGTTCCATCGGAGAACGAAGCGGTAGTACCTCAGGCGCTGGATATTGTCGAACGGACGAAGCCGAAGGAGGTCGTGCAAGAGAATGTTTGACGTCACCTTTGCGAGCAAGAGTTATCTCTTCCTTCTGTTGATCATACCCGCTCTTGCGGCATGGTATTATTTCCGGAACAGGCATCGCGAAAGCGACCTCCGGTTTTCAAGTTTGGCTCCGTTTGCCGACATCGATCCGACGCGGAAGGAACGCGCGCGGCATGTGCCGTTTGTTCTCCGGATGATCGCGCTCTCCTTGCTGATCCTTGCGCTTGCCCGGCCCCAGTCGACCTCCCATGGGGAGAACGTTTACAGCGAGGGGATCGATATCGTCATCGCGCTCGATATTTCCGGCAGTATGCTCGCCGAAGACTTCCAGCCGAACAGGATTGAGGCGGCTAAGGCTGTCGCGCAGGATTTTATCAATGGAAGGAAGAACGACAGGATCGGGCTCGTTATTTTTTCATCTGAAAGTTTTACTCAATGCCCGCTCACGCTTGATTACGCGGTGCTGAAGAACCTCCTCAAGCCGATCAAAACCGGGATGATCGAAGACGGAACGGCTATCGGCTTGGGCCTTGCGAACGCCGTGAATCGTTTGAAAGACAGCAAAGCGAAGAGCAAGGTGATCATTCTGCTCACGGACGGCGTGAACAACAGAGGGGAAATTGATCCGATCACCGCAGCACAAATTGCGGCTTCGTATGGAATCCGCGTCTATACGGTGGGGATCGGAACGATCGGAGAGGCGCCGTATCCTGCGCAGACTCCTTTTGGGGTGAGATATCAGATGATGCCGGTGGATTTGGACGAGAAGGCATTGTCGAAAATCGCCGAGATCACGGACGGAAAATACTTCCGCGCCACGGACAATGCGACGTTGAAGAAGATTTACAGAGAAATTGATCAGCTCGAAAAAACGCGAATCGAGGTCCGGTCGTACCGGCACTTCACGGAACTTTTCTATTCGTACGTCGGGTTTGCGCTCTTCTTTGTCGTACTTGATGTCGGGATTTCGAATACGTGGCTGAGGAAAATGCCCTAGTCAGTGAACAGTGAGCAGTAAACAGTTATCAGAAAAAGGGCTAGGAGATAATCATTTCGACTTCGGACTCAGAACCAAGGACTCAAAGACCCAACTGAGATTGATTCATACGTA
>CAYLMV010000002.1:24388-81030 GCA_964384415.1 uncultured Chitinophagaceae bacterium | reverse complement strand
TTCTCCCTATGATCCGCTTCGCACATCCTGAATATTTGTACTGGCTCGGACTCGTTCCGCTGATGGCCGTGTTGTTCTGGTATGTGACGAGAAAACGGAAAACGGCGAGGGAGAAATTCTCCTCGGCGGCCATGTTCAGCCGGATTGCCTCGGATTCCAGCGGCGCGAAACGATGGGTGAAAATGCTTTTGATGATGGCTGCGATTTCATCCGTCGTCATCGCTCTCGCAAATCCCCAGATCGGCATGAGGCTGGAAGAGGTGAAGCAGGAGGGCGTCGACATCTTTATTGCCCTCGATGTCTCCTTATCCATGAAGGCCGAAGACGTGAAGCCGAATCGGCTGGCGAAGGCAAAATACGAAATTGGAAACCTGATCGATCGTCTCGGTGGAGACAGAATTGGGCTGATTGTCTTTTCCGGAGAAAGCTATGTGCAGTTTCCCCTGACGACCGACTATAGCGCGGCCGATATCTTTCTGGACGCCGTCGATGTCGAGTCCGTGCCGACGCCTGGAACGGCGATTGGTTCTGCCGTTGAGCAGGCCGCGAAATCGTTCAACTGGAATGATCGGACTAAGAAGGTGCTGGTCATCATTACGGACGGAGAGAACAACGAGGGAGACGCAGTCGCCCAGTCGGAGGATGCCGCAAAGAAGGGAGTCCTCATTTACACGATCGGCATGGGCTCGCCCGAGGGTGCACCCATCCCTATCTACGATGCAAACGGCCGCCAAGTCGATTTCAAACGGGATCGCTCGGGAAACGTCGTCCTGACGAAATTGGACGAAGGAACCCTCGAAAAAATTGCTGCGCTCGGGAACGGGAAGTATTTTCATGCCAGCAACACCCAGGACGAATTGGACGCGATCTACAAAGAGGTCAATGCGCTTCAAAAAAGCGAATTTGGCACAAAGCAATTCACTGATTTTGAAGATCAATTTCAATACTTTGTTGCATTGGGATTGCTGCTCTTGCTGATCGAAGTCCTCTTGTCGGATAAGAAGATTTCCTGGCTGGACAAGATCAATCCGTTCAGGGTGATCAATGAGCAGTAAACAGTAAACATTCAACAGCAGACAATCAGCAATCAACAATTAACAATCAACAGGTCGAGATTAAGGTTAAGGTCGAGGATCACGGACAAAGCAAGGGAAGATGGAAAATGGAAGATGGAAAATGTAAAATGAAAGACGTAAAACGTAAAACGTAAGACGTAAGACGTAAGACGTAAGACGTAGAACGTAAAACGCAAAACTTAATACTCTCTGCCAGCAACAATGAAGTCACTCTTCAGATACGGGATCCTGATACTCTACATCGCACCGGCGCTTATGGCCCAGTCTGTCCGATCGCATATCGGCGATGGCAACAACCTCTACAAGGATCAGAAATTTGCCGATGCCGAGGCCGAGTATCGGAAGTCTCTGGAAAAAGACAATCAAATCATGCAGGGATACTTTGATCTCGGCGACGCGCTCTATAAACAACAGAGGTACGATGAAGCCGCCCAGAACTACCAGAATGCATTAACGAAGACGGCAGACCCGAAAATCAGCGCTCAGCTTCACCACAATATCGGCAATGCCCAGTTGGAGAAGAAGGAATACCAGGAAGGCATCGACGAATATAAACGGTCGTTGAAGCTCAACCCGGACGACGAAGAAACGAAGTACAATCTCGCTTACGCCGAACAAATGTTGAAACAGCAGCAGCAACAAAAGCAGCAGCAGAAGCAGGACAAGAACGACAAGAATCAGCAGAAGAATCAAAAGGACAAGCAGAAACAGGATCAGCAGCAGAAACAACAAGATCAGCAAAAGCAGCAGCAGAATAAGCAGGACCAACAACGGCAGCAACAGCAGCAGGAAAAACAGATGTCCAGGGCTGATGCACAACGGATTCTCGATGCGTTGAAGAATGACGAGAAGAATGTCCAGAAGAAACTTCGCCGAAAAGCTGCTGTCAAGACCAACGTCGAGAAAGATTGGTAGGAGTACTAGCCGCACGTGATACGAGCCTGGTTTAACATAGTAAAGATTGCTTTCCTTCTTGGCATAGTCTTCTCGCCGGGGCAATTGAAGGCGGCGGATCCGTCGTTCAGCGCGGCTTTGGATAGGAATACTGTCGCTCTCGGCGAGCAGTTTGTACTCCAACTCACTCTCAATGGCGGAGGAATGAACGGAGGACGTAACCTGGCGCTCCCCGACCTCAGCAAATTCATGATTATCTCCGGACCCAACGAGTCGTCGAGCATGCAGATCATCAACGGCTCCGTCTCGTCGTCCGTCACGTACTCGTACGCCTTGCAGCCGCGGGAGGCGGGAAAGTTCACCATTGGCGCTGCCACAATTGAGGTCGATAACAAACGGTACTCATCCCAGCCGCTCGAAATTACCGTCGTTAAAAGCTCGGCAAACCCAAAGCAGCCGGCTGCGGCCGCCCAATCCAACACCAAGGATGTACAGCTGGGCGACAATCTCTTCCTGCGGGCGACGGTTGACCGGGCGCGTGTCTACCTTGGCGAGCAAATCACGACGACTTTCAAACTCTATACCAGAGTGAGCATTGCGAATATCACGTTTGATAAACTCCCATCGATGACCGGTTTCTGGGGTGAAGAACTCGTGACAGCGCAACACTTAGCGTTCACCGTCGAGACAGTAAATGGAAAACAATACAGAGTTGCCGTGCTCAAGAAGGTCGCGCTTTTTCCGACCCAGGCGGGGTCTCTCGAAATCAGTCCGCTCGAGATCGTGTGCCAGGTCCAGATGGAGAACCGCAAACGTTCCAACGACTTTTTCGACCAATTCTTTAACGACCCGTTTTTCAACAATGTCACCACGTCGAATGTTGCCGTAAAGAGTCCTCCGCTGAAAGTCTCGGTGCTGCCGCTGCCGAAGAACAATGTCCCGGTTTCGTTCAAAGGGGCGGTGGGCAAATTCAATCTGAACGCAACCCTGAGCAGCAATCATGTCAAAACCAACGAGCCGTTGTCGCTGAAAGCGACCGTCGGAGGAACGGGGAATATCAAGATCCTCGAAGCTCCGAATGTCGAAATACCCGCAGAATTTGAGAAATACGATCCGAAGGTGAACGAAACAATCGACCGGAGCGGGAACATCGTGAACGGGTCCAAATCGTTCGAATGGCTGCTCGTGCCGAGGTATCCGGGTCAGAAGAAGATCACCCCGCTCGAATTCTCGTATTTCGATCCGTCGTCGGGGAAGTACGTTACACTCCACTCCGGCGCGTTCGACCTGACGGTTGAGAAAGGGAACGCTGAAGCGCCCGCAGCCGGTTCGGGTCTTTCGAAGGAGGATGTAAAACTCCTCAGCGAGGATATTCGGTTCATCAAAACGAACAGCAGCGCATTTCGCAAAAAAGGGAATGATACGCTCCCGGCATCGACAGCGGCGATTCTGTCGCTTGTCCCGCTCCTGGCATTCGTCGGCCTCGTGGCCTATCGGCAGAAAACGCAAAAAGACTTGTCGGATGCGACGTCGTTCCGCTCGCGTAAGGCGATGAAAATAGCCACGAAGAGACTTAAGGATGCGCGCTCGCTTCTTACATCGCAGAATGCGGAGGCCTTCTATGCAGAGATATCCCGTGCATTGTGGGCATACGTTTCCGACAAACTGGCCATCGATCGTTCCGCGCTATCGATCGACAGCGTCATGAAGCAGTTGGAGGGCACCAAGGTTTCGCAGAAGGTTGCCTCGCAGCTGAAGGAGTGCCTGGAGGCGTGCGAGTACGCGCGGTTTGCCCCTTCAAGCGCCGATCAGGAAGAGAAGAGCAAAATCTACGGCATGGCAAGCAACGTTATCGTCTCAACGGAAAAGGAGTTGAACAAATGATGAGACGAATGCTTTCGATGGTGTTCCTGTTCGCGTTCTTTGCCGGCCCGGCGCGGGCGGACGAGGCTTCTCAGAATTTCAACGAAGCGAATCAACTCTATCTTCAGGGGAAGTACGCGGAAGCGATCGCGCAGTACGAGAAAATCGTCCAGAGCGGTTACGAAAGCGGGGAACTCTATTACAATCTGGGGAACGCGTATTACAAGAGCGGGAAGATCCAGAACGCAATCCTCGAATATGAGCGGGCCAAGGAACTGCTTCCCCGCGATGAGGATGTCCAGTTCAATCTCCAACTGGCGAACCTCCAGGTCGTTGATAAGATCGACGTCGTTCCGAAGATTTTTGTTTACCGATGGATTGACACGATGCTGACCCTTTTCTCCCTTGCAACGATGGGATGGATCGTCTACACCTTCTTCCTTCTCACGCTCGCCGCGTTTGCCTTTTTCCTTTACGCCGGGACCTATTCTCAGAAGAGACTTTCTATGTTCGCGGGTCTGGTTTTCTCCGCAGCCCTCGTCCTGACGATGATCGGATACGGGGTCCAGTCGTATACGGAATCCAACACAGAATTTGCGATCGTGATGGCCGATGCGGCAAACATCAAATCCGCTCCCGACAGCAAGGGGAACGATCTCTTCGTTCTGCATAAGGGGCTGAAAATTCAGGTGCTGGACAACGTCAATCGCTGGCGCAAGATCCGCCTTGCCGACGGAAAGGTCGGCTGGATTCCCGAAGAAGACTGTGAAAGTATCTGACCGCACCACGCAATACCTTCAAGCAAAACCGCAATCTTTTGCGTTTTTGGGGAATTGACAATACAATTTATACTTCATACATTTACGCACGCGAATCGAGCAGTAGCGGGGAAGAGCATTGCCTTTGCCTACGTCCGGCTGAAATCTCATGAAGAAAACCAAAATTCTTGTTGTGGATGACCACCCCCTTGTCCGCTTTGGTGTCATCAACCAGCTGAAATCTTCCGATGACTACATCGTCGTTGGCGAAGCGGAGGACGGCGAGGATGCAATTGCCAAGACCAAAGCGTTGACGCCCGACCTTGTCATCATGGATATTTTCATGCCGGGGCTTTCGGGGATCGAAGCGACGAAGCTGATCAAGAAGAAATATCCTGAAACGAAGATACTCATTCTAACCGGGTTCGAGAACGAGGATTATGTTTACCAGATCATCCGGTCGGGCGCCGGAGGATATGTTCTGAAGAGCGTGGAGAAGGAAGAACTTCTCGAAGCCGTTGCTGCCGTCGTTCGGGGAGAGAAATTCTTTAGTCCGCGCATTTCAAAGCTCATTCTCGAAACCTTCATCCGCAAAGCTGAAGGGCAAAAGACCCAGATTTCCGCGGACGAAGACGTTCTGACGAAACGTGAAAAGGAAATCGTCGCTCTTGTTGCGGATGGACTGACGAACCAGCAGATTGCCGAAAAGCTGTTCATCAGCGCCCGAACGGTCGATACCCACCGCACCAATATCATGCAAAAACTCAACATCCATGATGTTGCAAACCTTGTCCGGTATGCCATCGAAAAAGGCCTTGTCCAGCCAAAGGTATAACGTCGATTGCGGGAATTTGACCGGCGTCGCGCCCGCTCTTCCTAAGAATTTCACTCCATTTGTTCCTCACCATGCGTCGTCCGGGAAACAAACTGAATACCTAATGGCAGGGCTTAACTGATGAAGAAGATCCATCTGCTCATTGTGGATGACCACCCGCTTGCGCGATTCGGGATTCGAAATCAACTGAAGGACGTTGAGGATTTTCTCGTCGTTGGAGAGGCGGAGGACGGCGATGCGGCGTTGCAGAAAGTGAAAGAACTGCATCCCGATGTCGTTATTCTCGACTTGTTCATCCCCATTATCTCCGGCTTCGAGGTAACCAAGACGGTCCGCAACAGTTATCCTCAGACCCATATCCTGATCCTCACGGCGTACGAACAGGAAGAATATGTGCAACAGGCGCTCGAGTTCGGCGCCGAAGGGTACTTGTTGAAAAGCGCCGAGAAGGATGAGCTGATAGCCGCGATTCGCAGCATCGTTAAGGGCGACAAAGCATTCAGCCGGAGAGTGAAAGAGATTATCGTGAAGGGGTTCCTCGACAATCGGGATCACGTCAAAACGGCCGAGCCTCCGTCGTCACTTCTCACGGCCCGCGAGCTGGAAATTCTCGAGCTCGTCTCGCAGGGTCTCACCAACCAGCAAATTGCCCAGAAGCTGTTCATCAGTTCAAGAACGATCGACACGCACCGGACGAACATCATGCACAAGATCGGCGTTCACGATGTTGCCCATCTCGTGCGGTACGCCATCGAACATGGCTTGATCAAAGACAAAGGCTGACGGACATCGGGCGAGGTGGAGTGTCTAGAAGGAAAGGATTTGATCTGGCCTGCCCCATCTACACATTTCTCGCGAACGACCATCTCAGGCTCGATGAATTGCTCCGGAGAGCAGGCGATGAACCGGGCCAGATCGACGACGAAGCGTACGCGCAATTCCGTGCCGGGCTTCTCCGGCACATCAGCATCGAAGAAAAAATCCTCATGCCGGCGGCGCAACGCATGCGCGGAGGCGAGCCGCTGCCGATCGCTGCAAAAATCCGCCTCGATCACGGCGCCCTGGTTTCTCTCATGGTCCCTCCCCCGACACCATCGCTCATTCTGACGATCCGCTCAATTCTCACCCTGCACAACAAGCTCGAAGAGGAAGTCGAGGGACTCTACGAAGCTGCGGAAGAGTCCATCGGCGAAGATGCAGCGGGCCTCTTGAAGATGATGCAACAAGCAGCCGACGTCCGTATTCTCCCTCATAACTCTGATCCGAAAGTTATGGAAGCGGCACGCAGAGCAGTCGAGCGGGCCGGACATACGATGAAGTGATCGGCATTCTCGCCGCAGTCACGTCTTTCCTATCCTTTCTGCGTGAGCCCAAAAACCTCGTCAGGCCCTGCAACAGAACCAGGGTGCGGGTCCCTGTGCCAGCTTTTTTTGCCTCCATGGTTCTTTTATTTTAAGTCATTTTTTTCTATCTTTCAGTCACGGGGTGTCATCCAATTCCCTGCACAAAATTGCATTCACCATATGTTGCTGCTTCGCATGACGGCGTATCTTACTCATCTTCTTCCACTTTTATCCGATAGGAGATTTACGTGAGCGACAAAGCACTTGACCAGTTATGTATCGATACTATCAGAACTCTCGCAATTGACGGAGTTCAAAAAGCAAACTCCGGCCACCCGGGAATGCCCATGGGCGCAGCGCCGATGGCATACGTTCTCTGGGACCGGTTTCTCAAGCACAGCCCTTCCAATCCTCATTGGAACAACCGGGACCGGTTTGTGCTTTCTGCGGGCCACGGCTCGATGCTCCTCTACAGCCTTCTCCACCTGACAGGCTACGACCTCTCTCTCGATGACCTGAAAAATTTCCGTCAATTCGGCAGCAAGACTCCCGGACACCCGGAGTATCACCTGACGCCCGGAGTCGAGACGACTACCGGTCCGCTCGGTCAGGGGTTTGCCAACGGGGTCGGCATGGCGATCGCGCAGCGGTACCTGGCGGCACGCTACAACCGGCCGAATTTCGATGTCGTGAATTATTTTGTGTACGGCATCTGCGGTGACGGTGATTTGATGGAAGGAGTTTCGTCCGAAGCTGCGTCGCTGGCAGGCCATTTGAAGCTGGGCAACATTATTTATCTCTACGACGATAACCATATCAGCATCGACGGAGAAACCGATTTCGCGTTCACCGAAGATCGGATGAAGAGGTTTGAAGCATACCAGTGGCATACGCAGAGCGTTTCGGACGGCAATGATACCGAGGCAATCGCGGCGGCGATTCAGGCCGCTCAGAAGGTGACTGACCGGCCTTCGATCATCGCCGTGCGAACTCATATCGGTTATGGAAGCCCGAACAAACACGACACGGGAGGAGTGCACGGAACGCCATTAGGTGATGAGGAGGTGAAGCTTACAAAGAAGGCATACGGATGGGATCCTGAAAAGAAATTCTTCATTCCGCAGGACGCCCTCGACCATTTTCGCAGGGCGATCGGGAAAGGCAAGGCCGCTGATGAAGAATGGCGAAACAATTTTTCGCAGTATAAGAAATCCCACCCTGAGCTTGCCGCCGAACTTGAAAATGTGAGAGAAGGAAGCTTGGGAAGCGAGTGGATCAAAGCGCTCCCCAAGTTTGGCCCCGAGGCGGGCATGGCTACTCGCGAAGCATCGGGCAAGGTGCTCAATGCAATCGTATCGCACCTGCCGTCTCTCATCGGCGGATCTGCGGACTTGCGCCCGTCCAATAATACGTTTCTGAAAGATTTTGGTGAATTCCAGCCGGGAAGTTACGAAGGAAGAAATTTTCATTTCGGCGTGCGTGAACATGCGATGGGTTCCGTGCTCAACGGCATGGCTCTGACTGATGGAATTATTCCCTACGGCGGTACATTTTTAATCTTCTCCGATTACATGCGCCCCCCGATTCGGCTCGCGGCCCTCATGGGGATCCGGCCGATTTATGTTTTTACACACGACAGCATCGGACTGGGAGAAGACGGACCGACACATCAGCCTATCGAGCAGATGGCAGCGCTCAGGTCGATTCCCAATATAACGCTTCTTCGTCCATGCGATGCCAACGAAACCGCCGAGGCCTGGAAGTACGCCATTGAACATCGATCCGGACCCGTGGCGCTTGCTCTCACGCGCCAGAAAGTCCCGACGATCGACAGGACAAAATATGCACCGGCCGAGCTCTTTTCGAAGGGTGCCTACACGCTTGCAGAAAGTTCAGCTCAGCCTGCGATCATCCTTATCGGGACAGGTTCGGAGGTGCAATTTGCGCTTGGAGCCTATGAACTTCTCGTTAAGAAAGGAGTGGCAGCCCGCGTTGTCAGTATGCCTTCATGGGAACTTTTTGAGAGGCAGCCGAGGGAATACCGCGAAAAAGTTCTGACTCCATCAGTCAAAAAACGGATCGCTGTCGAAGCCGGAGTGCCGATGGGCTGGGAAAAATATGTGGGAGATGCCGGCGCGATCCTCGGGATCACAAAATTTGGAGCGTCCGCGCCGTTCGAAGTGCTGTACAAGGAATACGGATTCACGGTAGAGAATGTGTTGAAGAAGGCAGAAGCGCTGTTAGGCTGAGTAGTTCGCAGCCTTCCGAAGGACCTGCTATCAGGCGGCATGGTGTTTCCGTCTTCGTTTGAACTTTTCAGAAAAGCCTTCGGAAGGTTTCCATATCCCGGAATCGCTCGCCATCCAACCTGAAAAAGGAAGCCCATGGCAGTTTCAATTCCTGATCGACCCATTATCACGCCCGAGTTTCGCACGAGGCGGGTTGTCAATTGGCTATCGCTCGGCTTTCTTTACGCTGTCTTCTACATGACCCGCTACAATTACACGGCTGTTGCTCCGACCCTCGCCGATCTCTTTGGATGGAAAAATACGGACCTTGGTGTTTTCGAGACGTTGATGCCTTTAGTCTACGGGCTGTCGGTCGTTTTCAACGGCCCGCTTGCAGACCGCATCGGCGGCAAGAAGGCGTTTCTTTTTGGAGCCGTCGGTGTTGCCCTGATGAATTTCCTGTTTGGATTGGCAGGCCTCGCAATTGTGAGCACCGCCGTCTGGGAAGGAACCGGCATGGCCCGCCATGTCGTGACTCCGGCCGTCTTCAAGTTCGGGCTTTCGGGCGGAATGATTCTCACGATGATGGCGATCGTCTGGGGCCTGAACGGATTCTTCCAGTCTTTCGGTGCGCTCTCGATCGTGAAGGTCAACGCGCAGTGGTTCCACGTTCGTGAGCGCGGAACATTCGCCGGAATCTTCGGCGTCCTGATCCGGATGGGGCTGCTGCTTGCATTCCAGGGAGTTCCGCTCATCCTGCTCGTGCTTCCATGGCAATATGCGTTTTGGATTCCGGCTCTGTGCGTGGTGGTGCTGTTCTTCGAGAATCTCTTTTTCATGCACAACTCGCCGAAGGATGCCGGGTTGGGAGATTTTGAGACCGGCGACGAAGTAGAAATCGACGCAGATAAACCCTCATCCCTGAAGTATGTCGTCCAGAAGGTGTTTGCCTCGCCGGTCATGTGGATGATCGCGCTCGGCTCGATGATGATCGGCTTCGTTCGCCGCAGCGTCGTCGATGCCTGGTGGCCGAAATATTTTGTGGACTTCCACGGCGCCAACCGATCGGCGTTTGCAACGTATCCTCCCTATATCATCGCTACGTGGGGAATTGCGCTTGCGGGAATTGCCGGCGGATTTGTTTTTGGAATTGCGTCTGATCGCACCTTTGGGGGACGCCGGGCACCCGTGATCGTGTTTGGGTTTATCGGGATGGCCGTCGTCCTGGCGTTGTTCGGTTTCTCGGATATGCTCAACTTTGGGCCGGTGGTGGCGGCGTGCTGTCTCGTGCTCCTTTCATTTTTCGTCAATGGAGCTCACGGGATGATTGGCGGTGCGGCATCGATGGACTTTGGAGGGAAAAAAGCTGTTGCGACTGCGGCCGGGCTCTTTGACGGGATGCAGTACCTCGCGGGTGCATTCGTCGGAGTTGGGGTGGGCTACATCACAACGAACTGGGGTTGGAACGCGTGGCATTGGGCGCCGATCCCGTTTGCCCTTGTCGGCGCGTTTGTGATGTCACGCCTCTGGAATGCGGTTCCGAAAGGGAAGTCGTCTCATTGACCGCGTTCGTTTCACACAGCGGGATCAGTGATGATTCTTATTTGATCATCCGCAGAAGGATCCTGCAAATCTGACTTCTTTATTTCTTCAGCGCCCACAGTTTTGTCGTTACCCGCTCTAATTCCCGGCTTATCAGCGACGGATCCAGGGTCTTCTCCGGCTCGTTTTCAAAAACTGCGTACGGAATTTTAAAACCCTTCACGGTGATGAAGTTCGGGTCTTTCTTCTCCAGTTTGTTCCAGTCGTTCGTCTTGTAGTAGTACTCCATCTTCTCGTCCGGCAGGGAGTGATAAAGGATGGAATCTTCCTGTCCCTTCCGCGCACGGCGGTGATTCTTTCTGACGGACTCCTCGTACGATACGCGGATATACATCAACGCCGCATGCTGCAGAATATCCTCATGAAGGTACGTCAGCGCTTCGCGGATCCCGTTTTTTCCGCCGCGCGCGAATTCGATGAGGGTCGTCATCTTCTCGTGATAGGCGGGATTGCGGGCAAGCTTTTTTCGGTATTCCAGGCTGATGCGCTCGATGTAGAGGTTCCAGATGAATTCATCTTTGAACCAGTATTTCTTGTCGGTCCACTTGCGCGGTCTGCCGTGCTTCGAAAGGATGTCATCGGCCTCGAAGGTCTCCCACACATAAACGAAGTCGTCCAGTTCCTCGAACTCGCCGATGTGAAATTTTTCACTTCGCTGTCGCGAGTCTGTCTTCTTCAAGAAATCTATGACTTCGGATTTTCCGGCAGCAGGGCGGCCGATGATGATAAGGATCGGGAAATGTTTATTGTTCATGAAATATCCTTTCTTGAAGGTTGCTAAATTGTCGTGCGCGATGGGAAGTGAACAACTTCGGTGCGAATTCGTTCTCTTGTCCGTTTTTCGCTCCGAAGGAACTCTTTGCGCTTAAGGCTGTTGACTGCTAGATCATGTTGCTCCTGGCGGCGCTATCAAGAAAAAAATGTTAAGTGCAACTCGGTGCGATATTTCTTGTCGCAGGCCTGTACGGCCTGCTACTTGATTTCTTTTATCCTGTTTTCGACTTTCGAATCCACAACCTTCTCATCCCGCACTTTCTTTTCGATCGCCTCGAACACCGTGCGCTGCAGGTATATTGGATGGAGGATCTCCATGCCGAGATAATGCTTCGCTTCCCCGACAAAATAGTCGCTTGCCGCTCCGGTGTAGCTTCCTTTTTCGTCAAACGGCCTTCCGTTGATCTCGAGTTTAAGGATCTCGACTTTTCCTTCTGCATTGCGCTTCCATTCGCAGCGTATGCCCGAAGTCTGGATTTTGAGATCTTGTTCGATGTAGTTGAGGACAATGGTCTTTAGTTCGGCACCGGTGAGAGTAAATGTCGTAAGGATGTTTCTGAAGGGAAGAACTTCAAAAACATCTCTTTTGGAGATAGGGCCTGCGCTGAGGTTCTTTCGGATGCCGAAGTCGTTCATGAAGCCGACATCGGCATGGGCAGCTTCACGCTGGGCGTCCGAAATAAAATTGCCGATCCCGGATTCTCCGTTGTCGTTCCGCACCCAATCCTCTTTCAGCGTGCCGATGTCCTGGCTGTAGTCAAGTTCAATTCCACGCTGCACAGAATCGATGAACGTCGATAGCGTAGTCTTCGGCCGCGAGCCATTGTACCACAATGAAAGCAGAGAACCGTTGTAACTCACAACCTTCTTATTCTCGACCGACAAGTTCAGCACTCCTAAGTATTCCGCGGCGGTACCGGCTTGAACAATAATGACCCCGTTGACAAGTTTCGGCGCCTTCAGACGCGTGTGAGAGTGTCCGCCGACGATAACGTTCAGCCCTGTCACTTTTGTGGCGAGAAGAGAATCGTCTTCGACACCCTCGTGTGTCAGGGCGATAATAAGATCGGTTTTCGGGAGCAGTTCATCGATGAATTTCTGAGCGGTCGCGGTCGGCGAAAGCACTTTGATGCCGACAAGGTTTGTCTGATTGACCAACCCATACAGTTGTTGCGACATAATGCCGATAATACCAATGGTCAATCCGTTCTTCTGGATGATGGTATACGGCTTGTTGTTGAGGGGATACCCGTTGTCGTCATTGACCACGTTCGCCGAGAGGGTGGGGAATTGAGCGATCTTGGTCAGTTGGAGCAAGTTCTTTTGACCGAGGTCAAAGTCGTGGTTGCCAAAGCACCAGGCTTCATACCCGATCATATTCATCATTTCAAACAGGGCTCCTCCCAATGCTCCGTGGTACGCGTATTCGGTGACCGGGTTGCCGGTCATGACATCCCCTGCGTCAAGCAACAGCGTTGCGTTATTGGTGTGTCGAATACTGTCGATGGCAATGGATAGTTCGTTGAACCCTCCAGCCATCGGCTTTGGCGTCGTCCTTATCCAGGTTGCTTCGTGAGGAATGAAATTCGCGTGGAGGTCGTTCGTGTGAAGAATTGTGAGCGTCTTCGGCTGCGAGAGAAGCGAACAGCTCAAGAAGACCGAAAAACAGGCCGCAATAAGCAACGATTTCAACGGGGAGAAACGCATGGGGAGTCCTAAGTTAATGGTGAATTGATTTACGTTGGAGGCCCAACCGCAAGATCGGAAAAGGCTTCGACGAAAGACATTTCCGAATTTCTTGGCCTCTTCTCGGTTATCTCGTAACATTTCATTAATAAATCAAGATACACAAAAAAAAGATTTTTCGGAATAGGCTATCTATCCTATCAACTTTGTCGTATCTTTGAGCCAATAGGCAGGGAAACAATCAGATCATGCTCAGCATCCGCCGGGTTCTTCTCTCATCGGTCATCGCCGCCCTTCTTCTCTCGCTCCCCGTGCACGCACTCGAGCCACCGCGATTGGTGGTTTTCATCTCCGTCGATCAAATGCGCGAGGACTATTTCGATCGTTTCTCGCCGTATTTTACCGGAGGCCTGAAGAGTCTCTACATGGAGGGGACTTTCTTCTCGAACGCAGGGCTCAACTATGCCTCGAGCGTCACGTGTTTAGGACATGCCTCCCTGAGCACAGGCGCATACCCAAAGACCAGCGGCATCCTTGAAAATGAATGGATCAATCCTGTCACCCGGAAATCGGTTTACTGCGTGGAAGACAGTACCGCGCACGAGGTGGATGGCGAAGGAGGCGGATCGTCCCCCGATAACTTGCTCGTGCCGGCTGTCGGCGATTGGCTCAAGGCCTCATCCCCCAAATCCAAAGTGATCGCCATCTCCGGCAAGGATCGCGCGGCGATCCTGATGGGAGGGAAACATCCCGACTACGCCTTTTGGTACAGCCGGAAGAGCGGTCATATGA
This sequence comes from uncultured Chitinophagaceae bacterium, assembly GCA_964384415.1. Classification (GTDB taxonomy): domain Bacteria; phylum Bacteroidota; class Ignavibacteria; order UBA10030; family UBA8401; genus JAGVPT01. The sequence goes on along the minus strand of CAYLMV010000002.1, from coordinate 67,179 downwards.
CGACTTCCGATTATTACACCGGGCATCTCCCGGATTGGACAAGAGATTTTAACAATTCCGGCTGGGTGGCGAACCACGTGCCGGCTGCATGGACGAAACTACTCCCCGACAGTGTCTATGAGAGAGAAGGTCCGGACGATTTTGTCTCCGAGGCAAAATGGGATTCTTCTTCATCATTCCCGCATCGATTCTCTCCCGCGAAGAAGGCGGGCCAGATTCTGACTTCTCCCTATGGCGACCTTCTTGTTCTGGACTTTGCCCGCAAGGCGATCACCTATGAAAAACTTGGACAACGCGGCGTTCCCGACATCCTGTGTGTCAGCCTTTCCGATTGCGACTACGTCGGGCACGCGTTCGGACCGAACAGTCATGAGATCATGGACCTGTTGTTCCGGCTCGATGCGGGTCTCGGGTCGTTCCTCTCTTTTGTGGATTCCGCAGTGGGAAGGTCCAATGTGCTTGTGGTGCTCAGCGCCGATCACGGCGTGATGCCGCTTCCGGAATTCCTCGTTCAATACCGACACCAGGAAGCACACCGCGTTCTGTATCAGTCCCAGTTAAAACCGCAGCTCGATTCAATCGATTGGGCAATCCGGACGGAATGGGGAATGAACAAATCGATCTTTGAAGAACGAGGATTTCTGAATTACCGCGAGGCTCTCCGTGTCGGCAAAGACAGCCTTCAGTTCGAACAACGCGTCGGCGATGCCATGCGGACGATCTCCTGCGTCGCGGATCTGTTCTTCCGACGTGAACTTCTGAATCCGGCCACTCCGGAGCGGCCGTACCTGGATGAGTTCAGGCGAAGTTATTATCCGGGACGAGGGGAAGACTTTCAAGTCCGCTTCCGTGAGTACTATCTTATCGAAGAGAGTCCCACCGGAACGAGTCATGGGTCAGTGTACCGTTATGATACTCACGTCCCCATCGTTTTCTGGGGAGACGGAACAAGAGCATTGAACGTCGGGCGAGAAGTTCACACGGTTGATATAGCGCCGACGCTTGCCCTCATCCTCAGGATTAATTATCCGCGTACGGTAGACGGCCTGCCGCTCGATGAATTGCATTAGCCGAAAAGTTTACTAGGCTTCGATTGGCTTTTTCCCTCAACGTTGCAGACGGAGGAAATATGACTCGCCCGATTTTCACTTATTCAATCGCCCCATCGCTTCCCGAACCGCTTCAGCGCCTTTATGCCCTCGCGTACAATCTTGTGTGGGTGTGGGATCATGAACTCCTCGAGTTGTTCATGCGGCTCGATACAGATCTGTGGGAAGCATCGCACCACAACCCCGTGCAGATGCTCGGCGCCATCAAGCAAGAACGTCTCAATACGCTCTCGCGCGATGAAGCATTTCTTGGAGAGCTCGACCGGGCCTGGGATCGTTACAGCCAGTACCTCGACATGAGCTCGAGCTGGTATCAAAAGAAGCATGGTAAAGAGAGCACTCCCACCATTGCATATTTTTCGGCGGAATTTGGATTGACCGAGTGTCTCCCGAACTATTCGGGAGGTCTCGGGATTCTCTCCGGCGATCATATCAAATCGGCGAGCGATCTTGGCGTTCCGCTCATCGGCGTGGGACTCCTCTATCAGCAGGGGTACTTCAGCCAATATCTCAACGCCGACGGATGGCAGCAGGAACGTCATCCTGAAAATGATTTCTATACCCAGCCGATTCAGATTGAGCGGGATAAGGATGAGAAGCCGGTCACGATAAGCGTCGAATTTCCCGGCCGAAATGTCTTTGCCCAGGTATGGAGAGTCCAGGCTGGTCGAATTCCCGTGTTTCTTCTGGATACCAACATCCCTCTCAACTCGCAGGAAGACCAGGATATTACCGATCAGCTGTACGGCGGCGACCGCGAGATCAGGATCAAACAGGAAATCATGCTCGGGATCGGCGGTTACCGAGCGCTGTGCGCCATAGGTATGCGGCCGACCGTATGCCATATGAACGAAGGGCATTCGGCGTTTCTATCGCTCGAACTGTGCCGGCAGTTGATGAACGAGTACGGCATCTCTTTCTCGGAAGCGCGCGAAGCTGCAACAGCCGGGACCGTTTTCACCACTCATACACCGGTACCGGCAGGGAACGACTATTTTACGCCTGCCCTCATGGACAAGTACTTCGTTGATTTTTATAGGAAGTGCGGCCTCAGCCGAAAGGAATTCTTAGGGCTCGGGCGAAGAAACCTCAACGACGACGCGGAAGATTTTTGTATGACCATCCTGGCGTTGCGGATGTCCGCCTACAGCAACGGAGTGAGCAAGCTCCACGGAGAGGTTTCCCGGGCGATGTGGCAGAATGTGTGGCCGGGCATCCCGGTCGCCGATACGCCGATTGGTTCCATTACGAACGGCGTTCACGTCCCCTCTTGGGTTAGCCGCGATATGGCCGGGCTGTTTGAACGATACCTCGGCCCGCGATGGAAAGATGATATGAACGAGAACGCCCTCTGGAGTTTCGTGCATCGCATTCCAGACGAGGAGTTGTGGCGGACTCATGAGCGGCGTCGGGAACGGCTCGTCGCATTTGCCCGGCAGCGGCTTCGCAGCCAGCTGGAATCGCGCGGAGCGCTCAGAACGGAAGTCGCTCAAGGAGCTGAAGTCCTCAATTCGGATGCTCTGACGATCGGCTTTGCGCGCAGGTACGCGACCTATAAGCGAGCAACGCTGCTTCTCCGAGATGCAGAGAGACTCATTCGCATTCTTAATGATAAGGACCGTCCCGTGCAGATCATTTTCGCGGGGAAGGCCCATCCGATGGACAACCCGGGCAAAGAATTGATCCGGGAGATTCTCCATTTTGCCAGACAGCCGGAAGTGCGGCGGCGAGTCGTCTTTATTGAAGACTACGACATGGTCGTCGCACGCTATCTCGTTCAGGGCGTTGATGTGTGGCTCAATACGCCGAAGCGTCCTCTTGAGGCAAGCGGCACAAGCGGGATGAAAGCGGCTGTCAATGGAGCGCTGAATCTCAGCGTTCTCGATGGATGGTGGGTTGAAGGATACAACTCCAATACCGGATGGGCGATCGGCCGGGGAGAAGAATATGGGGACGATAATTACCAGGACGAAGTCGAATCGAATGCCCTGTACGATTTGCTCGAAAAAGAACTCGTTCCATTATTTTACAACCGAGGCGGAGACGGCTTGCCGCGTGCATGGATCAGCAAGATGAAGACCTCAATGAGGGAAATTTGCCCGGTCTTTAACACAAACCGGATGGTCAGGCAGTACACGGAAGATTACTACCTGCGGGCACACTCTCATTCTGTTTCCCTCTCCGGCGACAAGCTGCGGGGAGCAAAGGCGCTTGCGGCCTGGCGGATGAAGCTCCAGTCAAATTGGCCCGGACTGAGGTTCATCGAGATTACATCGGATGGTCAAAAGGGAATGAAAGTCGGCGAATCGCTCGATGTCCGGGCAAGCATCGATCTTGTAAATCTCACCCCGGAAGACGTCTCGCTCGAACTTTATCACGGAGCGCTCGATTCCAACGGCGCAATTGTCAATCCGACGGTCGGCAGGATGACCCCGTTCGGAAAACCGAAAGGGACAGTGTTCGAATTTGTCGGCACGATCAAGTCGGATTCAAGCGGACGCCATGGCTACACGATCCGTGTCCTCCCCAGGAACCAGGACATCGACAACCCTTCGAAACAGGGGTTGGTGTTGTGGGCATGAAGCAAGCCTTCGGAAGGCTGCTATTCTTCATGAGCCGATAGTGTCGCTATTTGAGTATGTGTACGGGTCCACAGGATGACGCTGCACAGCATTTCCAACAACCCACGAGCGCTCAAATGATGAACTATTGCTCGGCAGACCTCCTGAGATGCATCACAAGGTTCAGATTGTTATATTGAGAGCAACAATGCAATCACAAGTTTTCTCATTCTTTTGAAAGGAGAGCGCGATGCTCAGTAAGGCGATACAGGATGCCCTGAACCACCAGATCAACAAGGAGATCTACTCTTCCTATCTTTACTTAGCCATGTCTTCGCATTTTGCCGAGGCGAATTTGTCCGGCTTTGCCAGCTGGATGCGCGTGCAGAGCGGCGAGGAGTACGGTCATGCGATGAAGTTCTACGGATATGTCATCGAACGAAACGGCCACGTCGAACTTGATGTTATTGAAAAGCCCCAGACGAAATTCAAATCTCCGGCAGATGTCTTCAAGCAAGTGCTTGAGCATGAACAAAAAGTGACCGGAATGATCACCAAACTGTACGAACTCGCGGTCAAAGAGAAAGACTATCCCACCCAAATCATGCTCCAGTGGTTTATCACCGAGCAAGTAGAAGAGGAAAGGACTGCGGGAGATATTCTGGACCAGTTGAAGATGATCGACGATTCCCCGGTGAGCATCATCATGATGGATCGTCAATTGGCAGCGAGGGCAAGCAAGTAGAACCACCGCCGTCGAGATCATTCAAAAAAAAGAAAGCCGCACCCCGGACAAAAGGTGCGGCTTTTCTATTTCAAGCCAGTTAAATTCGCCATCCATTCCCTGCTAACCTGTCAGTTAACCCACCTATATATGATGCGCTTTGGTACGATACTTGCGACACCTGACGGCATATCAATGATATGTGGAACGGCGCGCAACCGAACGAATGCAGGGAGTGGCTTTGAGTGAATCTATTCCATATGGGACCCGATCCAACCGGCGAATGGCAGATGCGCTATGGACAGGCATTCGAAGAGGTGTGCTTATTGAAAATGGAAATCGATTCGTTCTTTTGGGAATCTTTCTGTTTTCTCCGATTGTCTGGATCGCGCGTTGTTTCTGAAACCGGGCATGCGGCTTGAGAGATCTTAGCCTATTGCCGAAAGGAGTATTTCCATGAAAAAGAAATCGAAGGCAAGAGCATACGCCGCCGAAACACGGCTCATCTACGGAAAACCCTACACGACAAAGTGGGATTACAGCCACCATCTTATTCCCCCAATCTCGTCATCTTCTACGTATCGGCTCGACACGACGAAACGCGGCGCGAAAGGCTTCATAGAATTCGCGCATCACGGAGATGATTTTCAGGTAAAATCGAAGGCCCCGATCTATATTTATGACCGTCTCGGCGAACCCAACAAGGAGATTCTGGAAGAAAATCTGGCGATGGCCGAAGGGGGAGAGTGCGCCATTACATTTTCGACGGGGATGGCGGCGATCTCTGCCGTGTGCGGGATCCTCGCCGGCACGGGGAGCGAGATCGTCGCGCACAAAATGTTGTATGGGTGCACTTATTCTCTCTTCAAAAACTGGTACCCGCGGTACAAGATTAAGGTCACCTGGGTAGACTTCAACGACGCCAAAGCGTTGAGCAAGGCCATCACGCCGCAAACGCGCATGCTCTATTTTGAAACGCCGGTGAATCCGACGATGGAGCTCATCGATATTCAGAAGATCGTAGCGCTGGCCAAGCTGCACAACGCGCATCGGACACCTCTGCACCGCATCTTCACTGTGGTGGACAACACGTTTGCGACTCCCTTTTGTCAACGGCCCATGTCCTTCGGGGTCGACTTTGTGGTGGAATCTCTTACGAAGGGGTTATGCGGTTTCAGCACGGACATGGGGGGAGTCGTCATCGGTCCGCAATGGAGTTACGACCACCTGATGTTATACCGTAAGGATTTCGGCGGGGTGCTGGCGACAAAGAGCGCCTGGCCGATTCTTGTCTACGGACTTCCGTCGCTTGCGGTACGGTTCCGTCAGCAAATTGAGTCTGCGCAAAAAGTCGCGGAGGCGCTTGAGCGCGACAAGCGAATCGCGTCGGTGAGTTATCCCGGCCTCGATTCATTTCCACAGCGATCGTTGGCTCATTCCCAGCTTGTCGACTACGACGGAAATTTTGCCCCCGGGACTCTTCTGTACTTCCTTCCGAAAGGGAGTACGCCGAAAGAGCGGAGGCGCCGCGCCGATTCTCTGGTCAATTTCATCGCCAAGAAATCGTATACGATCACGCTTGCGGTGAGTCTCGGAACGATCCGGACACTCATCGAGCACCCCGGCTCCATGACCCATGCCGCCATCCCGCCGGAAGAACAATTGAAACGCGGAATTGATCCCGAGGGAATCCGTCTCTCCGTCGGTCTTGAGAAAGCCGAGGATATTATCTACGATCTCCGGAGAGCGCTGGACAATAGTTTCTGAAATGCATTGAGTTGATCTGAAGAATTCCGTATTTTCTAGGGGGTGCGATTTATTTTGTACAACAGCAAAGGATGTTCATGACCGGCGAGTTGTCACTCTTGCTTCTTACCGCAGTTTCGGTAGCGTTCATTCATACGCTCTTTGGTCCGGATCATTATCTCCCGTTCATCGTGATGGCCCGGGCGGGGAAGTGGTCACGGGTCAAGACAATCTGGGTGACCATTCTCTGCGGCATCGGTCATGTCGGCAGTTCGGTTGTTCTCGGTATTGTTGGAATTATGTTCGGCGTTGCCATTATGCATTTGCAGTGGATCGAGTCCTTCCGGGGAAATTTCGCCGGCTGGTTTCTCATTGCATTCGGCCTTGTCTACCTCGTGTGGGGAATCCGGCGGGCGTTAAGGAATAGGCCTCATCACCATGTTCACGTCCACCCGGACGGGACCTTCCATACTCATGAACATACACACCAGATGGAACATCTCCATGTCCATGAAGAAGAGAAGGAGTCTATGACGCCGTGGATCCTCTTCACGATTTTCGTCTTCGGTCCCTGCGAACCGCTTATTCCTATCCTCATGTACCCAGCCGCGAAAGGGCATTATGGTCAGGTCGCGGCGGTGAGCGTGATATTCGGCATCATTACCATCGCCACGATGCTCACCGTCGTCTTGACGTCGCTCTTCGGACTCTCCCTTCTCCCCGTTGGAAAGCTTGAACGCTACAGTCACGCGCTTGCCGGCCTGACGGTATTGGCATGCGGCCTGGCAATACAATTCCTCCACTTTTAACCTCAAAGCTCCCTGAATATTTCTCTTGACAGTCTCTTCCCGGATGATTACTTTGTAGTAGAAAGTGCTTTGTATTTAAGCACAAATGGACGGGAATTTATTCACGACAGCGGTGACATGCCATGGACTCCATCGATAATCGACTCAAAGACATTGCCGAAATCCGATCCCTGATGGAACAATCCTCGAAGTTTCTTTCGCTGAGCGGGTTGTCGGGCGTGAGCGCCGGCGCGGTTGGCATTGCGGCCTGCGCCATCGCATGGATGCAGCTGGGCAAATCGGGCTCCGACCATGCCGATACTCAGATGCTTCTGCTTTACAGTCTTGAAGCCGTCGTCACGTTGGCGTGCGCGATAGGGCTCGCCGCCTATTTTTCCACCCGCATGGCGAAGCGCAATGGTCTCGAGGTCTGGACTGCCGCAACGAAATATCTTGTGATGAATCTCTTTGTTCCGCTCGCTGCCGGCGGCGCGTTCTGCGGTATTCTGGCCTATCACGGGATCTATTGGCTCATCGCTGCCGCGATGCTCATCTTTTACGGCCTCGCGCTCCTGAACGCCAGCAAGTATACGCTGAGAGAGATCCGGTACCTGGGCATCAGCGAAATAGGCCTCGGTCTGATGGGGGCAATGTGGCCTGACTACGGCCTGATTCTCTGGGGGGCTGGATTCGGGATGCTGCACGTTCTCTATGGAGCGTTCATGTATATGAAGTACGAAAAGTGAAAGATATTGTTGAAAGTCTTAACAAAGCATTCGAGAACCGAGTCCGCCTTGCTGTGATGTCAATACTGGTGGTGAACGACTCTGTCGACTTCAATTCACTGAAGCAAATGCTCAGTCTCACCGACGGGAATCTGGCTACACATATCGCGGTCCTGGAACACAAAAAATATGTCAAGGTAGACAAAGAGTTTGTTGGGAAGAAGACTCTCACCACCTATTCCGTAACTGTGTCAGGACGAAAAGCCTTCACAGAGCATCTCAATGCTCTCGAAAAATTAATCCGTCAAAGCAAATGAGAAACCTCCTGTTCGCTGGACGGTCGATCGGCGTTTCATCATTGTTGCGGAACGGCGTCAGTGTGATCTCTGCCGATTGCCGGGAAGCGGCGGATGAAAGTTTGTGATGGAATTCTACATTGACTCGAAATTTGTCGGAGATCGACCTTAATTCAACCCATTGATCATTTTGAGAGAGGTGGAAGATGCCGATTAAACTTATGTTCACAATAGTCGGATTCAACGGACTTGCTCTTGTCTTTCTTGCGGGAGTCATAGTCGTCTATTTTCGGCCTGCACTGTTCGGAATGATGACAACCCTGTTTCTCGGCTGGCTCACCGCTTTTGTCAATCTGAACTCTTCGGAACCTCAATTCCCGGTATTGCTCCTTCTCTCGTTCGGATTCTTTATCGGGTATTTGACCCGTCAACACGTTTGGAAATATGCATTGACAATGGGGGTCTTTGTGCCAATTTCGCAATTTGCCTGGCTCGCCGCGACTCACCAGACCGGCCTCTTGCTCCCCGACGGCGCCGGATCACTCATTGCGTTCGTTCCGTCGTTCGGGGGAGCGTACCTTGGAAAGTTTATTGCGCAATCTCAAAAGACCCTGCCCGGAAAAATTGAGACAGGCAATGGAGTTTCGGTATGACCAAGAAGGGACAATTCGGGATCGAATCGATGGAGTGCCCTGCACGCGCAAAGGCGCCGCGGCTTGCAATTCCTTTTGTCATCGCCGCGCTGATTGGCCTTCAACTGATCCGGGCGTTGTTACGGAAGTGAGCCTGTTCCGAGAAAAGAATCGATGAAGGTTCTCGATAATGCATCGGCTGCGGAAGTGAAAATGATCGCCGAAAAACGGCTCGCCGTTGTGGCACTCTTTGCCATTGCCATGGCCTGGGTAGAGGCCGCTTGCGTCGCATACCTGAGAACGCTGTTGCACCGGGTAGAACCCTACCAGCTCTCTCCGTTGCCCGCAGCGCCTTTTCTTGGAGCGACGGAGCTTTTTCGCGAAACTGCCACCCTCGTAATGCTTGCTGCCGTCGGGTGGCTGGCTGGTCGGTCGTGGCGAAGCAGATTCGGATGTTTCATCCTTGCTTTCGGTGTGTGGGATATTTTCTACTATCTCTTTCTGAAAGTAATTGTCGGATGGCCTCATACAATGTTCGACTGGGACGTGCTGTTTTTGCTGCCGCTCCCATGGTGGGGACCTGTCCTGGCTCCTATGCTGGTATCGTTAGTCCTCATCGTGTTGGGTACCCAAATGACGCGGAGTGATCTTAGCGGCACCCCTCAGTCCGTCCGCAATTTAAGTTGGTTGCTCCATTGCTGCGGCATCGTGCTTGCTCTCTATGCGTTCATGGAGCACTCCCTGCGCCTTGTGCTTGGAGGGAAGGGAAATATCCGCTTGGACCTGCCGACCGAGTACAGCTGGGCTCTCTTCATCGCAGGCATACTTCTCATGTCTGCGCCGATCGTTGATGCATTGCTGGAGAAAAAAGCCTCCTTCGGAAATGATGTTCGGCCTTAGAAAACATTGGCGGGCGGGGATGAAAAGTCTACTGCAATGCTCGTACCCAAACAGGTTGTCCCGCGGAAGCGGGAGAGTTTGCGAACGAGATAACACGGGCATGGACTTTGTTCTTTCTCGATCTCACTCTATGATTGGGAACAACTGAGCGATCCGGGCCGCAGATGTTGCCCCTTTTCATTCGGGCACTTGCTACTGAGACATTTCGAAAAACAGGTCTTTGCGAGGCGTGCATTGCCGAAGCAATCCCCTTATTTCAAGAGGAGATTGCTTCGTCCCCCGACGTAAAACGTCGGGGTCCTCGCAATGACTTTATTCTGAAAATGCCCGACTAACGGGCACTTTCGAAACTTGACAATTGTTCCAGGAATAGTAGATTATATACTAATGCCATCCAATCCCGTTCATATCGAATCCATCAGACAGCTCTGCGGAGTTTGCTGTTGTGCAGCATGTTGTTGCTGTCCCGGATCATTGATTATTGATGGAAGCGAAAGGATCGCAGTCGCCGCGTAAAAGCGAACTACAAGTCTAAAGACAAACGAACCCTCTTCCATTATGAAGAGGGTTTTTTATTTTCATCCACACAGAAAGGATAGACTTACATGCCAAACGCAATTTCACGCGTCGATCGGACGGCTCTTAAAATCAACCAGGGCTCGATCGTCACGCTTCTCGTGATTTCGTTCGCCTTCAAACTCGAGTGGCTTGTCGCCCTTGTCTCTCTCGTCATGATCATCGGGACGGTCGTACCTTCAGCGGGAGCCTTCAAGCTTCTCTACTCTCATCTTCTTCGCCCTCTCGGCATCGTTCACCCCGACATCGTCGAAGAAGACAATGTTCAGCACCTGTTCGCTCAAGGGCTTGGCGGCGCATTTCTAGCAGCCTCGTTTTATTCCCTGACGACTGCGGAATCTCCCGTCATCGGATGGAGCCTTGCAGGTCTGGTAGTCGTGCTCGCCGTCGTAAACCTGACCGTTAATATCTGTGTCGGATGCTACCTGTATCTCAGGCTGCGGAGATTATCGTTTTTCACGCGTGCAGCTCTTAAGCGAGTCGTGAACTTCTGAGATCGGATCCGTCAAGCAGAATCATGATTGAAACGGCGGCAAATGTACTTGGGGAGTGAGATCTATTGGCGCTCTTTGTGATGGATATTGCGTTTGTCAATATGGAGTATCAGCATTTCGATGGAGAAACACATTTCAAAATAATGAGGAGGAAGTATGGCTTCAGGTAATGGATATGCAAATCCCAACGTGCTCGTAACGACCGATTGGGCGTTCGAGCACAAAAATGATGCGGCTTTGAAGTTCGTTGAGGTAGACGTGGACACGGGTGAATATGATAAGGGACATATCGAGGGAGCTATCGGCTGGAATTGGAAAACACAATTGCAGGACCAGACCCGTCGGGATATCCTCAGCAAGGACCAGATCGAAAAATTTCTCGGCGAATCCGGGGTCACACCGGACACGCCGCTTATTCTCTATGGCGACAACAATAACTGGTTCGCGGCCTATGCATTCTGGCTGCTGAAATACTACGGACACGCAGATGTCCGGTTGATCAACGGCGGAAGAAAAAAATGGGTTGCCGAAGGAAAGCCGCTTACGCTGAATACACCGAAGTATAACAAGACCTCGTACAAAGTAGGCGAAGTTCACAATGACCTGCGCGCTCACAGAGATTTTGTCTATGCCCGGCTCGACGATCATTCCCATGGACTCGTTGACGTCCGGTCGGTTGATGAGTATACGGGAAAAGTCATCGCTCCTCCGGGAATAGCCGAATTGTCCCTCCGCGGCGGACACATTCCGGGCGCGAAAAACATTCCATGGTCTCAAACGGTAAATGAGGATGGAACCTTCAAGACCGCTCAGGAGCTGAAGGCACTTTATGAGTCGAAGGGAGTGAAACCGGATCTGGAAGAGATAACCGCGTATTGCCGCATCGGTGAACGCTCGTCGCACACCTGGTTTGTGCTCAAGTACTTGTTAGGATATCCAAAAGTGCGGAATTACGACGGGTCGTGGACCGAGTGGGGAAATCTTATCGATGCACCGATAGAGAAGTAAGGAGGTGGGATGATGGAAGAGGGAAGATGGATGAGGGACGATGGAAAGAGAGGGCGACATATCTTCAGGAGTGAAGTGTTTTAAACCAATCCATCATACCAGGAATTCCTTCACGGATTGTTGGATACTTAAGGTTGCCGATGATCCGTTTCATTTTTTCATTTGAATATCCGCATCCCTCGGAGAGTACCTGTGCCCAGAGAAATGCGCCGTAGTGCAGGCCGAAGATTGACGAAGCGGCATCAACTTCTTTCGCGGCCGCCTTCGTCAGGGAGGAGGGGATGCTCCCAATTCTTACCTTCCATCCTGCCGCGGCTGCGATGGTGTTCATCCAGTCTTTGTACGTAGTGCCGCCGTTGTCGACAGCGTGAATGATTTGGTTCTCCGCATACCTGTTCGCCCCTGCCGAGGCTATTGTGTTGGCGACATCCTCCACGTGAACCGTCCCCAACAAGGCATTCCCGCCGTTTGGGAGGGGAAGATAATACCTTCCAAATCTTCTGATTGCGGTAAGCATAGGTACCAGCCAGTCGGCCTTCGGTCCATAGACAAGGGCGGGCCTGATTATTGAATAGCTAAAATGAGATTCCTTCGAGGCTTTCATAAGCAGCCGCTCTGCGGATCTCTTCCAGCTATAATAGGGGTCCGGAAATCGAACTCCCGTCATTTCCTCCGTGAGGATCGGCGGCAAAGGCTGGGGGAGGCCGCCGGCCATGAAGGCCGAGACGAAAACAAAACGCTGCAGATTCCGGGATTCAGCGGCGGCTTCAAGGAGAAGCCCGAATGTTTTGATGTTTTTCGCATCGAACTCTTTGATTTTGGATTTCGCCTCTGCAAGATGGATCACGAGATGAGACCCGCTGAGGCATTCACGGAAGAGCTTCATCCGTTCAGCGGGCGTGCCGGAAAACAAATCTCCTTCAACAAGTTCGACTTGGCCTTCATAGTCCGCCTCCCACTCTCCGAAGAGTGCTCTCGCTTTTTCCTTGTCGCGTACTAGCCCCCTCACCCTCCACCCTTGCAGGCAAAGATCCTGAATTACCCGCGATCCGATAAATCCGGTAGAACCAGTGAGGAAGACGGTGCCTCTTGGCGATGATTCCATTTAATTCCGATTGGGATTGACGTTTTGAATATTGTGAATTTCGTCACAGAAGTCAATCTAGCAATCCGGGAATAGGGCGATTTCAGCTCAAATAGTGGACATTGTCGATGCGTTCGGTTCATGCCCTTCCTTGACAACCGACCCTTTTTTTGCAATATTAGCTCGCGAAGAGAAGGGTCACACTACGTTTGGTTCATGCTTTTTAAGGGAAGTGCCAACCTCCTACAATGATCACCATGCAACCCTGCTTCACGCGCACAAGACCTTCCGCGCTCTTCTTATTCCCGTTCCTCCTCCTGTTCTCCGCCTGTGCCCCCACGTCATATGAGATTACCTCCGGATTGCTGGAACAGGGGAAGAACGACGAAGCGATTGCCATGTCCCGATCCAACCTCGCCCGTAACCCCGACGATCCGCTGTTTCTGAAATATCTTGGCATCGGCCTCTATAACAAGAAGTATTATGCTGAGGCCGAGCCATGGCTGGATCGGTCCGTCTCGGTGGATCCCGAAGACGACCAGGCGGTCTATTATCTGGCTTCGTGTTATGAGGGAGTCGTCGACTATCCCAAAGCCATTCAGTATTACAGAAAATATCAGGAACTCACGGTCTTCGGAGAGTACCGGGATATTGTGGAAGCCCGCATCAAGATCCTCTACCGCCAGCAGATGGATATCGAAGCAAAGATGGCGCTGGTGGAAGAGTCGCAGCTCGATGTCGCATCCATCCCCACCAATACTATCGCGGTCTTGTACTTTGAGAATAAGGGAAGCATGCGGAATCTGGATCCGCTGCAGAAGGGGATCGCCGATATGATGATCACCGATCTATCAAAAGTACAATCGGTCAGGGTCGTCGAAAGGCTTCGTCTCCAGAAACTGATGGAAGAATTGAATTTCAGCGAATCAAACCTCGTGGATGAGCGGTCAGCTCCCCGTCTTGGCAAACTTCTCGGAGCGTACCGGCTGGTGAAGGGAACATTCTTCGATCTCACCAGCGAGAAAATGAGAATCGATGCACTGGTCGCCCAGACGAGGACGGGCAGTCTCGACGGTGTCACCGACATCAGCGGAAACATGACGGAGTTCTTTCGTCTTGAGAAAGAGCTCGTTTTCAAAATACTGGATGAACTGAAGATTCGAATAACGGATAAGGAGAGAGAAGCCATTCTTGAAATTCCGACGGAGAATTTCTTCGCTTTCCTGCAATACTCCCAGGGAATGGACTACGAAGACAAAGGAATGTATGTTCAGGCCGTGCAGTCCTATTCGGGCGCAGTTCAGTCAGACCCGAAATTTTCTCAGGCCAAGTCAAGCCTTGCCACCGCCCAAAAAACACAGCAAATGATACAAAGCAGTTCACCCTCGGGCGGAACCGGGGTTCAAACGCCGGCACCCGTGCCGCCTCCGCCTAGCAGCACGGCGGCGAGAGAAAGCATGACCGCGGTTTCGGAGAGGGTCACCACAACCACGGCCAACGTCAATTCCGGGTTCGTGCCCGGCCCTAGTTCTTCCCCTCAGCCGACGTCGGTTGCTTCGCCTCTGCCGGGTCCTCCGACGCCCCCGAAATAGAATCAGGATTGAATGAAACTTTTGTTACGAAATAACTTCGTTCTGTTTTTCTTCATTGCACTCTCATCGTTCCAACCCCTCTTCGCGCAGGGGACGGGAGTTTCTGCCATCGGGCCTGACGGGGGAATTGCCGACGTCATCCGCGGCAATGCGAACGACGCGGTTGTCCTCGTTGGTACTCGTTCCGACGGCGTCTATGCCTCATCCGACGGCGGCTCGAGCTGGTCGCACACGCTCACCGGCTCGGTTCAAGTGAACGGCATGGTGTTCGATCCGAAGAACCAGAGCCTTGTCTATGCCGCCACGAACCAGGGATTGTTTGTGAGCATCAACGGGGGATCGAACTGGTCGTTGACGAGCCTCTCGAATCCCACCGCCGCCATTGCAATCCATCCTTCGCTTGATTCCGTCGTCTATGCTTCCGACGTGCGTTCGCAGGCGCAGGGAGGCAACGGCGTAACAAAGAGCATCGATGCCGGACGCACATGGATTTCGGTTTCCGGCGGACTGCCGACGACCGCTGTAGTTACCGCAATCGTAATCGACCCGGCCAGCCAGGCGGGCGCGGTTATCGCCTATGCCGGTACGGATAATGCCGGGGTCTACAGGACAAGTGACGGGGGAAACAATTGGACCTCGTTCGTCAATAACAACGGGCTGTCGGGCAACTCGCTTCGTGTTCATTCACTCTTGTTCATCACCGGAGTGGGGCTGTTTGCCGGGACTGCTGCCGGCGAGTATTTTTGTCCGGGGGGCATTCCATGGACACCGATCGCCGGAGCGTTCCTCGATGATCCGGTGGTGCAATCCTCGCTTGCGTTCGGCAGTGCTTCGACCGACACAATCTATCTCGGAACCAACGGAAACGAGTGGACGTCTTCGCCGCAGCCAATTCGCGGCGGACTCTATCGCTCGACGGATTCCGGCGTGTCTTGGGAATCGCTGTTCAAAGCGGCAGTCGATGTGAATTCAATTTTCGTTCCGGCTTCGAATCCCAAAAAAATCTATCTGGCAACCTCCGACGGAATCTATATCAGCTATGATGGCGGGGCGTCGTGGTCGCGACAGAACATCGGATTCAACAATGCTTTTGTCCGTACAATTGCAGTGATGAATTCGAACCCCGGCAATCTCTTTGCCGGAGTTTACGGCGGCGGCATATTTAAATCCACCAACGGCGGAACGACATGGATTCCGGCAAACTCTGGTCTGGAAAATCCGTACATCCGGGCAATCGTTGCGGACCCCAAGAACAGCAATGCTCTCTACGCCGGGAGTGTCTACGGACTTTACAAGAGTGCCGACACCGCAAAGACGTGGCAAAAGCTATCGATACAGAACATCCCGCACGATTCTCTCTCGCCGTTCAACAATAACTCCGAGGACGGCACGATCAGAGTGTCGCCCGTTGATTCTCGTAATCTTCTGGTCTGTGCGCTCACGGGGGATTTCATGAGCAGCACGGATGCCGGCGTGACATGGAATGCGCTGACGGCACCACAGAAAGTCCTGCAGTCAAACCTGATCGAGAATATCGAGTTTGATCCTATCAGTCCGACAACCGTTTATTTTTCGGCCAATGGCGTTTGGAAGTCGACCGACTTGGGAAAAACATGGACGGCGAAGGGCGGGAATCTGCCGCCGAACGTGACGGTTGGCGGGACCCTTTACCCGCTTCTTGGAATTCATCCGCGTGTCGATCCGAAGAACGCAAATGTCATGTACCTGCCAACGATCGCCGGTTCAAATCCTTTCTCAGTGTTCAGAACGACAGACGGAGGCGCCAACTGGAATTCCCTGGGAATACCAGCATTCGACATCGTCATAGACACGAGCAATTCTTCCATGCTTATTTGCGATGGGCCGTCAGGAATACAGAGAAGCTCGGACGCCGGGGTCACGTGGAATAAACTCGGCGGCGACTCCAGTACCTCATACTTTTCAATTGGAACGGGCGGGTACGCCCAGGGAGTGTTGTTTATTGGAAGCAATCGCGGAGTGACAAAAGTGGATTTTGGCACCTCCGTCACCTTGCTGCAGAGCAGTTTAGATTTTGGCACCATGAACGTCGGCGCATCATCCACCCAAACGGTTACATTCAGGAATGCGGGGCTGCAGGCTGTTACGATTTCGTATACAGGCTTCACCGGTTCACCGGATTTTTCCGTCATCGGCGGGGCAGCACCGCTCTCTGTCGACCCCGGCAGTACCGGATCATTTACGATCCAGTTTATGCCGAAAACTTCGGGTGCGCTTCAAGCTGCCCTCACCTTCACTTCGACCGATCCGACGGCGCCGACCTTAGTCGTGAAAGTTCAGGGAACGAGCGTCGCGAAAGCCGCAGTGGCGCGGACAATATTGCTTGAAACAACCCATGGACTTTCTTCAAACATCCCCGCAGGTTCCATCTCACAATATTTCTCTCAATTCATCAAGGCGCTCCAGGGAAGTGGGATGGTTGTTCTGCAGGGCGTCACGCCGTTCGATCCCCTCGCCGCTCCGTACGACGCAATCGTTATCGCAGCGCCTGCAACGGGATATACGCCCTTCGAAGAAAACCGTCTTCAACAATATGTCCTCAACGGCGGATTTGTCGTCATGCTCGGCGATTCGGGAAAGTCGCCCGGAAACGATATCATCAATAAATTGCTCGCTAACTACCAGTGGGTTGTGGATCCACCCTACGACTCTACAGGGCTTGCCTTGAACGGCGATGTGGTGTACGATTACTCCCATAATGATCTCGGCTCTCCGGCTTCACCGGCCTTCTCGGCATTTGTCGATCCCACACATCCCTTCCTGAAAGGAATTGACACGCTTGTGTTTTTTGGCGGATCGAGCATTAATGTCTCCGCTAATGCCGTACCATTTCTGAAAGGCAGTCCCGTCTCATTCGGGCTCACGAGCGACTCCACCCAGCACAAAATTCTCCAGCCTGTCGTAGCCGCGATGAGCCAGATTGGGAAGGGAAGGATTTTGCTGATCGGGGACCTGGATCTCTGGTCGGATATTAACAGCAGTGACCCGGCGCTGAATCCATTGATGGGAATTCTGGCCGGAAAGAATCTTCAGTTTGCGCTCAATGTTTTTGGCTACACATCGAATTATACGGTCAAAGTTCCGAAGCCAACTCCGAGCAATCAGTATCAGATCATCAGCATCCCGTACGACCTCGCCGACGCCAGTATTCTGGATGTACTCAAAGATCTGGGGAGCGTCGATATCACCAAATGGAGGCTCTACGGGCGCTGGGATGGCGCTGAATACCTGGAGTTTCCAAGTCCCGGATTTCTCTCGTTCAAGCGGGGAGAAGGATACTGGCTCATCACAAAAGGATCGCAAACGCTCACGCTCGGCTCAGCGGCTGCTTCAACGGCGCAGGATTTCTTCCCCATCCAGCTCGACTCTGGATACAACTTAATCGGAAATCCTTTCCCGTACGAGGTGAGCTGGGCGAACTCACGACGTCCGACGCCCGATTCCGTCGAGTCGTGGCTCTGGCGTTTCGACGGAAATGGATTTCAGCAAGAGTCGAACGTCATGGAACCTTTCACGGGCTACTTCCTCAAGAGCCTCCGGAACGGCGTCACCGTCTATATCAATCCAGCCGACATCTCGTCCCCAGGAGCGCTGCCGAAATTGAGTTCAACCGAACGCACATTTGCCCAGGGCGAATGGCAGGTTGACATTCGGGCTACAGACGGGACCGCGAGCGACAACAGCAATGTGGCGGGCGTATTGCGCTCTGCGAGCGATGCTTGGGACGTTAACGATTTTTCAGAACCTCCCCCGGCTCCGACGGGATACCTGATGCTGTCCTTTAACCACGGGGATTGGAAGACCAACCCTGGAAGGTACGCCGGAGATTTTCGGTCGGTTCATGAGGATGGAAATTACTGGGACTTCGACATCGCGTCGGCAAAGTCAGAAGCCGCTGTGGCTGTTCAGTTCGAACGGGCCGGAAATATTCCGTCTGGCTTTGAGATGATGCTGGTCGATATGTCCACCGAACGGGTAGCGGATATCGGTTCCGCTCTCTCCTACAATTTCAAGTTCAACAAGAATGAGACCGACCGGGTATTCCGGCTGGTCGTGGGGACGAGCGACTATGTCTCGAAGAATACAAACGGGATTCCGGTCATTCCTGTCGCTTACTCGCTGGAACAGAATTTTCCAAACCCATTCAATCCCTCGACAACGATTCAATACACGCTGGGTCACAGCGCTCATGTGGAGATCAGTATCTTTAGCCTTCTCGGTCAGAAGGTCAAAACACTCGTCGAAGGAGATCGGAAGATCGGGAGTTATTCGGCAGTGTGGGATGGAAGCAACGACAAAGGGGAAAAGAATGCGAGCGGGATATATTTTTGCAGAATGCGGACAGAGGAATTCAGCGCGGTGAGAAAACTTGTTTTCCTCAAATGATCCAACTCCGGAATTGAACCCTGGTGAATAAATACGCACGACATATTTTCTGCTGGATGCTGGCAACGGCATTGTTCGGATTTCTGAACGAACGGTTGTGCGCACAGCTGCAAGGGCCGAAATATGACGAGCGGCTTCTGTTCCGCGGTTTGACCGGCTTTACGATGGGAGGATGGCAGCAGGAGTGGAAATTGAAGAACGAAGGGACCGTACTCGAACAATCGGCGCCGGTGTCGCTTTCGGTACCGCTCTCCAACAGGATTCTCATTACGGTCGCGAACGCTCCGGCGCTCTCAACGCTCGACTCGCTGAAACTTCAGGGCATCACAGACACGAGACTCGGCTTCTCGTATGTCGTTCCCGGCGACCGGGTCTGGATCAACGGGGGGGCGAGCCTCCCGACCGGAATTACGAAACTGACTCAAAACGAGCTTTCTGTCGCGACGATTCTCTCGGAATCCGCCTTCGACTATCGCGTTCCCGTTTTCGGCCAGGGAACGAACGCGAATCTCGGCCTCGCGTACGCCTACGCGGCCCAGCGGCGTCTCATTTTCGGCTTCGGAACTTCGTACGTCTATAAAGGCGAATACCAGCCCGCCTCGATAACTGGGTTCAGCGACAAGTACGATCCCGGAGATGAGATTTCGGTGAACGCCGGACTGGACTACATGACTTTTTCGAAGACAGAGAGAATCTCGCTCGACCTCACGGCTACGAACTATCTTCCCGACAAGCTCAACGGTCAAAATTTCATTCAGTCCGGGCTGCGGTTTATGACCCTTGCCGTCTATTCGCTCAAGTGGGGTCCGATAACGCACCTGATTCAATTCAGGACGCGCCTGCGCACTCAGAGCAAGCTGTACAATTCGGGGGCCGCCGAAAGTTACAAAAGTTCGCAGCACTATGAAATTCAGTACACCGCATCCTGGTTTCCGGTGCAGTGGTGCGCTCTTTCGGGGATCTTGCAGGGGAAATACCATACCGGAGATCAGATTCCATTCGGAGTCGGTATCTATGAAACCGGCAAAGCGCAGCTCGCGTTGATCGGGGGGGAAGTCGGGTTCACGCTTGCCTCCTGGTTCGGACTCGCGTTCGACGCCAAGTACGGCATCGGAAGCGTTGTGATCGAGAACATAAAGAACAACGTCACCGGCATCGAATTCGGCGGAAGCGGGCGCGTGCAGTTTTGAGCAGAATGTAGGTTCTCATTATCTCATCATCTGGAAGGATACATTTATGAATCAGAGTGATAAAAGTCGCCTTGTTCGATGGGCAGTGTTGGTTGTTTTGCTAATGAGCATGTGTGCGGCGGAACTTCCTGCGCAGGAAGCACCCCAGCAGACGATTGCGATTCTCTATTTTGAAAATAACAGCGTTGTGGATAAGGATAAACTCGACCCTTTGAAAAAGGGGCTGGCGGACATGCTGATTACCGAGATGTCCAAGATCAAAGGGCTGAAAGTTGTGGAACGGCAGCGGATTCAATCGGTCGTCGAAGAGCTGAACCTGGGCGAAACGGATCTCGTCGACAAAGGGACATCACAAAAGATGGGAAAGCTGCTCGGAGCGAAGGTGCTGTTGTTCGGCGGCTTCTCAAACCTTTTTGGCGACAAGCTCCGCATCGACGCGAGAATCGTGGCGACGGAAACGGGCGTTACTCTGAATGCGGAAGAGGAGACGGGAGACCTCGATCAGTTTCTGACGATGCTCAAATCTCTCGTCAAGAAGATTTCGGACGACCTCGAGGTGAAACTGAGCAAGGGAGAAGAAAACGAACTTGAAGCTTCGAAGGATGGAAAATTCAACGGGTATGTGACGTACGCCCAGGCACTCGACACCGAAGACAACGGCCGTAAACTGGAGAAGCAAGGCAAGCATGCCGATGCGATTGCGGCGTTCGAAAGCGCGAAATCCATGTATCAGAAAGCCTGGGATGAATCCAACGGCTATGAACCGGCGAAGCAGAAGGTGGAAGAGCTGGCGGTTCTGATCACCAAAATGAAGAAAGAAACGAAATAGGGAATGCCCCGAAGCACTCAAAGAGTATCATTGAAATGCAACGCTCACGTTTTAAGGAGATCCACCTATGAAACGAGTGATGACCCTTCTACTCATTTTATCTATCATGGCAACATTTGCCTCCACGAGCCGCGTGGCGGCACAAGACTCCGACATGCCGCGCATCATGGTCGTCGTCGATGAGAAGATAGACGACAAAGACGCCACGGCGCAGAAGGTTACAGGAAAAATTGAAAGCGCCTTTCTCGCAAAAGGCTACCGGCTTGTCGACAAATCGCAGTTCGAATCGGTGCGAGCCCGGGATCTCTCCCTCGGCGATCTCAATCCGACGAAAGCAAAGGAGCTCGGAAGACGCTTCGGAGCCGAATTGATTATCGCCGGCGGCGCGCAAGCTGTGTTCGGTGAAGAGAGAGAGACCTACGGAATAAAAACGGTCGAGTATACCGCCGATGGCGAAGTGAAGGTGATCATCACAGATACCGGGGACATTCTCGCTGTCGCAAGCGCCACCGCAAAAAAGGCGTCCCAGGGCAAATCGCAGGCCGCGTCCAAGGCTCTCGATGAACTGGGTGGAATCCTGGCAGACGACCTGGTGGCAAAGGTCGCGAAAAACCTGAAGGAGGCGAAAGAGAAGCCAGTCGCCATTCAGCTCGCGCTTCTTGGAGTGAACGACGCGTCGCTGATGAAGATCGAACAGGACCTCCCCGGCAAGATCCCGATGATCCAGAAAATGAAACTCCGGTACATGGAAGGCGATGCGGCCGTCATGGATGCATGGATTCGTGGATCGATCGACGATCTACGGAAGCAATTCTCTTCGATGCCGGAGTACAAAGTCGAATCGTTCACCGGAAACCGCATCGACGTCAATACGAAGGTGACGGGAACGAAAGCGAAAGTGAGTTATGCGGTGCCAAACGCTCTGGAGATCTCGGAATTCAAAGTTGAGAACATTTTCCCGTCTGCCTACAATTATTACGCCTACCATCCAATCGGACAGATCACCATCGAAAACACCGGCAAGACCGATATCAACAACGTGAAGGCAAGCTTCTTCGTGCCGAATTATATGCAGCTTCCTTCGGAACAGGTGATCCCTCTCCTAAAAGCCTCTTCCAAGGAGACGTTCCCTGTTTCAGTGACGCTTGATGCGAAGCAGATGCTCGCGATCAATGAGAATACGGTCGCTCAGATCAAGGCGGAATTGACGTACACGCTTGGCGGGGAGCAGAAGTCCAGGAGCCTGGTGAAGCCGGTGACGGTGTACAGCCGAACGTCGATCACCTGGTCGCGCCCCAATTCCGTCGGCGCGTTCATCACTTCGAACGACGAGGCGGTTAAGAATTTTTCGCGCTATGTTCTCGGCTCTGTAAAATACGATCAGACGCTCGTTGAAGGAGCGCCGAAAAATGTTCTGAACGCGATGGCCGTGTGGGAAGCCATCCGCGCATTTTCGATCAACTACGTCAGTGCGCCGTGGCGGGTCGCCGATGCGGATTTGCTTGACGACATTCAGTATCCCCGCGAGACACTCGCGAATCATACCGCAAACTGCAGCGGCAGTTCCGTGCTATTGGCGGCCTGTCTGGAAAATATCGGTATCCGCACGGCCCTTGTCGGAACATCCGACCATGTCTTCATTATCTTTGACACGGGTGTCAACAAGAAGAATGCCTCAAGAATCAGCCTGAACCCGAAGGACTATGTCGTGAGGAACAATACGGTGTGGATTCCCCTCGAGACCACGATCATCAACCATCCGTTTGTCGAAGCGTGGAGGCTGGCTGCGGACGGTTACTACAGAATCTCCGATGCGCAGGGTAGACTCGATATCATCGACGTCCGCGAGGCATGGGAGCAGTTTCCTCCGGCGAATCTTGGAGTAAACGCCAAACCCTCCGAGGCGCCGCCGGCCGAAAAAGTGAGTGCGCTGATGAACGCTGACTTGAAAAACGTTGCCAGAATAAACGGCGAGATGCTCGATCAAAAAGTTGCAAGCCTCAAACAACTTGGGGATGAGAAATCGCTCAACCTTGCCGCGATGTATCTCGCAAACAGCGGCCGCTACAGCGAAGCAATTTCAACTCTGAAGAGCCTGTCGGGCGCATCGACCAAGAACAACCTCGGCAACATCTATCTGCTGCAGGGCGATTCGGCGAACGCCTACAAATCGTATGCGGCGGCTCTCGACGCCGACAACAAAGACGGCGGTATCGACCTGAATATGGGGCTGCTGCAATACCTCGGCGGCGATCATCAGGCAACGGTGAATTCCTTTGCGACGGCCGTCTCCAAATTCCCGTCTCAGGAAGATGCCTACGCCGAACTCGGCATCGACCATATCGTCTCCGAAATGACGAAGACTCGCGCGGCGGAAAAGGGGGCCACGATCGACCGGACCGAATTGCAGAGTCTTCTTTTTGCGGCACTCCAGGATATCGCCGCGAAGAAGAATTCCCGCCCGAACACGGCGAGAATCCGGCGGGGCGAGAACAGGTTCGTCTTCGGAGGGCGCCGGGGGATCGATCCGACGCAACTTTCGGACCTGAAGGATTTCTTATACTGGAAGGCGTGACGGGAATTCAAAATTCAAAATGCAAAAGGCAAAGTTAAAGTCCAAAGTTCAAAGTGGGAAGCACGCCTGCCGCGTTATGGAGAGCGTCTGCACGATTACAGAATTGAGTGGCCACTTTGAACTCTTCACTCTACCTTTACCTTTTGCACTTTTAACTTTTAATTGAAAAAAGGCCTCTCCCTATGAATAAGCAATTGATGAAGATCCTGGTGGGAGTTCTCATCGCAGCCGGCTCGGTCGCTTTTTCGCTGCTCCTCTTCCGGACGAATTGGGTGGAAAACGTTCTGGGCTCTAATTTTTTCCCTGCACTTGAGCGTAAGTCGTACGACGCGCTCATCCGCGCACGCGGCGAGCGGCCGCACACTTCGAACGTCGTTATCGTCAAGATCGACGAGAACACGCTGAAGGAGCTCGACTATCCCGTTCCACGCGACAAATTCGGGTCGCTTCTGTACATTATCTCTGCCAGCGGGGCAAAAGCCATCGGCGTTGACTATACATTCCCCACGATGAAACAAGACAGCGCCTCGCAATTCCAGAACGCCTTGTTTCTGCGCTTTGCCGGCCTCTCGAAGAATGTGTTTCATGCTGTCGGACCCTTCGTGCCAAGCGAAGATATCGGCGAACTCAAACCGGAAGATGTCGACCAAGAGGCGTATGCGGCTCTTCATCCGTTCGCAGTACCGGAAAGGGGGGTACGGCTTGCTTTTCCCCGTGCGACATACATCGATGAAAAACCATTCGATTCGCTTGCTTCGCTGGCCTCCGGCGTCGGACATATTCTTCTCTCTCCGGATTCCGTGGACGGTATCATCCGCAAGATGCCATTTTTCGTCGACTACGCCGGCGACTACTACGCGGCGTTCGGAGCGGCACTCGCGTTTCACGCCCTCAACATCAACCTGGATTCGATTACCGTCACGCTTACCGACGAGGGAATGGTTGTCCATGCAGGCGTACGCGAAATCCCCCTGACATCCCGCGGCGAGATCGAAATTGATTATGCGGGCAAAAATAACATCTACAAAGACATTTCATTCTACGATGTACTCGATGCCTTTACACGCGGAGACACGCAAACGCTGTCCATCTTCAAGGATGCCGTCGTCATCATCGGGCCGACCGCGCGTTCCATCGCAGACATCGGAGCAACTCCCGTTTCGGAAAAGTCTCCCAACTGCTACGCTCACGCGAATGTCTACGACCAGATCGTGTCTGGTCAATACATCAGCCGGCCTTCCGTTGCAACGCAGCTTGTGCTGCTCATCCTTGTGACGTTAGCCGTGACAATGGCCTCAATGCTGCTCAGACTCCGTTGGAGTTTTCCTGTCGCAGCTGTGTTGCTCGTACTGTATCTGATGTTCGCCTATGCTGCCTTCGCCAATACCGGCACGATGTATAGCCTCACCGAGCCGATCTTTGCCATCTTCTTCAGCTACGCAGGAGCCATGAGTTACATTTCTGCCACCGAGGGAAAGCAAAAGGCAATCATCAAAGGGATGTTCCAGAAGTATATCGACGCGTCGGTCGTCGAGCGGCTCATTGAAAATCCATCCCTCCTGAAACTTGGAGGCGAAGAGCGCGAAATCACCACCTTGTTCGCCGATATTGAAGGCTTCACGCGAATGGCGGAATCGCTCGGACCTCAAAACACCGTCGGCCTCCTGAATACGTATCTCACTGAAATGACGAATATCATCATCGAAGAAGGAGGGACGCTGGATAAATATATCGGCGATGCAATCATGGCGTTTTGGGGAGCTCCTCTCGACGACTCTCAACACCCTGTTCACGCCTGCGCCGCCGCCCTCAGAATGCAAAAGAGACTTGAAGGCCTTCATGCGAAATGGATCCGGTTCGGCAAACCGGTGGTCAATCAGCGCATCGGGCTCAACAGCGGCAAAGCCGTAGTCGGAAACATGGGCGCCGAAGCCAAATTCAACTACACGGCTGTTGGCGATGCGGTGAACCTCGCCTCGAGGCTGGAGGGAGTCAACAAGGAATACGGCACACGCCTTCTGATGAGCGAGTTTACCTACCGCCGCGTGTCGGATGCCGTTCTCTCGCGCGAAATGGATCTCGTTGTCGTGGTGGGAAAAACGGAGCCGGTTCGCATCTACGAACTTATTGCAATGGCGGACGAAGTGCAGAACGACGCCACGAAGAAGTTCCTGGATTATTACCATGCCGGTCTCGAGGCATACAAGAAACGCGCATGGAAGAGCGCCGTTGAGCAATTCCAGCAGGGGCTCTTAATCCGCCGGGATGATATCGTGTCTAATATTTACATCCAGCGATCGATGATGTTTATCGACTCGCCTCCGCCGGAGAACTGGAACGGGGTTTTCGTGATGACAAAGAAATAGCATGGCTCCTCTGCCGGCGGGCGGCAAGAAGTATGGAAGCAGAACATGTCCGAGCCCGACGGTGATCGCGCAACTCAGTGTGCTCACGACATCCGACGTACGTCCAGGGGCGAGCAAGGCCGGCATTATGGATCTCCTCAAAGGCGTTTTCATAGAGTGCCCTTATTGCGGGGAGACGATCGAGGTGTTGATCGATTGCTCTCTTCCCAGCCAGGAGTATATAGAGGACTGCGAAGTATGCTGCAGGCCGATCACGTTGATCGTAACCTCGGCAGACAGCGAAATGGTGCAGGTGGAAGCCCGCCAGGAAGACGAATGAGCATATCGCCGATTTGCTATTCCCCATTCAGCGTGTTACTATAGGTAAGGGAAATGTATTCGTATTTGATCTCTCTATTTGGAGGAACGCGAAAATGAAAGCCACAATTGGGGTAATCCTCGCACTCATCACAGTCGCTGCTGCAACGGCCGCGGCACAGGATCAGACTGCAACTCACAAACACCTGATGAAAGAAGATTCTGCCGCTTTCAACGCTCTGATCATGTATCCGGATACGATTCGCCTCGATATTTTCGAGGCGTCTCAGTACCCTTCATCGATTGTGAGCATCGCAAGCCTTCAGAAGAATTCCAGCCAGGAATTTGTCGAGCTAATCGGAGGTTATACCAAGGACGAACAGGAAGATTTCTGGAATCTCAGCCGCTATCCGGGGCTGATCTCCCGGCTCGCCAGGGAAGGCGATCAGTCCGTTGAGAAAATCATCGCAATCCTGAAAGACTATCCTGCGGAGATTCGCCAGACGGGCATGGAATACGGCACCAATCATTATGATGTGCTTCGCAAGATGGATGCAATTCAGACGAAGACGGACTCTGCGTTTGACGAGATACTTGCGGATTATCCACCTGAGACCCAGGAAGCGCTAAAAGAGCTGGTCCTGTTTCCGGAGATCATTAACCTGCTGAATGATCATCTTGGACTCACGGTCCGCGTGGGCGATCGTTACAGACGCAATCCCCAGGGAGTGATCCACAAAGCCGACTCGCTCAATTTGGCTGAGATCCGGCAGAATGCCATCGATGCGGCGGCATGGAAGGAATCCATCCAAAGCGATCCGGAAGCGCAGGACGACTTGAACAAGGCGGGGGAAGATTATGCTACGGAAAACGGCTACACGGAGGACGACGTCAGCGCTGCGCCGGATCCGGAGTATGTCGACAACTACACGTGTAATCCATATCCATACTGGTTCGGTTACCCAACCTGGTATCCTTACGATTATTGGTATCCCTATCCATTTTGGTTTGATTGCGGGTTTTACCATGACAGGCACGGACATATCGTGATCATCGGTTCGCCGTCGCGCTACTTCACAACCTGGTATTTCTATCGTCCGGAACATGTGCATCGGTATCCTCACCTCTGCGACAGGTACGTGGACCACTATTACGGCCGGGGAAGGAACCCCGGAGGAAACAGCAGGATAGTTCACAACTGGGTGCACCAGAGGAAGGATTATTTGCCGAAAGACTTCACGACGAACAGGACAAGACGGCCAGAGGTCATCAAGCAATTGGCATCGTTGGATATCGATGCGCAGAACAAACTCGGCGGAAAGCGGTTGACTCCGCTTGCGCGCGATGATTACTATAAAGGCAATGAAACGAAATATCCCGCCCTTGTGAACAACCCCAGGCCAAGACCGCTGGCGACTCAGGACGATGGGGGTGATGCCATAGCCCAACCGGAAAAACAGCCGCCGGCAAGAATCGTGCGGCCAATGCCGGTTCTCGGTACCGATCCCGGCCAGATCATTTCGCGACCCCTGAACCGCGTGGATGCCGAACCCGTGCCAACGACGACAGCCCCAGCTGTGAAGCCGGCAAGAACTATAGACGCATCGGAACCCAACTCAGGCTCAACGGTGCCGGCACCCGCACCGCGGCCTCACATCTCACCTCAACCTGTGAGACCGCAGTCTTCCCAGGTCGACCGACCGGTACCCGAACCCGTCGTCGCTCCGAGGCCGACGCCCACGTACAATTTTAATACGATACACAAAGCCCAGGAGTATCAGAGAAATATCTGGGAACAGACTCAACCGGCACCGCGGCCGCAGGTCCAACAGGCGCCTCGTCCTCAAATCCAACAACAGGCGCCTCGTCCTCAGCCGCAGCAACCTGCGCGCCCGGCAGCTCCTCAACCGAATCGGTCGAGGGACAAATAAATATTCTTTCGCGAGCGGACTTGCTCGCGCAATCTGCTGCATAAGTTTCTAGAGACGGCGTTGGGGATGTTTGACGCGGATCGGTTGGCGAAATTGTCTAGCGCTGAGGATCGTAGTGCGAAGTGTGATGCTGCACACGGATGCTCTTCCGTCGGTTGACATTAGGCTCGATTAAGCATACACTATGATACAGGCCCCGTTCGCCGAACAGGGGTTTTACATGTGCTTGGAAGTTTGAAATCCCGATTATGAGTATGTGAAAGCCTCTGTTGGCGTACGCTGGCAGAGGCTTTTTTGTTTGAGTTTTGGAGTGCTGGAGAAAGGTGTTTGTTAGTCTCCGGAGCGCCAAAGCGGCTACACGCAGAGCCTCTTTTTGAAGATAAAATAAAGAGAGCAGCACCGCTTTGTCAAGAAAGGACAAATTGTATGAAAAAGATATCCCTGATAATTTCAATAGTATGCTTGATTTTCTTCCTCCAATCGAATGCAGACGCACAGGTAACCAACCTGACTGTCAACGGCTCCGCATCGAATTTTAGTTTCACGCAAGGCGACTTTTTCACGTGGGAGTATAATCTTCCCCTGGGGAGTTCGGCCGATTGTGAAATCTGGATTGATGTAAACGGAAATGGAGTCATCGATCCAGCAACCGACATTCAGTTATTCGGGACAATTACGCAGACCGACGGCAGCTTCAGCGGAGACAGCGGGCCCGGTGACATGGATAGCGTAGCGAACGGCCACTGCCTCCTCACGGTCTCAAATTTTGGCCTTGCACCTGCCAACTATGTTCTAAAGTTCACCAATAATGGGATCGGCCAAACGATAACCGGAACGGTAACGACGATGCCATCGCCTGCATTCACGATATCCGGAAAAGTAACACCGCCACCCGGAATCAGCGCACAGAACATTCTGATTCAAACAGGAGGGGACAGAGGGCCGGGATGGATGGCATTGACGGATGCCGGGGGCAATTACACTATGAATTTCAATGCTTCCGTGAGCGGCCAGCAGATGAAAGTATCCGTGGCGGGTCAGTTTTCCCCTTATGCAGTCACACCCAGCAGCATTACTCTCACCTTGTCAAAGAGTTATACTGATGTGAACTTCACGTTTGTTTCAGCGGCGGCGAAACTCGTCGGTTATTTGAAGGGAGAAGATGGGCGGGCATTGGCAGGCGTGATCATTAATTCCAACCCACAATTCTATGGGTATGGCGGAGGAAACAAATCCGCAACGACTGACGCAAACGGCTTCTACGCTTTCGGATACACATTAAATGACATCACGTCATTCCCCATTTGGAATATTCAAGCTAACACTGAAGGAGTTGCCCCGTCCTACTTTCCGCCATTCGTCAGTTCAATCTCTCTCCATCAATATGACAGTTTGCGCGTTGACATGACCGCATATACAGCTGATGATTCCATTACCGGGAAAATCACCGTCGATGGTCATGCGCCCGGCGGTCTCTCGTTCAGGTTGTACACGTATGCCCAAAGTTATGGGCAGACCAATGCCAGCTCTGATCCCAGCACGGGCAATTTCACCCTCCACGTTACAAAAAGGTACTCTAATTACCAGCTTGGCATCGATGATCTTCCAGAGAATTTGGGGTATGACAAGAATATTCCACAAGCTCAACCCGGTGACAAGAACCTCATTATTTCTGTTGGATCCATTTCATGGCTGCCTCAAACGAGTAACACTTCGAGTTCGTTAATGGCGGTAATGTTTGTCAACACAACGAACGGCTGGGTTGCCGGTTCAAACGGAACTCTACTGAAAACAACTAATGCCGGTGCAGCATGGTCAAGCCAAACAACGAACACATCAGCCGACATCAACGGAATCTATTTCCTCAATACTTCGACTGGCTGGTTGGTCGGTAATGGCGGTATCATTAAGATGACAACCGACGGTGGCAGCACTTGGACATCCCAGAATTCAACTACGGCGGATAATCTTCTGGCGGTTCAATTTATCGACGGAAGTACCGGATGGGCTGTGGGAGGAGCGGGACAGGCAACAATTCTGAAAACAACCAACGGTGGAACAACCTGGACGTCTCAAAACCCAGGGTATGGTCAACTTTGTGCTATATCGATGGTGAGTTCAAGCATAGGCTGGGTCGTTGGCTCTGGACCAATATATAAGACGACCGATGGCGGCACATCATGGAATTCTCAAATGAGTCCTACAAACATACTGTACTCGGTGATTTTTGCCGACGCAAATGTTGGGATGGCAGTGGGCGCATATGGGAATACCTATTCAACCACGGATGGGGGCGCCAATTGGACAGCCAAACCGAACATCGTAGGCAACTACCGTTGTGCGCACGGTATGAATTCTTCAACAATATGGGTTGTTGGTGATAATTCAAATATCTACAAGTCGACGGACGGTGGAGCGGCATGGAATAAACAGCTCACGAGCGTCAATAGCGATTTTTATGCTGCCGAGTTTGTAGATGCTAATAACGGGTGGGTCGTCGGGTCGAACGGGACAATTCTCCATACAACGAGCGGTGGAGTCGCCGCGGTTGGCGATAAGCCATCCCAGGTGTTGCCGACTCGATATGAACTTCTGCAGAACTATCCTAACCCTTTCAATCCAACGACTACAATTTCCTTCGCTCTCCCAACTGCCGGCTTCACTACGCTCAAGATATATGATATCGTTGGAAGGGAGGTAGCCGCGCTTATTTCGGGGGAAATGACAGCGGGAAGTCACTCGGTGCGCTGGAATGCATCAGCAATGGCGAGCGGCATCTATTTCTATCAGCTTCGGTCCGGCAGCGCCACCGTTGCCAAGAAACTAGTGTTAATGAAATGATCGGCGGCATAGTGCGTTAAACAAAAAGGCTGGCGCTTCAACGCACCAGCCTTTTTCATTGTCATGCCGACCGTCCGATCGGGGAGACCGGAGATTGACGATCAGATTTCTCTGTTTACCATCGCTTTCTTCAATTGAGAAATGTGCCATGTAATATTAATTTCCTTAGGACACGCCTCGATACAGTTGAAGATCGTGTGACAGCGCCACACTCCATCTTGTGTATCGATCACGTCCAATCTCTCATCGCCCGCTTCATCGCGGGTGTCAAAAGCGAACCGGTAAGCCTTGAGTAAGGCCGCCGGGCCGAGGTAGTTCTCGTTGGTCCAAAGCGACGGGCAGGATGTCGAACAGCATGCACAGAGAATGCACTTGGCCGACTCGAAGAGCTTCTCAGCGTCTTCGTTGCTCTGCAGACGTTCGGTTTCAGGGGGATTGGTTTTTGTTATCAGGTACGGTTTTACGAGTTCGTATTTCTTGTAGAAATCCGTCAAATCGACGACGAGGTCCTTGATGACCGGCATGGAGGGAAGGGGCTCGAGCGTCACAACTTCGCGGAAATCCAGATCCTTCAACAGAATTGAACACGCGAGTCTGTTTCTGCCGTTGATGCGCATGCCATCCGAACCGCATACTCCGTGGGCGCAGGAGCGCCGGTACGTCAGCGTTCCATCCAACGAGCCTTTGATCTTTTCGAGCACGTCCAGCACACGCCACGATTCATCGACATCGTCGACCAGGAACTCCTGGTAGTGAGGCGTGGTGTCCGTTTCGGGATTGTATTTTTGGATACGAAAAGTTACTTGCATCGCGGTTTCCCTTCGACAGGTGTCCGACACCTGCGTTAGTTAAGTTGTCGTAGTTTGGACACACGCACGCTAGCTTATCCGGGAGGCGTCGGACGCCCCGGGATTCTAATACACTCGCTCCTTCGGTTGAAACTTTGTCACGACTACCGGCTTGTATGAGATTTTCGGATGGCCGGCGTTGTAATGAATGAAACTATGTTTAAGCCATTTCTTATCGTCCCGCTTGGGGAAATCGACCCGTGCGTGGGCTCCCCGGCTTTCCTGGCGATTGAGCGCAGAAACCGCGATCGTCTCGGCAGTTCCGAGAAGATTCCGAAGCTCGATAGCCTCCATCAGTTCAGTGTTGAATTTCTTCCCGTGGTCGGCGATGGAAATCTTCTTGTAACGGCTTTTCAATTCATGGATATCCCCGACGAGCTCTTTCATCGTCTTGGCTTCGCGGTAGACCGAACACTTATCCATCATAACTTCCTGCATTGTCAAGCGGATCTGTGCAACATTCTCGCTCCCTTTGCTCGTGAAGATGCCGTCGATCATTTCCATGGTCCGCGCTTCGGGATCCTTGGGGAGAGAAGTGAAGTCGGCCTCCTTCAGAAATTGCGCGATTGCTTTTCCGCCGCGGCGTCCGAACACGATGATGTCGAGGAGCGAATTTGTTCCCAAACGATTCGCGCCATGAACCGAGACGCAGGCACATTCTCCCGCGGAATAGAACCCCGGAAGGATTTTTCCTTTCGCGTTGAGGATGACTCTAGCATCGTTATCTGTCGGGATTCCACCCATGGCGTAGTGGGCAGTCGGCTGAATGGGAATTGGTTCCTTGAGCGGTTCCACGCCGAGATACGTACGCGCGAATCCGGTGATCTCGGGGATTTTCTCGCGGATGGTTTGTTCGCCGAGGTGTGTAAGGTCCAGGTTCACGTAGTATGTTCCGTCGCTGCCTTTGATGCCGCGCCCTTCCTTGATTTCTGTGTAGATTGCCCTCGAGACCATGTCGCGGGGCGCGAGATCTTTTACGGTCGGAGCGTAGCGTTCCATAAAGCGTTCGCCAGAGCTGTTGCGAAGGATGCCTCCTTCGCCGCGAGCGGCCTCGGAGATCAATATCCCGAGTTTCCATAATCCGGTTGGATGGAATTGGAAGAACTCCATATCCTCCATCGGAATTTCGTTCTCGTACGCAATATTGCAGCCGTCGCCCGTGCCGATCAAAGCGTTCGATGTGATGCGGAATGCGCGGCCGTAGCCTCCTGTCGCGAACATCACCGCCCTGGCGTGAAAGATGTGAAGCTCGCCTGTTCCGATCTCCAACGCCACGATGCCGCAGCAAACTCCTTTGTTCATAATCAGGTCGGTGACGAAGAACTCATTGTAGAAGTGAACGCCCTGCTTGATGCAGTTCTCAAACAGTGTGTGAAGCATGACGTGACCTGTTCTGTCTGCAGAGTAGCAGGCGCGGCGGACTGCGACGCGCTTCGAGTTCGGGTCAGAGGGATTTTCGGGCCGGGTATGTCCGCCGAATTTTCTCTGTGCAATTTTCCCTTCGGGAGTTCGCGAGAAGGGGAGTCCCATGTGTTCCAGCTCGATAATTGCCCGGACGGCATCGCGGCACATGATTTCGATCGCATCCTGATCGCCCAGGTAGTCGCTCCCTTTCACCGTGTCGAACATGTGCCATTCCCACGAGTCCTCCTCTTCATTTGCCAGCGCGGCACACACGCCTCCCTGTGCCGTACCGGTGTGCGACCGGGATGGATAGACTTTGGACAATACCGCGCAGCTGAAACCCTGAGGGATTTCCAAAGCGGCCCGCAAGCCTGCACCGCCTGCACCGACAATCACGACGTCAAAAGTATGGACCATTGAGAACTCCGAAGAAAATAATCAAATCAAGTGAAAACACATTGTGAAGGCATCTTGAGCTTACATCCTTCGTTCCTTTAAGATCGAGCTTTGCTTAAAACGAGAGAATTGTCGCAATACCAAGTGCGCCGAAACCGACGCCGGCGATATAGAGCAAGCCAAGGATCGTCCAGCTCAACCATCCGGGCATTTTGTAGTCGCGAAAGATGCTCCAGGTTCCTGAGAGGCCGTGGTAGAGTCCGAGCACGACGAACGAAATTTGCAGCGCCTTGTATAACGGGTTCTGCATCCGGGAGAGGACGGCATCGTACGTGTGGCCGGAATCGAGATGATAATGCATGAGGATATAGTGGCCAATCGCGACAACAAAAAGCACCATGCCGGTCACGCGCTGCAGGTACCACGACAGCGCTCCCGAACTCCTCGAACCATAATATTTAGAAGACATAGGAATTACCCTTTTGATCTACGTTATTTCACCGCGGCAACCGCATGCAGCGTGTCCTGCGTAAACATGATGTATCCCATCCCAAGGAAGAGGACAAGACCGATGATGACGACGGCGTAGTATAATTGTTTGTGATATCGGGCGCCTTCAGCGAGATCCACAAGCACGATGCGGATGCCGTTCAATGCATGGAAGAGGAGAAAAGCGAAAAGGAACCACTCCAAAAATAGAAAGACCGGAGTCCGGAAAAGAACCATCTCGGAATCGAATGCCGCTTTCCCTTTTTGGAGCGACATCAACGCGAAGATATGCAGCATGATATAGCCGGTGAGGACGAGGCCGGTGATGCGGTGCAGCACCCATGCCCAGCTTCCGGCAAATTTATGATAGGTGAGTATTATTCTAGCCCACCCTCGTGCAGGATAGTTGCTCGACATTCGAAGTATGCTCCTATGGCTAGCGGCGATGAATTTGATTTTCCGGGGGCTCCGTCACATCGCGGGCACGAATGACAGAGGTCTGAAACGGTGGTAATGTATTAAAGATTAGCGAAAATCTCAACTTCCAAACTGGCTGAAAGGTCCTAAGCGACAAATGTTCTTAGATCGATAGATACTTCATTATCCTCAACATACTCTTCTACATAACGCTCGTATTTAGAAGGAGACTTGAAGAAAGCATCGCGCAGTTCAAAATCGGCCAGCAATCGTGTTCTTATGCCAATCCATTCAAGGTAATCAGAAAACATCCAATCCCTCAGATGGCTCACCATTTGCGAGGAGAGCGGGTTCCGGTGTATATATCGTACGAGCCGGAGACAATATTCCCGACTATCGACATGTTTGCACTTGCATTGCCCCTGGAAAAGGGTGCCGGAATGTCCGTAGCGCCTATTCATAGCCTGGGTATAAGCGTTGAAGGATGTCTTTAGAAAACCCCCGATGTCGCCGTATTCGTTTTGTCTAATAACCAAATGATAGTGATTCGGCATTAGGCAATAGGCGACGACGGCCACTTCATACCGGTTGATATACTTCCTGAAAAGCGAAACCAGGTAGAAGTAGTTTTCGGCCTCGTGAAATATATCCTTTCTATGTGCTCCCCGATTGTAGATATGGTAATAGTGACCGACTAGGTACTTCATCGTGCCCCCCAATTGACGTTTGACCTTGTCAAGGTTATGAACCTTGTCAAGGTTATCGGTAACTTAATTTGTCAGCACGACACTCTCGGTGATAAATTTCCTCACCGAAATGATGCTCCCGAGAAATCCAAGCAGCGTGCCCGCCGCAAGAACAATAATGTAAAATGTCGGTTCGACGTAAACGATCGGCGCCAGATCGCCCCCGAATAGTTTAGATGCGTAGTCGACTGCCAGATAAATGAAGCCCGAAGAGAAAAGGCCTCCCAGGACTCCTTGAATGACCCCTTCCACTAAGAATGGAAGGCGAATGAACATTCGCGTGGCGCCCACCAGTTTCATGGTCATGATGATTTTCCGCTTGGCGTAAATTGCCAGCCGTATCGTGTTGGAAACTAGAAAAATTGCAGTGATAAGAAGCGCAATTCCGGCGCCGAGGCTCCCCATAGCGAACAACTGCGCCCGGCGATCCAACAACTCGAGCAATGTCTTTCGATAGATGATTTCGTCGATTCCCCCGATCTGCTTCAACTGTGCGTAGACCACCTTGGCGCTGTCGGAATTTTTGTACTCTTGTTCCAGGTAGATTTTGAATGATGGGGGAAGGGGATTGAAATCGAGGATGCTATGGATATCCTCTCCATACTGTTCTTTGAAGATTTTTGCCGCCTGATCCTTGGAGATATACTTTACCTGCTTGATGCCCGGAATCGCGAGGATCTTCTTCTCGACGATCGGAGATGTCTCTTCAGTGACTGGTTCTTCAAGGAAGGCTTCCATTTCGACGCGGTCACGGAACGATTCGACAATCTGGTTTGTGTTACGGAAAACAATCGTGAAGAGTCCAAGCAGGATCAACGATATCGTAATGGTGAAAATGGAGATGACCATCGACAGCCGAGCCCGCTTGAAGCCCGATATGCCTTCTTTGAGTATGTAGAAGATATTCATTGCAGCTTTGAGATCACTTGGATGATCGGACTATGCATCGTTCATGAGGTGACTCGCCCGTCACTCTAAGGTTCGACAATCACGCCCGTTTCATACGATCCGAGATTTTTGTAGCTCGAAGTAAGCTCCTGGAGGTGGCTCAATGCATTGAGACAATCACTCTTCTTCGCGTCACCTTCGATATCGACGTAGAAAAGATATTCCCACGGCGACCCTACTAAAGGCCGAGACTCTATTTTCAAAAGATTGATATTGCGAAGCGCAAAGACGGAAAGGCACTTGAACAGCGCACCGGGAATGTTCTTTGTCGCGAAGATCAATGAAGTCTTGGGGTTCTTCCCGGGGCGCAATTGCCGCCGTCCAATTACAAGAAACCTCGTATAATTCCGATGGTCGTTTTCGATTCCTGGACGGATGATGACCAAGCCGTAGTCCGAAGCCGCCTGAGAACTGGCGATTGCCGCCGCGTCCGCCCTTCGCTCCGCCGCAATCATTTTTGCGGCCCCGGCGGTATCGTAAAAGGGGTTCACCGAGACCCCCTTGAGCGTATGCAGGAATTTTTCGCACTGGCCGAGGGCCTGCGGATGCGAATAGACGGCGCGGACGTCCTTCAGCTTCGTTCCGGGAAGCGTGAGCAGGTTCATTTTGATCCGGAGTTTCACTTCGCCGACGATAAAGAGATTATACTTCCAGAGCAGGTCATAGTTCTGGTGAACGCTTCCGTGCAGCGAATTCTCGATCGGAACCATGGCATGCGCCGATCGCTTCTTAAGGACATCTTCAAATATGTCCCGAAACGACTCGCGAGCGATTGCAGCGCAGCCTCTGCCGAAATAAGATTTCGCAGCCTGCTCGCTGAAAGCCCCGGGCTCTCCCTGGTATGATACTTTAGTTTTCATGAGATATTGTTGTGTACTTCTTCAGTCGAGTAATCGAATAACAAGACCGCATAGGTGCGAAGGGCGCCAAGACAAAAACAGAAATCCAGTCGCTCTTAAAAAATTCTGCTTCGCGTTCTTCGCGCCTTGGCGCTTCATCCTACATTACCCAGCTAGTAGTTCGACTGGTCGTCCCATCGCCCGATGCGCCAGTTGTCTTTCGATGTCGGGCGTTCAAGCGTGAGGCTGGCGTACCCGTCGATGCGCACAATGTCGGTCGGGCTGAACGTCACCGTAAGATTGAAATTCCTCGTCACGTTCACCTTGACATCCGTCGTGTCCCCGTTGATCGGTATCGTATTGTTCCAGACCAAATCCAGGCTCTGTGCATTCTGGAAGAGTCCATTCGTCGTGCGCATGTCGTCATCGCGTCCCCAAAAGACATCAACTCCCACGTCATAATCCCGGTAAACAAAAATGAAATCGGGCGCAAGCACCTGGCCGTAGATAGTAGTATCCTTGAAGAGATACGCCTGCTTGAAATTCTGAAACACTCCGTCCACAGTTCTCTGGTCGCCGAGGATCGAGCCGCCCGACAGATTGGAATTATCAAGCGCCGGCGCAAAAGGGTTTAGGCAGCCGCACACGGCGATCGAACACATCATCACGAAGAACTGTGACTTCATTGACTGAATTGCCCCTTCAGATCACTCCAGCTGGACGTGTCGGGATTCTGAGTAGACGGAAAATCCTCCCAGCGATAAATCGACCAAATGCCGGTGTTTTTATTCGGAATCATATACAGGCGTGCGTGACCCACATAGGTGTTCGGAGCAAGAAACACTGTGTAGTTGGCCTCATAGAGCGAAGAATCCGAGTGATACTGGGTGGAAACCGGCTGAGTAAAACTGACGGCCGGCGCGAATGCCGCACTGACGCTCGATACCGCCTTTCGAAAATAATTCGTTTCAGCATCAACCCCCCAGTGGGAGAAGAATCCGGCATAGGTAGCGGTCGCTTTTTGGGTTGGGATGAATACGTACTGCCTCCCAGCCGAGGATGTGTCTGCGAATACCTTAGCGTAGTCGCTGACGTTCTTGTTCTCGAAGGATGAAGTGAGGTTCGTGACGACAGTCTCCGGCGAGAATGCCGGAGGATTTGCGGCGTTTCCCGTATCCGGTGATTCGGGATCCCGAGTCTTTAACAATCCGCATGCGCCGAAGATCAGCGCCAGAGCGACACACAATAATGCTGAATTCCTAGATCGCAATTCGACCTTCCAGTGCGCGAGACAAGGTCGCCTCGTCGGCAAATTCCAGGTCGCCGCCAATCGGCAAGCCCCTGGCAATCCGGGTGACGTTCACTTTGAGAGGTTTCAGAAGCCTGGAAAGATAGATCGTCGTCGTTTCACCTTCGACGTTCGGGTTCATGGCGAGAATGATTTCTTCGATCTCGTCAGTAATCCGGGAAAGCAGCTCCTTCACCTTCAAATCCTCCGGACCGATATTGTCGAGGGGAGAGAGGGCGCCGCCGAGTACATGATACAGGCCGTTGAACTCATTCGTTTTTTCGAGAGCCATGACGTCGTTGGGCTCCTCGACGACACAGATGACGCGTCTATTCCGTTTCGGACTCGCACAGATGATACACGGATCGCTCTCGGTAATGTTGCTGCAGATGGAGCAATAGCGGACCCGGTCCTTGATATTCACCAGCGCCTGAGCAAAACCGGCAACTTTTTCCCGGGGAAGCTTCAGGACATAGAGGGCAAGTCTTTGCGCGGTCTTTTTCCCGATGCCGGGAAGCTGGGCAAACTCTTCGACGAGTTGTTCGACAGATTCGGATGTGTAGCGCATCAGAAGCCGGGTAGATTGAGTCCTGGGATGTTCGGCAGAATGCCGCTGGTTACTTTTGCCATTTCGGATTGCGCAAGCTTGTTCGAGTCCTCGAGCGCTTTGTTGACGGCTGCGACAATAAGGTCCTCCAGCATTTCGCTTTCCTGCGGGTTGATGACTTCTTTCTCAAGGGTGATCTTCTGGATTTGCTGTCTGCCGTTTGCGGTCACCTTTACCATCCCGCCTCCCGATTCGGCG
This sequence comes from uncultured Chitinophagaceae bacterium, assembly GCA_964384415.1. GTDB lineage: Bacteria > Bacteroidota > Ignavibacteria > UBA10030 > UBA8401 > JAGVPT01. Next base: position 28,310 of record CAYLMV010000002.1, on the reverse strand, counting down.
ACGACGGTCTTCTGTTCCAGCTCCTCCTGCACCTTCGCCATCTTCTCCTGCATCTGCTGAACTTGCTTCAGCATCCCCTGCATATTTCCTCCCAAACCCGGAATACCTTTCATTGCCGTCCTTCTCTGTTAGTGGCTAACTTCACCGGCTCGTCGATGCGCTAAATCCTCAGCCGAAGATCTCTTGTTCAACTTCCTGAAAAATAATGTGGCCGATGGTGATGTGTCCTTCCTGAATCCGCTGGGTGTCGTCCGATGGGACGACGATCGCAAGGTCGGCCAGGCTCTTTGCTTTGCCGCCGTCCCTTCCGAGCAAGGCCATTGTCGCCATCTTCATCTCCTTCGCTTTCATGAAGGCGTTGTTCACGCTTTCCGAATTGCCGCTTGTGCTGATTCCGATGAGGACGTCTCCCTCGTTGCCGAGCGCCTCGACGGACCGCGCGAATACGGCGTTGTATCCAAAATCATTGGAGCCGGCTGTGAGCGTTGACGAATCTGTCGTCAGGGCGATCGCCGGCAGTCCCGGGCGTTTGATGTTCGGGGAGAGTCTTACGACAAATTCGGTCGCAAGGTGCTGGGCATCCGCGGCGCTTCCGCCGTTTCCGCATAAGAGAATCTTCTTCTTATGGTTGAATGCATTGACGAGCATGTCGATGGCTTTCGAAATGTCCGCGCTGCACTGTTCAGCGATCTTCAATTTCAATTCAGCGCTCGCTTTCAACGAATCCTGGATGAAGCGCTGACGGTAGACGAGCGTGAGTGGAAGATGTGCCATGCGTGTTCTTTCCTTGTAATTCGGCTCAGATACGATTATCGAACGTGGATCGCCGACGCGAATTCTTTGATGAGATCTTTCGAGCCGCTCTTTTCCAGAACGTTCCCGGTGACGACAAATTTTGCCCCCGCTTGTACCTTTTTGTGCGCATCCTCCGCCGTCGTAATGCCTCCGCCGACGATCAGCGGAACAGAGGAGTATTTCGCAACGGCGCTGATCATGTCTTCCGGGACCGAATGTTCGGCGCCGCTGCCCGCTTCTAAATAGAGGAATTTGAATCCGATATACTCCGCTGCAATCGCATGCGCGACGGCGATGTCGGGTTTATTTCGGGGGAGCGGTTTCGTGTTGCTCATGAATTCAGCCGATGTCGTCCTGCCCGACTCGACGAGCATATAGGCAGTCGAGATCGCTTCCAGGTTCATCTTCTTGATGATCGGAGCAGCCGTTACCTGGCTTCCGATGATGTGTTCGGCATTCCGTCCGCTCAGCAGCGACAAATACAAGATTGCATCGGCTTCCTTAGAAATCTGTTGGACGCTCCCTGGAAAGATCACCACCGGCACGTTCGTATGGTGTTTGAGAATCTTGATCGACTCTTCAAAAGAATCGGCAAGGACAAGGCTGCCGCCGACGAGAAACCCATCGACGCCGGCCGCGGTTGCCTGTTCGACAAAGTTTGGAAAGTTGCCCCGGTCAATTTTGTCCGGGTCGACAAGAACAAGGTATGCCGCGCCTTTATTCGCCGCAGCCGAGAGCAGATTCTGATAGATGGACATTGCTGAGTGTTCTGTTTATTCGGATAAAAGAAGGTCAACTTCTACTTCAGTCAAACCGCTCTTAATTTGTCACTTTTAACTTTACACTTTTACTTTTACACTTTCCCCATCATTTCCTTTACAACTCCCTCCACGCTCCTCAGAGCATCGTCGAGTTTCGAGACATCCTTGCCGCCGGCCGTGGCGAGATGAGGCTTGCCGCCTCCGCCGCCCCCCACTATTTTTGCGAGCGCGCCGACAATTTTTCCTGCCTGGATATTCTTTGTCTTGATCAGGTCGTCGCTCACGATACAGACCAAGGCAACTTTGTCGTCGATCACCGAAGCGAGCACTCCGACACCGCTCCCGATCTTTGACCGGAGCGTATCGCCGATCGATTTCAACGATTCCATGTCCCCAGCGTTCACTTTCGAGGCGACGATTTTGAAACCATTGAGAGCGACTCCCTGAAGAACGAGCGCATCGATGTCGGATGCGGCCGATTTCAAGGTATATTTTGCCTCTTCCTTTTCAAACGCTTTCTTTTTTTCCGCAAGCATCATAAGGTAATCTTCCAAAGCGTGGAATCGCTGATGAAGCGCTTCGAATTCCAGGGAGAGCTTTTCCGTAGCGGCCGCCGCCGGCAAGTCCGGTATTTGCTCCAGTTTGCGCAGGTCTATATCCAGATTCATCGTCTCTTCTTTGGAGAGGGGAGAAGAACCGCCGCTAAGCTTCACAATCTCTTTCTGGAGCGACTGAATTTCGTCGATGAGCTCGTACCCATGCTCGATCCGTTCTTTGTATGTCGAGTTCTGGAGCTTGAGGTACTCAACGGCATAATCAGAGGTGATTGCCTCGATGCGTCTCACTCCGCTTGCACTGCTCGACTCCGAACGGATTTTGAAAAATCCGATCTCGCCGGTGCTATTGATATGAGTGCCGCCGCAGAACTCTTTGCTGAAATCGCCGAACTGAACCACATTCACTTTGTCGCCATATTTGTCGCCGAAAAACATCAACGCCCCCATCTTCTGCGCTTGTTCGAATGGGATGTTCCGGTGATGCTGGAGATGAATGTTCTCGATGATTTTCTCGTTGACGATGTTCTCGATTTCCGCGAGTTCCGCTTCGCTGACTTTGGCAAAATGAGCGAAGTCAAATCGCAGGTAGTTCGGAGCCACGAGCGAGCCTGCCTGATGCACATGCGTCCCCAACACCTTGCGCATTGCCGCATGGACCAAATGCGTCGCGGTGTGATTGCGCATGATCGAGAGGCGCCGGGGTTTGTTGACAACAGCCGTGACCATTTGCGCGAAAGCATCTCCAACTTGTTCGGCAACCCGGTGACCGATTATTTTTCCATCACGCTGCGTATCGAGGACATGGAGGATTCGGTCCTGATATCGAAGTTCTCCCGTGTCACCGACTTGTCCCCCCGATTCACCGTAAAAAGGGGTCCGGTCGAGTACGACAAATCCCTCGGCTAAACTCTTAATAATCGCCCCTGCTTCCAATAGATCATAACCCAAAAACTCCGAAGAATCGATAGTGTTGTCCTTTTGCATGAATTTCAGGACGGAAGGGACTCCGGTAGTCTTGCCGGATTCCCTAGATCGATCTCTCTGTTCCTCCATTAACCGGGCAAAAGTCTCAGTGTCGACACTTATGCCTCGTTCAGAACAAAGCAGTTGAGTCAAATCCAATGGAAATCCAAAGGTGTCATATAGTTTGAACGCGTCCTCGCCACTTATGACATTTGACTTAGAACTAAGAGCTCTTTTCACCGCCTCCTCAAAGATCTCCAACCCCCGGTCAAGCGTCTGGTTGAATCCCTCTTCTTCTCCTTTGATGACCCGTTCGACGTGCTGCTGATGCTCTTTGATTTCCGGAAAGACGTGAGCCATGGTCGCGACAAGCGTATCGACCAGCTTGTAAAGAAACGGCTCGTGCAGTCCCAGGTTTCTTCCAAAGCGTGCCGCGCGCCGGAGAATTCTTCTCAAAACGTATCCGCGCCCTTCGTTGGACGGAATGGCGCCGTCGGCGATGGCAAAGGTCAAAGCCCGGATATGGTCGGAGATCACTCTCATGGCAATGTCGGACTCGGTTTCCGAGCCGTATGGTATTCCCGAAATCTCGGAAATCTTCTTGATGAGCGGTGTGAAGACATCAGAATCGTAGTTGGAGGAAGGGCGTTTGAAATTACTCTTCATCGCTTCCATCACGGCACAGACTCGCTCGAACCCCATGCCGGTGTCGACATGCTTCATCGGAAGGTCTTCGAGCTCACCGTTCGCCTTGCGATTGTTCTGGATGAAGACAAGATTCCAGATCTCAATCACTTGCGGAGTACCCGCGTTCACGAGCGATGCGGTGGCGTTGCCGTCAGCCGT
>CAYLMV010000002.1:0-24288 GCA_964384415.1 uncultured Chitinophagaceae bacterium | reverse complement strand
TCCTTCTTATAATAATCGCCGAAGGACCAGTTGCCCAGCATCTCGAAAAAAGTATGGTGGTAGGTGTCGCGTCCTACTTCTTCGAGGTCGTTGTGCTTTCCGCTGACGCGGATACATTTTTGTGTGTCAGCGACTCGGGTATAATCCCTCTTGCCGGTTCCGAGGAAGACTTCTTTGAATTGATTCATCCCGGCGTTCGTGAAGAGGAGCGTAGGGTCGCCGTGCGGTATGACGGGAGCGCTCGCAATGATGCGATGCTGCCTGGAGGCGAAAAAATCGAGGAACGATTGTCGGATTTCCCGTGATGTCATCAACGGCTACAGCTTTTTTTCAATTGAGGTATTGATCTTGTCGAGGAGTTCCTGGGTTTCTTTGAAATCTTGCTTCTCCTTCTTTCCCGCTTCAATGGCGGTCTCGGCAAACTGTTTCGCCTTCTTCAAATCTCCGCTTTTATAGAGGAGTGCAGCATACGTATCGAGCAGCATGTAACTGGGGCTTTGGGCCACCGCATCGCTCATCCAAGCCGTCGCTCGCGCCACAATCCCTTTGTCCGCGCACTTTTCGTATATCGTCCAGCTGTAACTGTTGATCACGTTCGGATCCGGCTTGTCGTTAGATCTCATGGCGCTGTCGATGAGGTCAGCGAATGCGTTCCAACGCTGGGTGCCCCGGTAGAACCTGAGTTTGTAGTTGAACCGCATCTCGGCGGCGGGTTCACTGATGTATTTTTCTGAGGATGCCATGACGTTTTCGAGCATCGGCTCGCTACTCGCTTTGATTGCATCGTTGAGATCTGACGCAATGAAGGAGCCTGCCGTGCTCTCCAGATCGTTCGCGCCGTATAGGCCCTTGAGTTTGTCGTAGTTCTTGAAGATAAACTCCTTGTACGGCGCCGTCAGCATTGAGCTGAATCGGAACATCACCGACCATGCAACTTCACCGGAGAGGTCTTTCTTTCCCTCCAAGAATGACACGACCGTCGAGCTATCGGGCCGCTGACGAACTTCCTTTTTCAAAAATGATTGTTTATAGAATTCCGGAAACCCCGGATCAAGTGAAGCTGAGATCCCGGCCAGGTGGTCTTGTTTCGAAGGATCGAGCGCCTCGGCAAGTTTTTCAAGGAAGTCCTTGGACTTCATATACCCAAGAATGCGATACACCAGTTTTCCGTCCGGTGTGAAGATCAGGTACGTTGGAAACCCATTAACCCTGTATTTCGCGGACATTTTGGCGCCGAAGCCGGTCTCCATTTCATAACGCACCGGTATGAATTTGTCGTTCATGAAGTTTATGACAACCGGATCGGTGAAGGTCTCGCGGTCCATCACCTTGCACCAACTGCACCAATCCGTGTAAGCATCGATGATGATAAGTTTTTGTTCCTTCGCGGCTATGGACTTTACATCATCCCACGACGTTGTCGTGTCGCGAAAATGGATGAGCTCACTTGCCGCTGCAACGCCCGAAACATACATGATCGAAACCAATACACCGATGATCGCTCGCCTCATTGATTCCTCCTATAGTTACACTTCAATCTGAGTCATTAGTTCTATCTCCTCCAGCACACGGGTAATTTCGAGACAACGGCTCAACGCGCCGGTATAGACGCACGACTTGCCGGTGTTGTGGACTTCCCATGTGAGCGCTTCAGCTTTCGCGCGGTTGCATTTCAGTGCTTTGATGAGTTGGTTGATCACCTCATCAAAGGTATGCACTTCGTCGTTGAACAGGATCGCCCGCGTAGGCTCCTTGATCTTCGTCTCGTCGAGGACGTCATCCAGAACTTCAGATTCGGTCTGCGGTTGCTCGCTCATGGTATTTCATCATCCGATCAAGAAACCATAAAAAATAGCGAAAAAACCGATGCCGTGCAAGGCAGTCTCTTGCAGAAAGGGCTCAGGATTCATATATTTACTCAAGGAAACTGCCACTCACCCCATTCGTTAAGGAAGCCGCACCATGATTTTCGATCTTGAGATGATCAAAAACGTCTACGCCGCTCTTCCGGCAAAAACTCAGCATGCAAGAAAGCTCGTCGGCCGCGCTCTTACGCTCACAGAAAAAATTCTCTACGCCCATTATTTTGAATCACCGTCCAGACCGGCGGAGCGAAGCAAGTCGTACGTCGATTTTGCACCGGACAGGGTTGCCATGCAGGATGCTACTGCCCAAATGGCTCTCCTGCAATTCATGTCAGCCGGCCGGAAGAGGGTCGCAGTTCCATCGACGGTACATTGCGACCATCTCATCCAGGCTCAGATCGGAGCAAAAGGGGACTTGCTGCGCGCGAGCGAGGACAACAAAGAAGTGTACGACTTCCTTGCAAGCGTTTCAAACAAATATGGTATCGGTTTCTGGAGGCCGGGCGCAGGCATTATCCATCAGGTCGTTCTGGAGAACTATGCCTTTCCTGGCGGAATGATGATAGGAACCGATTCGCATACGCCGAATGCCGGCGGACTGGGAATGATCGCGATCGGCGTCGGCGGCGCCGATGCGGTCGATGTAATGGCCGGGATGCCCTGGGAGCTGAAATTTCCCGACGTCATCGGAGTGAAGCTGACCGGCGCGTTGAACGGGTGGACTTCCGCAAAAGATGTGATCCTTACGGTGGCCGGCATTCTCACGGTAAAAGGGGGAACCGGCGCGATTATCGAATATTTTGGTGAAGGAACAAAATCGATCTCATGCACAGGCAAGGGAACGATCTGTAACATGGGAGCGGAGATTGGCGCCACAACATCCCTCTTCCCGTTTGATTCCCGGATGGCCGACTATTTGCGGGCAACTGAACGCGCGGAAATTGCGGCCCTCGCCGAAAAGGTCGCGGAGAACCTGGTGCCCGACCGTGAAGTCCTGGATCGTCCTGAGAAGTTTTACGATCGCGTCATTGAAATCAATTTGAGCCAGCTCGAGCCTCACGTCAACGGGCCGTTCACTCCGGATCTTGCATGGCCGATTTCAAAATTTGCGGAGGCAGTGAAGAAGAACAACTATCCGGAGGAATTGAAAGTTGCCCTGATCGGTAGCTGCACCAACTCTTCGTATGAAGATATCGAACGTGCAGCCTCGGTAGCGAGGCAGGCAACGGGAAAAGGTCTGAAAGCAAAATCGGAGTTCACGATTACACCGGGGAGCGAGCAGATACGGGCAACGATCGCGCGCGACGGACAACTGGACGCTTTGACTGCGATGGGAGGGATGGTGCTGGCAAACGCATGCGGACCGTGCATCGGCCAATGGAAACGGCACGATGTGAAACAGGGAGAAAAGAATTCGATCATCACCTCGTACAACAGGAACTTCACCGGACGCAACGACGGCAATCCGGATACTCACGCATTCGTGGCAAGTCCGGAAATCGTTACGGCTTTTGCGCTCGCCGGCAAATTAACGTTCAACCCGCTGACCGATTCGATCATGAATGGGAAAGGAGAGCTTGTCCGGCTCGACGCTCCCCGTGGAGATGAACTTCCGAAGAGAGGATTCACTCCGGGTGACGGAGGTTTCGTTGATCCGGCCCGCGATGGATCCGCGATTCAGGTGAAAGTTGATCCGAATAGCGACCGGCTGCAAATTCTTGAACCATTCAAGCCGTGGGAAAAGAAAGATCTGGAAGGGCTTCGGGTTCTGGTGAAGGTGAAAGGAAAATGTACGACCGATCATATTTCCCCGGCAGGGAAGTGGCTGAAGTTCAGAGGACATCTCGATAATATTTCCAACAACATGTTCATTGGCGCGATCAATGCCTTCAGCGGCGAAGCGGGCAAAGGGAAGAATGTACTGAGCGGCGAAGTGAAGGATTTCTCCGGCGTAGCCCGGGACTACAAGGCAAAAGGAATTGGCTGGGTGGCGGTAGGAGACGAGAACTACGGCGAAGGTTCGTCGCGCGAGCATGCGGCGATGGAACCAAGGTTTCTTGGCGGACGGGCGATCATCGTCAAAAGCTTCGCGAGGATACACGAAACAAATTTGAAGAAGCAGGGGATGCTCGCATTGACGTTCAAGAACCCGGCAGACTATGACCTGATTCGAGAGGACGATCTTCTTGCAATTCGAGGCCTCACATCATTCGCGCCGGCGGTACCGTTGAAGCTGGAGATCAAACATCAAGACGGATCAATCCATGTCATAGAGCTCAATCACACGTTTAACGAGGGACAAATTGAGTGGTTCAGAGCGGGCAGCGCGCTGAATGCTATGAAGCACTGACGGATCCGCGCAGTGATTCCGTGACGTTATCTAATGCCATTTGACGGTTATTGTTGAATACCAAGCAGAATGGAGAAGGAATGATGGCATCTCTCCCATGGACCGGAAACTCACTAACATTAAATGGTGTTCTATCCTATAGAACAGTCGGTGAAGGTCGCAGACATTGGACGCGATTCTCAACCTCATTCTTAATACAGAGTCTAAACCCAAATAACAAATAATCTTATTCGGAGTCCCAATGTACGATCCAGTGTTGATTCAACCGTTTCGCGATGAGCTGACGAGGGTTGGAGTCCGCGAGCTGCGGAATGCGGCAGAAGTAGACGATGTGCTGAGCAAGAAACAGGGAACGGTTCTTGTCGTGGTTAATTCAGTTTGCGGATGCGCTGCGGGAAGGGCGAGGCCGGCAATAACGAAAGCCCTAAAGCATTCCGCGAAGCCCGATGTGCTGACAAGTGTGTTTGCGGGACAGGATATGGAAGCGACGGCGCGTGCGCGGGAGTGGTTCGGTCAGATTCCGCCCTCTTCTCCTTCCGTTGCTCTCTTCAAAGACGGAGAGCTCGTCCATTTTATTCCGAGATTCAGGATAGAGAACCGCGACGCCGACTCTATCGCCGCCGATCTGACGAGCGCGTTCGACGAGTATTGCGCCGCCGAGAAAGTAAGCGCCTAGCTCCAATAAAAAGGGAACGCACGGTCTGCGTTCCCTTTTCTGTTTCTAACGGGCGCTGAGAGTATATCATCGGATTAAGAAAATAACCGCGAAGACGCAAAGGACGCGAAGAAAGAACTTTGCGGCTTTGCGGTTTTCTCTTCCAGAACTCCGGATACACTCTCCCACTTCTTTCAGTTGCCCCTCCCACAACCTTCCGAAGGCAATTCAATCCACTAATCTAATATTGTATGACGACCATTATTCAATCAGCAAACCTTCGGAAGGTCTCAGCACCAATCACTTCTTTTTGTACATATCGATAAACGGCGTCAGCAATTCCATCGGGAACGGGAATATCGTCGTCGAATTGTTTTCCGATGCTACCTCGGTAAGGGTCTGAAGATAGCGCAATTGAAGCGCGATCGGATTCTTCTGTATGATGGCTGCCGCCTCTCCTAACTTCTGGCTTGCCTGCAATTCGCCTTCGGCATGGACGACCTTTGCGCGTCGTTCGCGCTCGGCCTCGGCTTGTTTTGCCATTGCGCGCTGCATCTCCGGCGGTAAATCGATCTGCTTTACTTCCACGTTTGAAATCTTGATGCCCCACGGTTCGGTGTGCTGGTCGATGATCATCTGCAGCTCGTGATTGATCTTGTCGCGCTGGGCAAGCAATTCGTCCAATTCAGATTGGCCAAGGATACTTCGCAGCGTTGTCTGCGCCAATTGTGACGTGGCGTAAATATAATTCTCCACGCTCACGATTGCTTTGTCCGGCTGCACGACGCGGAAATAGACAACCGCATTCACTTTGATCGAGACGTTGTCCTTGGTGATGACATCCTGAGGGGGCACGTCCAGTACGACTGTCCTCAGGCTCACGCGTACCATCCGGTCGACAATCGGTATGAGGAGAATAAGCCCGGGGCCCTTCACTCCCACCATTCTGCCGAGCCGGAAAATAACTCCGCGCTCGTACTCGGACAGAATTCGTATGGCGTTTGAAATAATGATGACGGCAAAAAATATCAGTACGACTAACACGAGTCCTGCAGGTCCCATATCAAACTCCTTTTCCTGAATAATGACAAGAGGGAATCTCTTGTGAAGACGACTACTTTGATTCTGATTTTCGAACTCTGAGAAGCAAGTTTTTCACCTCGGCAACGACGATGCGCGATTCCTTTGGCAATGGACCGTCCAGACTTTCCGCATTCCATATCTCCCCCTCGACCCTTACCTGACCCAATGGACCGAGCTTTGTGAAGGCTACACCTTGTGTGCCGACAAGTCCTTCGACTCCCGTGACAGGCTTGCGAAGCTGTGCTTTGAGGCCGGCTCCGACGGCAAATACAAAAAATGCGGCGGTAAAGAGCACCGTCGGGATAATGACTTCAAGTGAAACGGCCTGGAAGTCGAACCAGGCATCCGTGTTGATAAGCATGATTGAGCCCAGGAAAAGGGAAATGATTCCGCCGACAGTCAGCAAACCGTAACTGCTGATTTTGATTTCGAGCAGGAAGAGAATGACGCCGAGAACGATCAGGGCAACCCCTGAATAGTTGATCGGCAGAGTATGGAAAGCGTACAGCGCTACCAGGAGCGAAATCGCGCCCGCGACTCCCGGGAAGACCGATCCGGGATTATATAGCTCGAAGAGAAGGCCGTACATTCCAATCATCATAAAAATATAGGCGATGTTTGGATCGCTGAGGATGTCGAGGATCTTGTATCCCCAGCTCATTTCGCGCGTTTCGATGACGGCTCCTTTTGTTGAGAGCGTTACTTCACCATCGGCGGCTGACACTTTCTTCCCGTCGAGAGAGTCGAGCAGATCCTTCCGATTTTTGGCGATAAGATCTATGACATTGTTTTTCAGCGCCTCGGTCTCGGTGATCGAAACGCTCTTGCGCACGGCTTCCTCGGCCCACCGGATGTTCCTGTTTCGTTTCTCGGATATCGTCCTGATAAATGCCGCCGCGTCGTTCGTGACTTTCTCAGACATCGTGGAATCCATCGACCCCTGTCCGCTGACGGGATGCGCTGCTCCAATGTTCGTTCCCGGCGCCATGGCGGCGATATGAGCGGAAAGGGTGATAAAGACGCCGGCGGATGCGGCTTGTGATCCGGCAGGAGAGACGTAGACAATCACCGGGACCGGAGAGGTGAGAAAATCCGTGACGATCATTCTCGTCGACTTGAGCAGTCCGCCTGGCGTATTCAGTTCGACAACCACGCAGCGTGCATTCATCTCCTGCGCGTGCTTGATTCCTTCGTGGATGTAATCGGAAGTCGCCGGATTGATCGACCCGTCAATTCTTAGGAAGAGGACCGCGCCGTTTTGAGCGAAGGATTGTTCAGTGAGCGCAAGAAGGAGGAATATCGCTAAAGTTTTCATGAGACATCGGCAAGCCATAGAAACACCCCGTGAAACGCTTCTTCAAAGTAACGAATTGAAGGGGTGAAATCAACCCGGAAGGTTTGCAAGGGCGGACATCTTGATGCGCTCAGATCATTGCAAGGAGCCGACGTTCCTTATCGGGGGACGAAGCAATCCCCGTTAAATCAAGGGGAACTCTTCTCCTGACATCTTCGGATTTGCAGCACACTTGAACCCGCCATCGCCCGCTGTCAAACTTGCTTGCAACAAACATAATCGAAACTCCTGATATTGCCCCGACATCAGGATTGACTATAAACCCTATTTTGCCTATATTTTCACGAAATTTTTTTACCGAAAACAAGATAACAGACCGAATTATTAAAGGAAAATCGCATGAAACTACTTTATTGGGGCATTTACGGAATTGTGCTGGCGGCATTTCTCACCACTGGATTTCAATGTGCATCTTCGGAAATGACGAGCGCCAAGCTCTACATTCAACGAAAAGATTATCCGAACGCGGAGAAGCAGCTGGAGAAAGAAGTCGCAAAGAATCCAAAGGATGACGAAGCATATTTCCTGCTCGGGCAGATCAGGCTGGAATTGAAGGATTATCAGGGGATGAAGGAAGCATTTGACCAGGCATTGGCGATAGCGCCAACGCATCTCAAAGACATCCAGGTGATAGAACTGGGCACATGGGGAAAGCTGTTTAATCAGGCCGTTGAAGCAATCAACAAGGCAGCAGACACGGCTGCATATCTTGATGACGCCATTCTTTATTTCAAGACTGCGACCATTATTTTGCCCGATAGCCTTTTAGCTCAGCGTAATTTAGGTCTCGCCTACTTCCGGAAAGGAGACATGGCCAATGCCTCCAAGCAACTCACCGTTGCTTTTGAAAAAGGAAAAGACCTCCTGGCCGCCAAGCTTCTTGGCCGCATGTATCTCGACAGTGCAAATGCCCTGAAGGCGACGTTTACCGAAGCGAACCGGCAGGGATTCGAAGATGTCAAGAATCTCTCCAGCATTCAGGAGAAAATGAAGGCTGCCGATGTTCACTTCTTCCTCGGCGACTCGCTGATCGCGGTCTCGAAGCCGGCAAAGCCGAAGAAGGGAGATACGAAGGAAACCTGGAGAATAGAAAAGTACCACCTGACGCTGAATGTTGAAGGGGGAGATGTGGTGAAGATGAAATATGACAACGATAAGCGCTACACGCCGGTCATTGACTCGACCTATTATTTCCTTGCCGTTGCGCAATGCAACAAGGCCGTCGACGTGTTGAAGAAAGCTCAGGGAATGTATCCTGAGGATGCGGAGGTCTCCGAGACTCTCATGAACGCCTACATCGGAGCCGAGCGAAACAACGAGGCACGCGTTCTCCTTGATGACCGTGTGAAACGGTACCCCGACAGCAAGTTTGACCATTATAATCTTGGCGTGTTTCTTCTGAAGGATTCTTCGTTCTCCGGAGCCATCGACGAATTCAGGACAGCGTTGAAGCTCGATTCGACGTTCTCCTCGGCTGTCTACAATATCGCTGCCACGTATGTCAATTGGGGCGTCGTAGAGCAGACGAAGCTGAAAGCCGCGGGAAAAGAGGATGACGTATCATACAAAGAAAAATTCAAGATGGCCTTGCCGTATCTGGAAAAAGTCGTCGCAGAAAAGAGCGATAATATTCAGATGCTGGAACTTTTGGGCCAGGTGTACGCAAATCTCAACATGAAAGACAAGGCGCTTGAAGCGTACGATAAGGCTGATGCTATCCGGAAGGGCAAGAATTAAGAGAGAAGAGAGAAGAGAGAAGAGAAAAGACGATAGTGAGAGGGAAGAGATATGTGGCGAACCGACCTTTTTCGGTTCTCAATGAGGAGCAGCAATGAATAATCCACAGCCGCCGGGCGGCCAACAGATCAATATCGAGTTGGGTGAAAAAGAATCTGAAGGCATTTATTCCAACCTGGCAATTATTACGCATTCACCGGCGGAGTTTGTCATCGATTTTACGAGGATCCTCCCGGGAGTTCCGAAAGCGAAAGTGTTCGCCCGCATCGTCATGACTCCCCAGCATGGACGCCTCCTCCTGAATGCCCTTAAGGACAACATCGAAAAGTACGAATCAAAATTCGGAGAGATCAAGATCCTGGGCGATGAACCGCCGACCCAGGGGTTTGGTTTCCAACTTCCCACCAAAGAAGAAAAGATTCATTAGCCGTTGTGTTGCATCGGTGTCGGACACATTACCTACGTGGCCGGCACCGTTTATTTTCCGCAGTCTATTTGTCCTTTATGACGCGTGTCAACGTTTGAATGCGTCCGCAGTTCTACCTTCAATAAGAGTAGAAGTTTCCCGGGCGACCATCGCCTGATGTGTTGCCATTGCCATTTTCCGTTCGAAGCAGAATTTTTTTATTGGAGGACTCTCTCATGATCCATTTCCGCAGAGCTACAGAGAAAATGAACGCGTTGATGTTGTTCATTCTTCTCGTGACGGCCCCGCTCTCGTTCCAGTGCATTAACAAACCGTTGGAACCGAAAGCCCCGTCGTGGACAGTGCCGCTCAATATCGGTCTGATCGACCGAACGTTTACCTTTGGTCAAATGATCGCAAAGGACCCGAAGTTCATCACCGATTCCTCGACGAGCAGCGTCGAGTACCGGCCCTCTTCGCTCGTCAACAAGCCGACAGCGATCGTTCTTCCCGAGTTGACGCCGGCTCCGAGTTCGGTTTCTCAGAAATTGGGATTGGTTCCGTTGAGCGTACCGAGCATCCCCGACGTGACGGTGAATTTCAAAAGCCTTTTCGGCGTGGATCCCGGTTCGGGAGTGACATATCCTGGGCATGATACGACAGTAGCTCTCAACAATGTGATCGCGAATCCGACTGCGACGTACGATTATATTGTCTACCAGGACGGGCTCATGACTCTCACAATCACCAACAACTTTCCGTTTGCGATAAGCTTCCAAAGCGGGGTTCAATTAGTGAACGTAGATCAAGATCTTGCCACGGTTGCCACGTTCGCTTTTACGACCATCCCCGCGAATAGTCCCGTTACAAAAACGGCAATTGTATCGGGGAAACTCATGAGTGCCAATCTGAAGATGCAATCGACCATCACGACTTCCGGTGTTACGGGGAAGACGATAACGAACAGCCAGAATCTTGTCTCGCACTTGACGATCGGCGGAACGAGCGGCGGGGTTGCGACACTTCAAAGCGCCAAGGTACAACTTACCGCATCCTATCCTGTGTTCAATAACCCCGATTCTGCCGTCCAGCTTATCGATGACTCGACGAAAATCAAACGGGCAGAATTCAGCGACGGTGGGTTTCAAGTAAAGATCACCAATGATATTGCAACAAGCATTTCCGTCGGTTTTGCGCTGAATGAATTTGTCGACCGCATAACCGGCGTGCCGTTTAAATTGAAAAACGATGCGAATGGCGATACCACGGGGGTCGTTCAGCCGAACAGTGTTTTCATCCAGACCGTGAGTATGAAGAATTATGCGATCCAGTCTCAAAAGGATACGGTCATCGGCGGACGGCTCGATACGCTCTCTGTTCCCAACGTCCACTTTGCCATCAACATCAAGACGCTTGGTCAGACAGTTGGCAGGGTTCTCATTTCGAAGAACGATTCGGTTCGAGTCGACATCACTCCGCTGCTCAATACTCAATCCCCGCCGCGAAAGACATATGTCCTCAGCAAGGTCATCGGCAAAGTGAAACCTACTCCGGTGCCGATCAATGAAACTGTCGATGCCGCGATCGGAGATGTCGGGAATAAATTCACGGCAGACAGCATCAAGTTCGACTCCGTTTCGATCACGCTGAAGATCTTCAGCACCGGTTCGTTTCCAACCGACCTGACGATGCGAATCGTCGGCTTGGACAACAACGGATTCCGCCGGGATTCACTGAAGGCTCAGGACCCGGTCCCGGGAGGCGGATTAACCGACACGCTGAGAATTTATCCAGGAGTGCAGAAGAAGATCGTATTCAATAAAACGACAAGTAGAATCGATGCCTTCCTTTCGAGCTTCTTTTCGGGAGGCAGCAAGAGCCTGCCGAGTAAGTTCATTGTCGTTGGCCAAGCGGTCGTCGACCCCAAATCTTACTACAAGTATCCGGATAGTACCGGGACTGTCAAAGCAGGTGATAGTGTATTCACTTCACTGGACTTCCTCTTCCCGGTCCGCGTGGGTATTATCAACGGCACCTACATCGACACGATTACCGTCGCCGATACGTCGGGGAACAAGATCGATAAGAAGAATCTTACGTCTATAGACAGCGGCAACGTCATCTTTACTATCAACAATTCATTCCCGTTCCAGCTCGATGTTTCTTCGAAACTCCTGCCGGGGCTTGCCACAAACAGATCAAAGCCGGACACGACTGTGCTTCTTCTGCTTCCCAAGTCCGGCACGATTCGCGCCGACAGCGCACGGTACGCCTCCAAACCGTCGAACCCGAACGGACTGACCGCCACAACTATCGGACTGACTACTTCCGATGTTGACAAGATTAACCCGGCGAGTTTTGTCGCCGTCACCATCAAATTGAATACATCCGGCAGCAATCAGCCGGTTCCATTCAAGAGCGATTATTATGTGCAGTTGAAGGCGTATGTCAGCGTCCAGTACAACGTCAACTTTGACAAACTCAAATAACCACACACTCATCAACATTGATTCTAAGGAGAAGAGCAATGAACAACGTTTATGAGAAAAGATACCTGGCCGGCATCCTTGCTGCCATCGTATTGGGTGTGGCAACCTTCAGCACATCCTACGCAGGCGGAGATCGTTCTTCGGGCCAGATCATCGGCATGGCGCGGACGTTTACTGCATCGTCCCGCGGGCTCGATGCCATTGGTCTCAATCCGGCCAACCTTGCGCTCGACGATCGAGGGAGCAACGTAACGCTTCAAATTGCGCCGTTTGGATTCAGGGCGGGGAGCGATCTCATCAATTACGGTATTTATCAGGACTATTTTACCGGGATGGACTCCCTCGCAGCGAACGGACAGCCCTACGTTGACAAGAATGGCAAAAGAGTCCGTATCGCGAAACCGTTAACGCAATCGGACAAGGATGCCATCCTCGGGCTTTTTCCAGGAGGGATTGCACATACTCAATTCGATTTTGACATCACTGAATTTGGATTTACAGTGCAGAGTCATAAGATAGGCGGGATTGGTTTTTCGGTGAGCGATCAGGTTGGTGTGAATCTCGACATCCCCGAGGGTTATCTCAAAATGCTCCTGGATGCGTTCCCTCCCAATGGCGCAACATATACGCTCGACAACACTTCGATAACGGCCTCGTGGCTGCGAGAGTACAACCTTTCCTACGCACGGATGCTGCCGGTCGAGTTGAAGTGGGTGAAGAATATTTCAGTTGGCATCGGCATAAAATACGTTCAGGGTTTCGGGTACTTCGGCACAAATCATTATGCCGGGAGCATTCAAGTCGCCCCAGTGACCGACAGTCTCACGAACGGTAAGACAATTGTCTTGCCGGGCCCGCTTACCGGCAACGTCGACTTTCTCCAGTATCAATCCCATATCCCCTTCGACAGCGTCGCGAACAACCTCATGAAACCGGCAGGCACGGGCATCGGATTCGACTTCGGAGTTTCCGGCGAAGTCTTTCAGGCTTTGCGCGTGGGCGTGAGTTTGACCGATATTGGAAAAGTTACATGGAACAAGTATACGAAAGCAATTGTGGGAAAAGGCGGGTTCTCGGTATCGGATTTCAACCAGCAGGATTCAGTGAAGAATGCCTTCAAGGGGGAGACAACCGACACGACTGCCTTCAAAACAAGCCTCCCCGGAGCGCTTCATGTTGGCGCAGCATTTCAAGTTGATGAGGCTCCGTTCGTTTCTCATTTTCCCGGGAAGCTCCTTGTCGCCGCGGACCTCCATTTTGGATTCAATAATGAGCCCGGAAACTCCACGTCTCCGCGATTCTCGTTGGGGACAGAGTACCGCCCAATCGGAATGCTGCCGATACGAACCGGAATCTCCATCGGAGGACGTGAGCGATTCACGTGGGCGCTTGGATTCGGCATCAACACTCCGGTTTGGGATCTCGATCTTGGCACTGAGAGCATCGCGCTGCTGACGAACCCGAACGGCTTCCGCAACGGATCGTTTACGCTCGGGATGCGTTTCCGGATCTAGAAAAATCGTCTGAGAGAAAACAAAAAACCCGGCGCTGCAACTGGCCGGGTTTTCTATTTTTGAATTCTTCAGCGAATTCTCGTCCTTGGAAGTGAGGCTCCCTGATTGGTCAGAGGATGAATCTGCTGAGATCTTTGTCTCTCACAATGGCACTCAGTTTTTGTTCCACAAGCTCCTTTGTAATGGAGAGCTGTGATGCAGAGACTTTTTCCGGAGCATCGAACAGTATCTCTTCCAGGAGCGACGTCATGATGGTGTGAAGCCGGCGGGCGCCGATATTCTCGACTTCGTCGTTCACCTGTGTAGCGATTCTCGCGATGGCGCTGATCGCTCCGGCGGTAAACTCAATGTCGACCTTATCCGGCTTCAGCAGCGCCGTATATTGTTTGATGAGAGCATTTTGGGGAAGTGTCAGAATTTTGACGAAATCCTCCTCCGTGAGACTCTTCAGTTCGACCCTGATCGGGAAGCGCCCCTGCAATTCGGGAATCAGATCGGAAGGCTTGGAAACATGGAATGCGCCGGAAGCGATGAAAAGGATGTGATCGGTCCGGACCATTCCATATTTGGTCGCAACGGTCGATCCTTCGACAATGGGGAGAAGGTCCCGTTGAACTCCTTCGCGTGAAACGTCGGGACCGCTCGACGCTCCCCGGCTTCCTGCAATTTTATCGACTTCATCAAGGAAGACAATTCCTGAGTTCTCAACCCGGTGGATGGCTTCTTTGACGGCGGCGTCCTGGTCGATCAGTTTTTGCGCTTCTTCCTGGATAAGGATCTTCTTCGCTTCCGCAACCGAGAGTTTCCGTTTCTTCATCTTCTTGGGCATCAGGTTTCCGAAGACATCCTGAAGGTTCACTCCCATTTCTTCGAGGTTCATCGGACCGAGGATCTGCATTGCCGGAAATTGATCGCTCGGCAAGTCGAGCTCGATGACTCTCGCATCGAGCTGTCCCGCTTTGATCTTTTCCCTGAATCGTTCCCGTGTCTTCTCGTTCAGTTCCTCGTCCGTCGGAGTCTCGGGGGCGGCGCTCTGCTCCGCTTTTGTTTTACGGACTGACGGTATCAGGATGTCGAGGATCCGTTCGACGGCAAGATGCTCGGCTCTTTCCTGCACTTCGGCTGTTCGTTCAGATTTCACCATGACTACGGCAAGCTCGGTGAGATCGCGGATCATCGAATCGACGTCGCGTCCGACGTAGCCTACTTCGGTAAATTTTGAGGCTTCAACCTTGATGAAGGGAGCGTTGGAGAGCTTCGCCAGACGGCGGGCGATTTCCGTTTTCCCCACTCCGGTCGGCCCGATGAGGATGATGTTGTTGGGCATGATCTCTTCCCTCAGGTTTTCCGGAACCTGAAGGCGCCGCCACCGATTGCGAAGAGCAATGGCGACCGATTTCTTTGCCTCATGCTGTCCGATAATATACTTGTCGAGTTCCCGCACGATCTGCGTGGGAGTCAACTCATCCGATGTCTTCCGGCTGTCGCTGAGCCGCTTCTCAAGCATCGAACCTTCGTTGGCGTTGATTGATTTCATCGAATCACAATTCTTCTATGGTGATATTCTGGTTCGTATAGATGCAGATCTCTGCCGCTGTCTTCATCGCTTGTTCGACGATGTCGCGGGCGGAAAGGGTGGTGTATTTCACCAGCATCCTCGCTGCCGCGAGGGCGTACGGTCCGCCGGAGCCAATGGCCACGATCCCGTCGTCGGGCGTGATAACGTCCCCCGTGCCGGAAATGATGAAGGCGTGATCCTTGTCGAGGACGCCGATCATCGCCTCGAGACGGCGGAGATACTTGTCCATCCGCCAGTCTTTTGCCAGTTCGACTGCCGAGCGCTCGAGGTTTCCCTGATGTTTCTGGAGCTTCTCCTCGAACCGCTCCATCAGGGTAAAGGCATCGGCCGCGGCGCCCGCAAATCCCACGAGGACGGTGTTATTATAGAGCCGCTGGACTTTCTTCGCGGTATGCTTGACCACGGTATTGCCGAGCGTTACCTGGCCGTCGCTTGCGAGGGCGACTTTGCCGTCGCGCGCCAGTCCGACTATTGTTGTGGAACGGATTTTGGTTTCCATATGAGGGCAAATGATAAAGTTCTATGAAATTCTTCTTCGAAGGCGGGCGACCGGGATCATCATCGATTCACGGTATTTGGCAACCGTCCGGCGGGCGATGTTGAACCCCCGCTCGTTGAGGATCTCGGCGATGCGGTCGTCGCTCAGTGGCTTGTGAGGGTCTTCCGACTCCAGGATTTCTTTAATTCTCAGCTTCACTTCCTTGTTGGAGACATCCTCGCCGCTCTGTGTGCTGATTCCTTCGCTGAAAAAATGCCGCAACTCGTAGACGCCGAAATCTGTCTGGACGTACTTTCCGTTGACGACGCGGCTGATGGTCGAGATATCCATCTTAATGACTTCGGCGATATCCTTGTAGATCATCGGCTTCAGCCCTTCGCCCACCTCAAAAAAATCACGCTGCTTATCGACGATCGTCCGCATGACACGAAGCATCGTATCTCTCCGCTGGTAGATGGAGGCGATGAACCATTTCGCGGCTTCAAATTTCTGCCGGATGAAGGTCTTCGTCTCCGTGCTGACGCCGTTTTTCTTCTTCCGCGACATCAGCTCGCGGTACTCTTTGTTGATCCGCAGCGGCGGGACGTTCTTGTCGTTCAATTGGATGATGAATTCGCCGTCTTCGAAGTGGACGATGAAATCGACGGTGATATAGTTTTCCTGCGTCGTGATTTCTCCCTCGCCCGGCTTTGGATCGAGGTGCGAGACAAGATCGAGCACGTCCTTGACTTCGGGGAGGGGTATCCCGAGCAATTTGGATAACTGTTCGAAATGCTTCTTGGTGAATTCATCAAAGTACTTCTCAAGCATCAGGTGCGCGATCTCCTTGAGGTGCGGATCGAAATTCCGCGCCTCCAGCTGCACGAGGAGGCACTCCTGAAGGGTCCTCGAACCGATGCCCACCGGCTCGAGCCGCTGGATTCGTTTCAACACAAGCTCCGCCTGTGTGACGGTCAGATTGAGATTCTGCGAGAGGTTGAGGTCCTGGACAATCAGGCTAAGATCGCGGCGCAAATACCCATCCTCGTCGATGTTGCCGATAATTTCATCGGCAACGAGCATCCCCACATCCGTCAGGTCAGCGAGCTGGAGCTGCGCCGTGAGTTTTTGTGTGAGCGCTTCGGGAGCAGAGATCGGAATTTCATCGCGCTCTTCATCGTCCTGCGGGGCGCTGACTCTGGGGGAATCGCCGTGATCATCGTTGACAAAATCCTCGAAACTGAACTCTTCGTCTTTTTCTTTCTTCAGCTCCGCTTCGCTCTTCACCAGATCTTCAGACTCCGGAACTTCGATCTCGGCGTCTTCCTGGTTCTGCTCCAGATCATCCTCAATTCCTTCTTCAAGGAGAGGATTTTGTTCGAGCTCTGTTTTGATTCGTTGTTCGAGGGCGATGGTCGGGAGTTGAAGGAGCTTGAGGTACTGGATTTGCTGAGGGGTGAGCTTCTGAAGCAGGCGTTGCTGCTGTGAAATTTGAAGCATACGATCCTACTCCCCCTCTTCTGAATTGCCCGTTTGCTGCTCGCAGACAGTCTCAAAGCGCTCGTACCATTCGACGCCGTACTCGCGCTCCAAGACATCTTTCAGGAATTTGAACAGGGGGACATTGTCCCGGATTCCTTTGGTAAACGCGGGTTCACATTCGCTCAGGTACTCAAACCTCAATTCAGACCCGTTTCCTGCCCGCAATGGAAAGAGGTGGCACGAGATCGGCTTTCGCCATTGAATTTCTCCGTTGTTAAATCCCTTTTCAAACGAACACTTGGCGATTCCATCTTCGTAAAATACGAAGACACAAGCTTCTTCGTCTTTGCATTGTGTCGCATACCTTCCCGGTTCCCCTTCGACCAGTCCGTGGTCGATGATCCAATTCTTATGCTCCTCCGGAAGGTATTTTTTCACTGTTGGATACGCACGATAGATCTCTTCGACTTCTTCATCGGTGACGGGCGCTCCGCGGCCTCCCTTAAGAGTGCAACACGCACCCTTACAGACTCCAAGGTCGCAGGCAAAGTGCATTTGAGGCACTTTTGGATCGACGGCTATTTCATCGATGATTATCATAACAGTTGAGGTTAGGCTTGACATCAAGATAGAGTATTTCGGGCAAAGAACAAAGGTTTTTTGGCGTGATATTTGTATGGGGAAGTCTGATGTCAAGAACAATTTACAACTTCACGAACATTTTGCCTGCAAGCTGTTTAGCCATCCCTTTGAATTCCAATCCCAACATGTTCACCAGCGTGTCGGGCATCGAGAGTCCCGACTTTTCGGCGAGGGAGTCGATGTGCTGTGGTTCGGAATTTAGCAGATCAAGAAGACGCAGCTCAAAGACAGAGAGCTGTACCGGAATCTGGGGGATGCTCCTTTTAAGAATAGGACGCAAGGCAGGCTCTAATTCTGCGAGGATGTCGTCGACGGTAACGACAAGCTTGGCCCTTCCGTCGCGAATGAGGAGGTTCGTCCCGATGCTGTTCTTTTCCGTGATGTTGCCTGGAATGCAGAAGAGTTCTCGGTTCTGATCAAGCGCGGTCGAGGCGGTGATCATGGCTCCGCCATTCTCGGGAGTCTCGACAATGAGCGTCCCGAGAGTCATCCCGCTTACCAGCCGATTTCGCCTTGGGAAATTGCCGGCGTCGGGCGCTGCGCCCATGTAATATTCGGATACGATCGCTCCATGGTTCTCGATCTGTTCGGCAAGGCGCTGGTTCTCGGGCGGATAGATGATGTCGATGCCGGACCCGATCACGGCGATTGTCCGCCCTCCTGATCTCAAACTCGAAGAGTGGGCAATGGTATCGATGCCCCTCGCCAATCCGCTGACAATCGCAATTCCCTTCTCGGAAAGTTCTTGTGCAAAGCGTTCGGCCATCAGCCTGCCGTACTGGGAGGGAAGCCTCGTTCCCACAATGGCGATCGAGAATCGATCGTTCTGCTCGATTGTCCCCCGGACAAAAACGAAGGGGGGAGGGTCGTAGATTTTTCGGAGGTACTCCGGATATTCCTCGTCCCAGAATGTGACGATGCGGCCGTTCACTTTGTTGAGGAGCGACAGCTGTTCCTCCGCGAAAGTCCCGCTTCCGTCAAAGTGCGCGATTGTTGAAGCGAGCCTTTTTTCAATCCCCTCGACTCGGGCGAGATCCAGCGGTGAGGCCGCGAGCGCCGCCGTCGGCGAACCGAAATGCGAGATGAGCGCTCTCAGCCTGTTTGTCCCGACGCCGGGAATTGCGGAAAGCCGCAGCAGATCAAGGACATTGATCCCGCTTTGCGAACGATGATCGGGCATTGGTGTTTGAATCGTTAAGGCGAGGTCCCCTGAGACCTTCAGTGAATCACAAGATCCAGACCGTCGACAACTGCGACAATAACGGTATGGACGGGCATATCTTTTCTCTTCAACACTTGCTGCGCCCCGGCACCTTCCTGGATGATCAACACGGTATCGTTCACCCCGGCATCGACGGAATCGACGGCGAGGATATCTTTGCCGATAGATTTCCCGTCGAGGTCAATCGGCCGCACGAGAAGAAGCTTGTAGTCCTTCAGCGTGAGACTCTTCTGAGTTGAAACAATTGTGCCAGTCACTTTGCAGAGTATCAAACTTTTGCTGCTCCATCGGGATGATGAGGTTCTGTTACCAACGCGGCACGGCTATCATGCAAGGATTTCATTTTTGAACCGCTCGGCGAGTGTCGTCGCCTCTTCGTGCGTTCGTGCCTCGGCGATAATACGGATGATCGGTTCAGTATTCGACTTTCTTAAGTGAACCCACGACGAAGCGAAATCAATCTTCAGGCCGTCATCGTTGTTGGTCCGTTCCGTCTTGGAATAGTCGCCGGCTAGTTTTGATAAGATGACGTCCGGCTTGAGTGAGCCGAGCTCGATCTTGCTCTTGACGATGGTGTACTGGGGGAGGCTGGACTTAAGCTCGGAAGTTTTTCCTCCAAAATCCACAAGAAGCTGAAGAAAAAGCCCGATGCCGACAGCCGCGTCGCGGCCGTAGTGAACTGCCGGGAAAATCACCCCGCCGCTACCTTCGCCCCCGATGACGGCGTGAAGAGCCTTCATTTTTGACGAAACATTTATTTCACCCACCGGCGTGCGGACGACAGCGGCGCCATACATTGCCGCGATATCGTCCACCGCACGGGTCGTCGATAGGTTGACGACCACGGTGTGATTCGCCCTCCCCAGCTTCTTTTCCGCGTCGAGGACAAACTTGACGGCGGAGGCAATGGTATATTCTTCGACGAACGGCTTTCCTTTTTCGTCAATGAAAACGAGACGGTCGACGTCCGGGTCGACGGCAATGCCGACGTCGGCCTTTTCCTTGACGACGCGCTCGGAGAGCCCCGTGAGGTTCTCCGGTATCGGCTCCGGCGCATGGGCGAAGACGCCGCTCATGTCCGCATTCATCTCTATGACCTCGCAGCCGAATTCACGCAGAAGCTTCGGTATAATGACGCCTCCCGCCGCATTGACGCAATCGAGGACCACCTTCAATTTCTTCCGCCGGATCTGATCGGGATGGAGATAGGGAATGGCGAGGACGGCATTGATATGGTCATCGATGAACGAGGCGGCGGCCGCGTGCTTTCCCTGCTTGTTCCAACTCGCGTAGCTGAAACTGCCCCGATCGGCGATGTGCCAGAATTTCTTGTTTTCCTCTGCGTCGAGGAACATTCCGTTCGCAGCGATGAACTTTAGGCCGTTCCACTGGATCGGATTGTGGCTGGCCGTCACCGCAATACCGCCGGCTGCTTTCTTCTTCTCCACGGCGAGTGCAACAGTCGGAGTCGGGCAAACGCCGATTGCGATGACTTCGCATCCCATCTGGAGCAGGGTTGATGTGACAATGTGTGCGATGGATGAACCGGTGATCCGCCCATCTCGCCCGACAACGATTGTACCGCGATTGCAGTATTCAGCAAATGCCGCTGTGTACCGGACGACGACTTCGGGTGTCAGGGATTCGCCGACGACACCGCGGATGCCGGAGATGCTCACCATCAAGGACATTGTGGTTCTTTCTAAAATTGATATGAGAAAATAAGAAAGAGATTGAACGGAAGCAAGGAAAGACAGTGATCAATCAACAATCATCAGTGAACAGTGTGATTGTAATGACATCGTGGGTCAGACATTCATGTCTGACCTATTTGTAAAAACAGGTGGCGTTACCGTTTGATTATTTTGATTTGTGCCCCAAAAGATTCCCGACAGAAACGTTCGGGAATGACGCATTCCCGGATTTGTCATCCCCGCACGGTTCTAGCAGGCTTCCACATAGTATCACTGCCAAAACAGTAATGGCAATTTGAGTGTGTCGCGGAATTCATGTAATTTCAACTTATCCCATAGAGGAATTCAAAAGGCAGAGGAATGGAAAAGAAAAAAGAGGGACACGGCGTTTTCACTGAGACTCTTTACGTCAAAAACATGGTCTGCGACAGATGCATACGAACCGTGAAGGCGGAGATGGAAGGGCTTGGACTTGATGTGCGGAGCATTCAATTGGGAGAAGTTGTGGTGGCTTCGAAGAAGAAACCGGATTTCTCCAGGATCCGCGCGGCCCTTAATTTGAACGGCTTTGCATTGATTGATGATAAGAACGTGAAAATCATCGAACAGATCAAGACGCTTATCATAAAAATTGTGCATCACGGGAACCTGGAAAAAGTCCGTACTCAAAACTATTCAACGCTTATCGCAAAGGAACTCGGCTACGACTATCATTATCTGAGCAGCCTCTTTTCTTCAACTGAGAATATAACAATTGAGAAATTCGTGATCCTGCAGAGGATCGAACGAGTAAAGGAGCTCCTCGTGTATGACGAAATGACGCTGAGCGAGATCGCGTACGAAACGGGCTACAGCAGTGTTCAACACCTCTCGAGTCAATTCAAAAAGACCACCGGATTTACCCCCTCCTATTTTAAGACCATAAAAGAGAACAAGCGGAAACCGCTCGATAAAGTGCAGCAGTCATCCCGTTCGCACTAAAATCATATAAGAAAATCCGGAAATTCTGTAACGCATGGATTCGGGAATTGTGCTATATTTATCCTACGAATCAGAAGTACCACACTTCATCAAGGAGGAAACGAAATGAAATCGCAGGAACTGAAAATTGAGGGAATGACATGCGGTCATTGCGTCATGAGCGTCAAAAAGGAGCTGGCCAAAATCGCGAACGTCGTCGTTGAAGAGGTTCAGATCGGCAAGGCACGAGTTCAGTATGATGAGTCGAAGGTTACCAGGCAAATCCTCGAACATGCAGTAGAGGAAGCCGGTTACAAGCTTGTCGGAATAAACTAGGAGAACCGGGCGGAACATCCTGGACAAAAATGGACAAGAATCCAATTACAACTTTAAGTATTCCCGTCGAGGGGATGACGTGCGCCAGCTGCGTTTTGAGGGTTGAAAAGGCTCTCAAGAAGGTGAATGGCGTAACAGAAGCCAACGTGAACCTTGCGACCGAAAAAGTCTCGTTGGTATTCGACGCCAAAAAGACCAATCTCGGCGTCCTCTCGGCTGCAGTGGAGGAGGCGGGCTACAAGCTTCTCTTGCCTGAGGAAGAGGAAAAGAGCCTTCTCGGCGGGACGAAGATTTCCCACCAGCAGGCTGCGTACGATCAGCTTAGAAAGGATTTCATTTTCAGCCTCATCTTTACATTACCCATCGTAATTGTGAGCATGCTGGAAATGACGTCGCGGTTCACCCGATTGAGTCATTTGTCGCCGCAGGAAATCAACGGATTGCTTTTCCTCGCCGCCACGCCCGTCATGTTCATTTCGGGCAAGAGATTTTTTGCCTTAGCCTGGCAGGTCGGCAAGCACTTTGCAGCAGACATGAACACTCTTGTTGCCATCGGTACAGGCGTTGCATATGGCTACAGCACGTTTGCCGTTCTCTTTCCCCAATGGCTCGGAGAGGGGAATACTGAAATGCCCGTGTATTTTGATTCCGCGGTGGCAATTATTACTCTCATTCTGCTCGGAAGGCTTCTCGAGGCCCGCGCGAAATGGAGGGCTTCCGACGCGATCAAGAAATTATTGGGACTACAGCCGAAGACGGCGAGAGTGATTCGAGGCGACGCTGAGGTCGAGATCAAGATAGAGGAACTGGCCGTTGGAGACACAATTCGGGTAAGGCCGGGCGAGAAGATACCCGTCGACGGAATTATCACCGAGGGTTTTACAACCATCGATGAGTCGATGGTGACCGGAGAAAGTTTCCCGGTCGAGAAAACAATCGGCCAGAAGGTTGTCGGCGCGACGATGAATAAAAACGGGAGCATTGCTTTTCGCGCGACAGCGGTAGGGCGGGAGACCGTGATCGCCCAAATCGCAAGGCTCGTCGAAGAGGCTCAGGGGTCCAAGGCGTCGATACAGAGTTTGGCGGACTCAATCGCTTCAGTCTTTGTTCCTTCCGTCATCGGCATCGCACTCGTAACATTCTTTGTCTGGTATTTTGTCATTGGGATCGGCTTTTCCTTTGCCATGATTAATTTCGTCGCAGTGTTGATCATTGCCTGCCCATGCGCGCTTGGACTTGCTACTCCCACGGCGATCATCGTCGGAACCGGAAGGGGTGCTTCGTTAGGCGTGCTGATTAAAAACGCACTGAGCCTCGAGAGGGCTCACAAGATCAATACGATCGTGTTCGACAAGACAGGGACTCTCACGGAAGGGAAACTGACCGTTTCTGATGTGATTGTTTTCGGGGGATCGGACAGGAAGCGTTTGATCGCGTTATCGGCCTCAATCGAAGACAGGTCTGAACACCCGATCGCCCGTGCGATCGTTCAATACG
Organism: uncultured Chitinophagaceae bacterium; assembly: GCA_964384415.1. GTDB lineage: Bacteria > Bacteroidota > Ignavibacteria > UBA10030 > UBA8401 > JAGVPT01. Next base: position 945 of record CAYLMV010000002.1, on the reverse strand, counting down.
CAAACGGTGAGAATATTCCACTGTCGCGGCAGATAGAGTCGTTCGAAAATCATGAGGGGCGCGGCATTTCCGGATTGGTTGACGGCGCCAAAACACAAGTGGGGAAGATAGAATTTCTTGAGGCGAGTTCGGTGGCAACTGATGACGCCCAATCTTCGATGAAGGCAATGGCCGAGCAAGGAAAGACGCCCGTGTTCATCGCTGTTGATGGAAAACTGTCGGGTGCTTACTACATCTCCGACAGAATAAAACCGGGCGTGACGGAGACGATTTCCCGGCTCGAAAAGATGGGAATTACGACGGTGATGTTGACAGGAGATCACGAACTCGTAGCGGCGAGGATTGCGAAGGATGCGGGCATTGGCCGGCACTTCGCCGGAGTGTTGCCGCATGAGAAGGCTGGGCGCATCAAAGATTTGCAGCGGGGCGGGTTAGTTGTCGCGATGGTGGGGGATGGAATCAACGATGCCCCGGCATTAGCTCAGGCAGACGTGAGCATCGCGATGGGTAACGGCACCGATATCGCGATCGAGTCGGCCGATATCACTCTTCTGAAATCGGACATCCATGGTGTGTTGGAAGCGATTGAACTCTCGCGGCAAACAGTCCGGACGATCAAGGAGAATCTTTTTTGGGCCTTCATGTACAATGTGATCGGCATTCCGCTCGCCGCATTTGGAATGTTGAACCCGGCCATTGCCGCAGGAGCGATGGCATTTAGCTCAGTGAGCGTGGTGAGTAATTCACTGAGACTGAAGAGAAGAAAATTATGAAGTAAGAATTATGAATTAAGAATCATCCAGACCACGGCGCTAGATTCCTAATTCTTAATTCCTACTTCTACCATTTTCCCTCTTCCATCACCCATCTTCCACTTCAACGGTGTTGCATTCCCATCATCATCCACGGAAGCGGCATTCCCAGACCTCGCAGCAACATCATGGT
>CAYLMV010000001.1:46981-87472 GCA_964384415.1 uncultured Chitinophagaceae bacterium | reverse complement strand
AACCCGTCGATTCACTGGGACATTACGAACAATTACTATGTTGTGACGGATTCAGGGCAAGTGATGCGTTCTGGATTGACCGCGCCGTACGTCCCGCGCGTCTATACTGGAAATGATCCATACTTGCCATACGGGATCAATGCGAGGTTGCAGGCAACCGGTGGTGACAGCGTCAACTGTTTCAAGAAGGTCAGTCTTACGTTGAAGAAGGCGCCGCAGCTGATGACGAACCTGATCCGTTGGTACCGTCTGCCGCGCGCGTTGGGCGGAGCTGGAAAAGAAAAGCGGGGTGCGAGCGGAGTAGGAGATCCTAATTTCGTGAAGAGTGCACCGGGCGTGTGGACCTTCGACTATGATCGCCATGATGCCTATTGGTATACAGACAGCCTCAATGCAAATATGATTGGGCCCGCAGCGACTCTTGGCTCCCTCGGCACGACGGATGGAGTTATCGTCGGCGATCCACGGTGGAACGCGCCGGTGATTACATCGTCGCCCTTCACCAAATCTAAAACAGCGCTTCAATTCGGAACTATTCGTGTCGGCTTGACGAAAAAGGACAGCGTACAGATCTCAAACGTTGGTCCGGGAACTGTTCATTTTACGCTCTCTTCATCCAAAGCTACCTTTACGCTTGCGACAGCTTCGATAACTCTTGGACCTGCATCGAGCCAATACGTCGTTGTGACGTTCACCCCTGCGGACACAAACGCACAATCGGGATATGTCAACATCTCGTTTGACGCGCTCGGTTCGCCGGACTCGGTTGCTGTGAGCGGAAAAGGAAGCCCGGCAATTCCTGTTGTTCTTTCCGGTGCGAGTCTCAATTTTGGCACCATCATGGCTACTACGACAAAGAAAGACAGCGTGAAGGTGACCAATATTGGACCGGACACCGTCCACGTTTCAGTGACATCGACCAAGTCGACATTCACTGTCGCTTCAAGCTCGATCGCGTTACCCCCGTCTGGACAGAAGTACGTGGTCGTTACTTTTGCACCGACCGATACGACGACTCAGTCGGGTTTCGTTGTCTTGAGCTATGATATCATCTCATCGAAAGATTCCGTTTCGGTAGGTGGTAAGGGAAGCCCGCTGGTCGGGGTACAGGAGATGGAGTCTTCGCTGCCGAAGGAATTCGCATTGTCGCAGAACTATCCGAATCCTTTCAACCCGAATACCCAAATCACATATGCTGTACCGAAACAAACCAAAGTAACCCTGGAAGTGTTTGATATTCTCGGACGCAAGGTCGCTACCCTGGTGAACGGAGTCGTTCAACCGGGCTACTACACGGCCAATTTTAACGCGTCGAGCATGTCGTCGGGCATTTACATCTACCGATTGTCATCTCCAGTGACTACCTTTACAAAGAAAATGATGTTGCTGAAGTAAGTTTTAGAGGTTAGCTTCAGATGTGGAAACAGGCCATGAAACCTTCGGGCGCCTCTTGCAACCCTGCAACCGGTGCCCGAAGGTGAAGGCCTGAACCAGCAGCAGGGCGGGAAAATGTGATGAATGCATCCCGCGATGACTTCTTCGCTTGAAAGGTCTGCAATGAAATATTTGATGGCGATCCTCTTTGCGTTTGGCGGGTTGACTGCCGCTTTTGCAGAGACTGGCTCACTCCCGGGCTCGCGCGATTCTCTTATCCTGGTTGTCTCGAATCCCATAAGTGTTCAAAGGTTAGATGAGGCAATCTCGATACCGGTCAGTTTGCTGCGAGCGAAGAATCCGGGATTTGACCCGCGCACATGTGTTCTGTATTCCGGAGGATCCGAAATACCGAGCCAGGTCGACGACACCAATCGCGACGGGGCGCCGGATCTGCTCACGTTCGTAACAGATTGCGCTCCGAGTGAGAAGAAAATAATTATATTAAGGTGGGGCCCGAAGGCAGCATCAGGAAGAGAGTACACGAAACGAACCCAAGCCGATATGTCGATCAAAGTAGACTATGTGTTCGCAGACGGAAAGTATACAAAAGGAAGATACGTCCGTATCGATTCCGTCCGCGTGCCCGCAGTCCACGTTGACCACGACGCACTCTTTCAGCACGAAGGTCCCGCATGGGAATCCGACAAAGTCGGATACCGCTTCTACCTGGATGCACGGAACCGGACCGATATTTACGGCAAGAAAGTGACGGAGATGGTGTTGCACACCGCCGGCGTTCACGACCTCGTTGCGGACAACAACGAATCATATGAATCGATGCTCCCTTGGGGGATGGACAATTTCAAAGTTGGCTCGTCGCTCGGCATTGGCTCCATTGCGATGGAGGATGGGAAGAGCATTGAGACTGTTTCGAACGTCGACAGCGAGTTTTGTGTGATAGCGGCCAATGGTCCCGTGCGTTCCGATGTCAGAGCTGATTACTACGGATGGAAAGTCGCGGGGGCCATGTATCATCTGGTTTCGAGCTACTCGATTACTGCCGGAAGCCGGCTTACAACGTGCCGGGAATCGATATCGCCGGAGCCGAAGAACCTCTGCACCGGAATTGCGAAGCATGAGAACACGATCCTCCTCGAACCGGCCGACCGATCGGGGAATGGTTGGAAATATCTTGCACTCTACGGCCAGCAATCCCGCGCAGGAGACAGCATGGGTATTGCAGTGTTTTACAGAGGATCCGAAAAGATCGACCGCCGCGACGACGATGCAAGTTATCTCGTCATGCTGAAACCGCACGAGGGAGAACTGAAGTACTACTTCGGTGCCGCGTGGGAGCAAGAGCAACACGGGATCACCACGCTCGAAGAGTTTCGATCGTACTTGGAAGCGGTGGTGCAAAAGCTTGACCATCCAATCGAGGTGGACTTTTGAAACGGTTCAATAACGCATAATGAGAAAGATCGCACGATGAAAAAAGTATTTGCAGAAAGCAATTTCTTATTGAAGTGCCGGAGGGCGGAGACGTTGTACCACGAATATGCCGAAGCGCTGCCGATTATCGACTATCATAACCATCTTGCTCCGAAGGAGATCGCTGAGAACAGATCGTTTCAAAACCTGACTCAGGCGTGGCTCTCCGGCGACCACTATAAGTGGCGCGCCATGAGGACGAGCGGAGTCGACGAGCGTTTTATTACAGGAGAAGCGGCTGATTGGGAAAAATTTCAGAAGTGGGCCGAGACAGTACCCAAGACTCTCCGCAATCCGCTCTATCATTGGACGCACCTCGAACTGAAACATCCTTTCGGCATCACCGACCGATTGCTCGCCCCATCGACAGCAAAGAGTATCTGGGATGAGTGCAACGGAAAGCTTGCCTCATCGGAGTTCACGACGCAGGGGATTCTCAAACAAATGAACGTCGAAGTCGTCTGCACCACCGACGATCCGGTCGATTCGCTTGAGTACCACACGGCATACGCCCGAGCTTCACGACGCACGAAAATGTATCCCGCCTTCCGTCCGGACAAGGCGTTCGCGGTTGAGAATCCGGAAGCGTTCGTGCGGTATGTCAAGGCACTCTCGCATTCATCAGGAATTGCTATCACGACCTACGATCGCTTTCTCGAAGCATTGCAATCGCGGTTCGATGTTTTTGCGAAACATGGATGCCGGCTGTCGGATCATGCCGTGGACACGATGTACGCCGAAGACTACACCGAAACCCAGGTCAAGTCGATCTTTAAGAAGCTGATGCAGAAGAAATCTTTGAACTCATCCGAGATCGGGATTTTCAAATCGGCGATGCTGTATGAGCTCGGCATCATGAATTGGGAACACAAGTGGGTGCAGCAGTTTCATATCGGCGCGCTCAGGAACAACAACACCCGCATGATGCGAACGCTCGGTCCAGACACCGGCTTCGATTCGATCGACGAGGCGCCTGTCGCGAGGCCGATGGCGAGGTTCCTGGACCGCCTCGACAGGGAGAACAAACTGGCAAAAACGATTCTCTACAATCTCAACCCCCGCGACAACGAAGTTTATGCGACAATGATCGGCAATTTCCAGGACGGTTCTTCCGCCGGCAAGATGCAGTACGGCGCGGCGTGGTGGTTCCTTGATCAGAAAGACGGGATGACGAAGCAGATCGAAGCCATTTCGAACATGGGGCTGCTCGGACAGTTCGTCGGGATGATCACGGACTCGCGCAGTTTTCTCTCCTTCCCGCGCCACGAATACTTCCGGCGGATAGTCTGCGATATCCTCGGCACGGAGATGGAACAGGGAATCCTCCCGGATGACATGGGTCTGGTGGGCTCGCTGGTTCAGGACATTTGCTACAACAACGCAAAAAGGTACTTTGAGTTTACGTAATCATGGCCGGGGTGGATGCAGACATCCCCAGGGCGGCTTGCGGAATCTCCGAATCGCGATCGTTCTGAGGATCCGGATTATTTTCTGTCACTTCGGTTGCTTCTGCAAGCACAAAAGTTCCGTTTTTCGTACCTTTAATATTTGGCAGACCCAACGGGTCTGAAATGCAGGACCCAGAAATCAAATAAGGAAACTCATGGAAGTACGTTATTCACCGAATGATGAAGCATACTCACGGATGACAACCTCAGAACTCCGGCGCGCATTTGTGATCGATTCTCTTTTCGCTCCCAATGCCGTTACGATGGTCTATTCGGACGTCGATCGCGTAATCGTCGGGAGCGCTGTGCCTCACACGAACCCATTGAAACTGGAGTCGTCCAGGAAGGAAATGGCCGCCGACTATTTCGCGGAACGCCGCGAAGTTGGCATCATCAACATCGGAGGACCGGGGGGAATCGTGGTCGATGGGACATTGTATGAGATGGCGTTCAAAGATCTGCTGTATGTCGGAAGGGGATCGAGGGAAATCGAATGCGCTAGCATCGACCCTAAAAGGCCCGCGCTCTTCTATTTTGTTTCCTATCCCTCGCACGCGGCATATCCGACGTCTCATGCCCGTTTCAGTGATGCCTCAAAGTCTCCGCTCGGAACGTCGCACAACGCCAACGTTCGAACGATCACGAAATTTGTTCACGGCGATGGAATCAAGAGCAGCCAGCTGGTGATGGGCTTGACTGAGCTGAACGACGGTTCGGTGTGGAATACCATGCCGAGCCACACGCATCAGCGCAGGATGGAAGTGTATCTTTACTTCGGCCTGGATGAGGACTCTTTCGTAGTGCATCTCATGGGCAAACCCTCCGAGACCAGGTCGTTGATCCTGCGGAATCAACAGGCAGTTATTTCTCCCCCATGGTCGATCCATTCAGCAGCCGGAACGAGAAATTATTCATTCATTTGGGGAATGGGAGGGGAAAATCAGGAATTCTCCGACATGGATCCTGTATCAATGAAAGACCTATTCTAGCGCTTTAACAACTCTGCGGATCCGCCGCTCTGTGATCGATGACTTTCAATAAGACTCATAGAACATATTATGACCGAATCATTGGAACAGCATCAGCGAATCGGAAGCTATCGGTGGACGATATGCGGCCTTCTCTTCTTCGCCACCACAATAAACTATCTTGACAGAAACATCCTCGGCATCCTCGCTCCCACGCTGCAAAAGGAAATCGGATGGACCCCGATCCAGTACGGCTACATCGGCACCACTTTTACAGGTGCGTACGCGATCGGACTTATACTGTTCGGCTGGTTTGTCGACAGGTATGGCACGAAGATCGGTTATTCATTATCGATTGCCGGCTGGAGCGTTGCGGCAATGGCCCATGCTCTTGCGACCACGGTCTTCGGTTTTGGCGTTGCGCGCTTTTTCCTTGGGCTGAGCGAGTCTGGAAATTTCCCATCGGCCATCAAGGCGACCGCGGAATGGTTTCCGAAAAAAGAGCGGGCTCTTGCGACCGGCATATTTAACTCCGGTGCAAACATCGGGGCGGTGATCGCCCCGGCTGTCGTTCCGTGGCTCACGCTGACGTTCGGCTGGCAATCCGCTTTCGTCGCGACCGGCTCGATTGGCTTTCTCTGGCTTGTCCTGTGGATGATCGTCTATGAAAGGCCCGAGATCGCAAAGAGAGTTTCGAAAAAAGAACTGGAATACATCCTCAGCGATCCTGCGGATACCTCATCGGATAAAATACCCTGGCTGACGCTTCTCAAGTATCGTCAAACGTGGGCGTTTGTCGTCGGCAAATTCCTCACCGATCCCGTCTGGTGGTTCTACATTTATTGGCTCGGTCTGTATTTGAACAATAATTTCGGCGTTACCCTGACCCATCTCGGACTTCCCCTCATTGTCATCTACACGATGACAAGCGTGGGAAGCATCGGCGGCGGTTACCTCTCCGGGGCGATGATCAAGCGGGGAATGGCCGTGGACAGATCGAGGAAATTAACGATGTTGATCTTTGCCGTGCTGGTCATTCCCGTTGTCGTTGCCGCGAACATCTCCAGCATGTGGCTGGCGGTCGGAATCATCGGCGTTGCGACGGCAGCGCATCAGGGGTGGTCCGCGAACATCTTTACGCTCCCCTCCGACATGTTTCCGAAAAGAGTCGTAGGCTCGGTGGTTGGAATCGGCGCTTTTGCCGGCGCAGTTGGTGGGATGATCTTCCTGGCAGCCGCGGGCTACATTGTCGAAGCGACCGGAAGTTATACGATCTTGTTTATTATTTGCGGTTCGGCGTATCTCGTGGCGCTCGGGCTTATGACTCTCCTGACCTCCAAGGCCAAGCCGGTTGTTCTGTAGGAATATCGAGGAAACAATAGACAACAGATAGTCAAACTCATCGAAATAACAAATGTCTTATATAGAGAATATTTTTGGGCTTGAAGGAAAAATTGCCGTCGTTATCGGCGGAAGCGGAGTGCTGGGAGGGAGTATGGCGCGTGCACTCGGACAAGCAGGAGCGAAGGTGGCGATTGGATACCACAAGAACGCGTCGGGAGCCGAGGGCGTTGTCAAGGCCATCGAGACTGCGGGAGGAAAAGCGAAAGCAATTCAGATTGACACCTCTTCTGTCACAGGCGTCGAAAAGGGGAGGGAGGCAGTCGTCTCCTTGTGGGAAAAAGTCGACATCGTGGTCAATGCCCCGGGCGTTAATTCACCCACGCCGGTGTTCGATATTCTCGAAGAGGAATGGGACAGGATCCTGGACACGAACCTTAAAGGGGTGTTTCTTTCATGCCGTGTTTTTGCAAAGCAGATGATCGAACAGAAGAGCGGGGGGAGCATCATCAACATATCGTCCGTCTCCTCCGGGCCGCCGCTTTCCAAGGTTTTCACATATTCGATCTCGAAAGCCGGCGTGAACAATATGACCCGCTTCCTCGCCAAGGAGTGGGCCCAGCACAAGATTCGTGTTAATGCGATCATGCCCGGATTCTTCCCGGCGGAACAGAATCGCAAGATCCTGACGGAAGAGCGCCGCAAATCGATCTTTGCCCATACCCCCATGGCCAGGTACGGCGAACCGGACGAGCTGTCCGGAGCGCTCCTCTGGCTCGCCTCGGAAAGGGCGTCGTCGTTCGTCACCGGTGCGGTCGTCGCCGTCGACGGGGGATTTACCAGCATGACGATTTAGGAACACAGTACAGCATTTAATTCTGTAGGTCGGACATTCATGTCCGACCCCATAGAAAATTGTCCGTGGTATTTTTCAAACAAGGCGGGCATTCATGTCCGACCTGATCGATAATCATACGTCGTAATTGAGAATCAAGAATGCTCGTTGTCGTCGACAAGAAAAATCCGCACATAGAAGAGGCCTTTCGGCAATTCGGAACTGTGCAGGGCTGTTCGACTCGCGAGATTACCAAAGAAGTTGTCCGCGATGCCGATGCGATCATCATCCGATCGGAAACGAAAGTGACGAAGGAACTGCTGGAAGGGAGCCGGGTGAAGTTCGTTGGAACGGCTACGATCGGGACCGACCACGTCGACCTTGAATATCTTCGTTCCCAGGGAATCGGGTTCGCAAGCGCACCCGGCTCGAATGCCAATTCGGTAGCCGAATATTTTGTGGCAGCAATCCTTGCGCTCGGAGGCCGGAAGGGGTTTGCACTCTCCGGCAAAACCTTAGGTGTCGTCGGGGTCGGGAATGTAGGAAGCAAGATCGTTAGGAATGCGAAGGCGTTGGGGATGCAGGTTCTCCAGAACGACCCGCCGCTCGCCCGCGAAACTGGGAACCCGGTCTTCCTGCCGCTTGATGAGTTGATGAAAGCAGACATCATCACGGTACATGTGCCTTTCACGAAGAATGGCACCGATCCGACATTTCACCTCTTCGGCGAAGAGCGCATCGGGAAAATGAAGCCAGGCTCCATCCTTGTCAACACGGCGCGCGGCGCCGTCGTCGATGGCGCGGCGTTGAAGAAGGCCATCGAACGGAAACACCTCGGAGGAGCGATCCTTGATGTATGGGAGGGAGAGCCGCTTATCGAGATAGATCTCTTAAGAAAAGTTGATATCGGCACGCCGCATATCGCCGGATATTCTTTCGATGGAAAACTTTCTGCCGTGAGGATGACGTACTCTGCGGCCTGCAAGTTTTTCGGCCAGCCTGAACAATGGGCTCCCGGCAATTCTTCGCCAAAGGCATCAGTCGAGCGAATAGTCGCAGCCGGGAATTCCGGCTCCTCCGAAGATGTCTTGCGGCAGGTCATCAAGCAGTGTTACGATATCGAAAGCGATCATCGCTCCATGCAGGCGATCATAGATGTTCCTGCAGAAGAACGGCGTGCGTTTTTCGCCCGCCTGCGGTCGGAGTACCGCGTGAGACGTGAATTCTTCAATACGATTGTCGAGCTGCCGGGGTCGCTGGCTTCGCTGGCCGATACGCTCAAAACGATTGGTTTCCGTGTTGATATAAACAAAGGATAAAGCTCTGATGATGGTCGGGAACGACGCAATTCCGCGTCAGAAGATGGAAGAAGAAATCTACAGCCTCAGTGAGCGGGCCCTTTCTCCGCTCGCCCTGGAAGGGAAGCGTGTCCTGGTGATTATCCCGGACACCACCCGGCATGCTGAGCTCCCTGTGTTCTTCAGAACGCTCGGCCGCATCCTGGGACCAAAAGTGACTGTCCTCGACTATCTGATTGCTACCGGCACGCACCATCCGCTGGGGCTCGACGCTATTCTCAGGCATGTGGGAATCACCCCGGACGAGTACAAATCCAAATACACGAAGACAAAGTTTTTCAACCACTCTCACAATGATCCGGCTCAGCTGCGGACGATTGGGAGGATTCTGGCATCTGAGATGTCGGAGATTTCAGAGGGGCTTTTCACCGATGCGGTGGACATCACCATCAACAAAAGGATATTCGATTACGACCATCTTATCCTCGTAAGCCCGGTCGTTCCGCACGAGACGGTCGGATTTGCCGGGGGCAACAAATACTTCTTCCCGGGAATCGGAGGAGAAGAAATCATCCAGACATTTCATTGGATCGGGGCGTTGCTGACGAATCCGGTAGTGAACGGTGTCATGGACACTCCCGTTCGACGAGTCATTAACAGGTCGGCCTCGCTCATCTCCGTTCCGCGGACATGCTTCGCTTTCGTCGTCGATGATCATGCCGTCGATTCCCTTTACATCGGCACGCCGGAAGAAGCGTGGGCGAAAGCTGCGGAGCGTTCAGCAAAGGTCCACATCAAGTATGTTGACCACCCGTTCAAGAAAGTACTCGGCATCGCACCGTCTATCTATGATGATATCTGGGTAGCCGGGAAAGTAATGTACAAGCACGAGCCGATCATCGCGGATGGGGGAGAGGTGATCATTTATGCCCCTCACATCAAGGAAATCTCTTACACGCACGGGAAAGAGATTCGGAAGGTCGGTTACCACGTCCGCGATTACTTCGTCCGGCAGTGGAGCAAATTTTCGGGTATGTCGAAGCTCATCCTGGCACACTCGACGAATGTGCGGGGAACGGGGACGTTCGAGAAAGGTGTGGAGACGCCCCGCATCAACGTCACCCTGGCCACGTCCATTCCTGAAGATGTCTGCAGGTCCGTCAACCTTGGTTATCGCGACTTCCGCTCCATCGACATCGCCGAGTGGAAGGCAAAACAAAACGGCGATCTGTTGGTTGTCGACAATGCGGGACAGCTTCTCTACCGTCTCAAATAATTCAGAGATCAAAACGCGGAACATACAATCAATCGGATCAAACGATGGCATTGAAAATTCAATCTGCTGCAGAAACTGAATACGATCTTCTCTCTCTCGGCGAGTGCATGATACGCCTGAGCCCTCCCGGGCATCAGCGCATCGAGCTGACTCCTGTCTTTGAAGCGTACGCCGGAGGCGGAGAGTATAACGTCGCGTACGCTCTTGCCCGCTATGGAATGAGGACGGGATGGATCTCGCGGCTTGTCGATAATCCGCTTGGAGCATTCATCAAGAACCACGCGCGCGCGAGCGGCATGGATGTGAGCGAAGTGGTCTGGGTGCCGTACGATGGATCGGGGCGAACCGACCGGATCGGTTTGAACTTCACCGAGGTGGGAATAGGCGTTCGGGCAAGCGTGACGATGTATGACCGGGGGAATACGGCGGTCGCCCATATGAAGCCCTCGGACGTCGATTGGAAGCGCATCTTCAGCCGCCGGAAAGCGCGATGGTTTCACACTGGGGGAATCTTCACTGCTTTGAGCGACAGCTGTGCCCAAGTGGCCTATGAATCGATGAAAGCGGCGCATGAATCCGGAGCCATCGTAAGCTACGATCTTAATTTCCGGAGCAAGCTCTGGTCGAGCAAAAAGGCCATCGAGGAGACGAAGAAACTCGTGCCGTTCATCGATGTGTTGATCGGCAACGAGGAGGATTTTCAGAAGGTGCTCGGCTTCAACGTGGAAGGGACCGATGAGCAGCTGAAATCCCTTCCAATCGAGGGGTATAAGAAAATGGTGAAGCGGGTGGTTGAGACCTTCCCAAACGTCCAGGCCGTGGGCACGACGCTGCGCGAAGTCGTCAGCGGCCTGGTCAACAACTGGTCCGCGATCATGTACTACGACGGAGTTTTCTATGAATCGCGCAAATTTTCTAATCTCGAAATAGAGGATCGTGTCGGGGGAGGAGACGGGTTCTGCAGCGGATTTGTATACGGCCTCCTCCACGGCATGGCTCCGCAGGATTGCGTCGAAATGGGGGCAGCCCATGGAGCGCTCCTGCAGAGCACACGCGGAGATACGAGCATGGTCACCATGGAGGAGATCAGGCACGTGATGGGGGGCGGGAGTGCAAGGATCAAACGGTGAGACTGGCCGGCACGTAAAAGAGGTCGGCGGCACGAGGCTGAACGGATTTCCATCATTTTTGAATAGAGACCACCAGAAAGACAGAACCTAATGAAAATTGAAAAATACTCTATCGGTATCGGCGATCGTTTTGGACGGCAGGGCGTAGCACAACTTGCGGCATTTGTGAAGGCCCGTGAAAACGGCGTTAATGTCGTTCCCGTCTGGAATAAATCCAATCGTGAACACACCCTCATCGGCACGGTTCCTCAATTTACGAGGCTGGAAGCCGACCGGGCGGTGAAGACGTTAGGATGGGATTCGTCGTACTACGTCGATGCCGACCACATCGGCATCAATTCTGTAGACCTGTTCATCGGGCCCAGCAATTATTTTACGCTGGACGTCGCCGATTTCATCGGAATGGAACCTGCACCGGACGACCTTGCCGACTTTACAAAATTTTGCGCGAAGTATATCGGCACGCTGAAAATACCGGGAATCAGGAATGGCCTCGATGTCAGCAAAGAAATGGTTGTCAGCGTAGGGAAGAAGTATCTCTCTGCGGCTAAAGAGGCCGGAAAGGTTTATCGCTACATCGCCTCCCGGAAGGGGGAAGATAGTTTCATTACCGAGGTCTCAACCGACGAGACCAACACCCCGCAAACGCCGGTGGAGTTATTTTTCGTCCTCGCGGCCCTTTCCAGAGAGAAAGTGCCGCTGCAGACGATCGCTCCGAAATTCACGGGCCAATTCTTGAAGGGGATTGACTACGTGGGAGACGTCGGGCAATTCGGCAAGGAATTTGACGAAGACCTCGCCGTCATCAGTCTCGCCATCAAGGAGTTCGGGTTCCCGGAGACGCTGAAAATTAGCATCCACTCCGGCAGCGACAAGTTTTCCATCTACCCGACAATCAATAGATCTATCAAGAAATTCGACGCCGGAATTCACCTTAAAACGGCGGGGACGACGTGGCTCGAAGAAGTGATCGGTCTCGCCAAGTCCGGCGGTGAAGGGCTGCGCATCGCAAAGGAGATTTACGCCCAGTCATATCTCCGCTTTGAAGAGCTCGCAAAACCATACCTGACGGTGATTGACGTGCGCATCGATAAGCTGCCGAAACCCGCAGAGGTGAACAAATGGGGGAGCACCGATTTCGTCCGTGCGTTGAAGCACGATCCGGCAGACCCTCAGTACAATACTTCTCTCCGCCAACTGATTCACATCGGTTTCAAAGTTGCGGCGGAAATGGGAGAGCGGTTTATCGGAGCCCTCGACAAATCGGAGGCTACCATCGGCGAGGGAGTCACAGAGAATATTTATGAACGACACTTGCGTCCGATCTTCCTGGGCAGCGACTGATCGGTTGCAACAACTCGATTTCTGCGCTCGCCTCGGGGCGTTCTATCCGGACCCGGTCATATAAAAGACAAAAGAAGAAGGAGTAATAGATGAGTAATGGTTTGAAAATTCAATCCGGCGGAGCATTGGATCTTGTCTCCCTGGGAGCGCTCGTTCACAGGTTGGATCCAGGCATCATTCCGTTCAGAAAAGCAACTGAGTGCCAGATTCACACGAGTGGAGGAGAATTTAATGTCGCCGCAAACCTGGCAGATTGCTTTCGTATGAACACCGGTATCGTAACGGCGATGGTGGATTACCCCGTCGGCGATATGATCGCGGAGCGGGTAAGAGCGATGGGAGTGAAACCGTTTTATAAACGATTCAAACATAACGGCGTGAACGGCCCAAACATGGCGGCGGTCTACAGCGATCGCGGACAGGGCGTCCGAGCCCCCGTGGTATTTTACAACCGCTGCAACGAAGCGGCAGCTCAATTGAAGCCGGGAGATTTTGACTGGAACGCCATTTTTGCAGGAGGCGTGCGCTGGTTTCATAGCGGCGGAATTTTCGCTGCTCTCTCTCAAACGACGGGGGAACTCATTATCGAAGGAATGAAGGCGGCTAAAAAAGCCGGGGCTGTTGTCAGCTTCGATCTCAATTTTCGGGAGAAGCTCTGGAATATTTGGGGGGGAGAGAAGAAGGCTGTCGAGGTTGTTGCTCGTATTGTCGAGAACGCAGACGTGTTAGTCGGCAACGAGGAAGATTTGCAAAAGGGACTCGGGATTCCGGGGCCGGAAGTCGCAGCGAAATCAAAGCTCGATCCCAGCGCATTCTTCGGCATGATAGATAAGGTCATCGCGAAGCATCCCCAGGTAAAAGTTGTCGCAACCACACTCCGGGAAGTTCATTCCACCAACCATCACAGCTGGAGTGCCGTGGCGTGGATCGACGGCAAGACGTACACAGGCCCAACATGCGATCTGGCCGTTCTCGACCGGGTCGGCGGCGGCGATGGATTCGCCAGCGGATTCTTCTACGGATTGTTGTCGGGCGAAACGCCGGAAGAGGCAGTAAAGCTTGGCTGGGCACACGGCGCGTTGTTGACGACATTTCCCGGCGACACCTCAATGGCGACAGTCGAGCAGGTTCGCGCATTTGCAAAGGGAGGATCGGCGCGCATCCAACGGTAAGTTTGCAGCAGACATGAACACTCAATTAGGCATAAACCAAGAATAACAGCAATCAGAAAGCGAAAACTATCATAATGAATGAAAAGGCAGATTTCGGATTAGTAGGACTTGCAGTCATGGGTGAGAACCTGGTCCTCAACATCGAGAGCCGCGGCTTCACAGTCGCGGTCTTCAACCGCACTCTCGAAAAGGTCGATAACTTTGTCAACGGCAGAGCAAAGGGCAAAAAGATTATCGGAACACACTCAATCGCAGAGCTTGTCGGGGCTCTCTCGACACCCCGCAAGATCATGCTGATGGTGAAGGCCGGCAAACCGGTGGACGAATTCATCGAACAGATCATCCCTCATCTTCAAAAGGGGGACATCGTAATCGATGGAGGCAACTCCCATTTCCCAGACACCATTCGCCGCACGAAGTATCTCGAGTCGAAAGGATTTCTCTTCATCGGAACCGGCGTTTCCGGCGGTGAAGAGGGGGCCTTGAAGGGACCATCAATCATGCCGGGCGGATCACCGGCAGCCTGGCCGTATGTAAAGCCGATCTTCCAGTCGATCGCGGCAAAGGTCGCCGACGGGACTCCCTGCTGCGATTGGGTCGGCGAAAACGGAGCAGGACATTTTGTGAAAATGGTTCACAATGGCATAGAGTACGGCGATATGCAGCTGATCTGCGAAGTCTACCAAATCATGAAAGAGCTTCTCGGGATGACGGCCCAGGAAATGCACGAAGTTTTCGAACAATGGAACAAAGGTGAACTCGACAGTTACCTGATCGAAATTACACGGGACATCCTCGCCTTCAAGGATGCCGACGGCTCTCCCCTTGTCGACAAGATTCTCGACACGGCCGGGCAGAAGGGAACGGGAAAGTGGACGAGCGTCTCCTCGCTCGACCTTGGAATCCCTCTAACGATGATCAGCGAAGCGGTCTATGGCCGCTGTCTATCGGCGACGAAAGAAGACAGGGTGGCCGCATCAAAGATCCTGCAGGGGCCGAAACCGAAATTCACTGGTGACAAGAAGGCTTTCCTTAACGATCTGGCGCAAGCGCTCTATGCTTCCAAGATCGTCTCTTACACGCAAGGGTATGTTCTCTTGAAAGCGGCGGCCGAAGAGTATCACTGGAATTTGAATTACGGAGGTATCGCCCTCCTCTGGAGGGGTGGATGTATTATCCGGTCCAAATTCCTTGGAAGGATCAAAGAAGCGTTCGACAAAAATCCGGGACTCTCAAATCTTCTGCTCGATCCGTTCTTCAAGGAGACGATCGACCGCTCGCAGGATGCATGGCGCCGTGTCCTCTCGACTGCGATTCTTAACGGCATCTGGGTTCCGGCCATGGCGACGGCTCTCAATTATTTTGATGGGTTCAGAAACGCACGTCTTCCGGCGAATCTGTTGCAAGCGCAGCGCGATTATTTCGGGGCGCATATGTATGAAAGAGTCGACAAGCCGCGCGGCGAATTCTTCCATACGAATTGGACCGGCCGCGGCGGAGAGACAGCGTCGTCGACATATATTGTCTAGATGCCATCTCAAAAGAAGACATTCAGTTCAGTGCAGTTGTGTTTGTCATGCTGATCCCGCCGTTTTCAGGCGGGAAAAGCGTCCACGTCATTCTTCCGGAAAAGGTACTATCCAACATTTGAGGGCACAGTGAACAATCGATTCGACATATCAGGTAAAACGGCAATTGTCACAGGAGGTAGCACAGGACTCGGAGCCGGGATGGCGGTAGGGCTTGCAGAAGCGGGCGCGGATATCGTGCTCGTTGACAGGACCGGCTGTTCGGAAACAGCCGAACAGGTGAAGGCTGCGGGGAGGCGTGTCATCAATATCATTGCTGACCTCTCCACGATCGCGCCGATTGAAATGATCATGCGGCAAACATTGGAAGAATTCGGGAAGGTCGATATCCTGGTCAACAATGCCGGCATCATTCGACGCACGCCTGCAATTGACTATTCTGAAAAAGACTGGGATGATGTCATGGCGATTAACTCGAAGACGGTCTTTTTCTTTTGCCAGGCGGCAGCGAAAGACATGATGAAGAGGAAGTACGGAAAGATCATCAACATTTCGTCTCTCCTTGCGTTCCAGGGGGGCATCCTTGTCCCATCGTACGCTGCCAGCAAGGGAGCAGTCGCCCAGGTAACCAAATCGTTGGCAAACGAGTGGGCTTCTCGGGGCATCACCGTCAACGCTATCGCACCCGGGTACATGGCCACCAATAATACGAAACCGCTGCGTGAAGATGCAGCTAGGGCAAAATCTATCCTCGACCGGATTCCGGCGGGACGCTGGGGTTTGCCCGAAGACCTGAAAGGGGTGGCGGTGTTTCTCGCCTCACCTGCATCTGACTATGTCAACGGCCACGTCTTGATTGTCGACGGCGGTTGGATGGCGCGCTAGCAGAGGGAAGCGGATTCTCTTACTCAACTTTAATCTCAACCTACGATTGATCTCACGAGGATCTCCATGTCAAGACAAGAAGTTCTTTCTCAAATTCTAGCCTCAGGCGTTGTCGCGGTTATCCGCATGAAAGATCCGAAGCGGCTCTCTAAAGTTGTCGACGCGATCAGAGCCGGCGGGGTCAAATGCATTGAGATAACGATGACGGTTCCGGGAGCTGTCGATGTCATCGCGGAAATGGCGCGCAACGCCCCGTCAGATGTGCTCGTCGGAGCCGGAACAGTCACCGACAAGTCCGGTGCGCTCGACGTAATCAAGGCGGGGGCCAAGTTCGTGGTGGGACCGGCTCTCAATCTGGAGATTCTGTCTGTGTGCAAAGAGAAGGACGTTGTCTGCATGCCCGGCTGCTTTTCGCCCACCGAAATTCTCACCGGCTGGAACGCAGGGGCGGATGTCATCAAGGTATTTCCCGCAACTTCGCTAGGCCCGAAGTATTTTAAGGACATCGCCGGACCATTCCCGCATATTCGGCTCATGCCGACGGGAGGAGTAACGGTCGAAAATGTGGGGGAGTGGGTTGCTGCCGGAGCAGTCGCGGTTGGGATAGGAAGCGATTTGCTTGACAAGAAGGCGATCGAAGAAGAAAAATATTCCGTGTTGACTGACCGCGCTGAGAGACTCACCAAAAATTTCCGGGAAGCAATGGCTAAACTCAAGAAGTAGAGCCCCAATGCGAAAATATCCCGCGATTGTATTTTTGAGGTTCCAGCAACTCAGTAGACCATGGGAATCAACCTTTTGGTCCGCTTCTGGTACCCCGCGTAGGCATCGCCAAAATGTTCCCGCATAAATCGCTCCTCGGCACCCATCCGGTACGAATAACCAAGCATGACCGATGTCATCATCAAGACGACGGAGAGCCAATTCGATAGTCCGAGCGCTGTTCCTGCGAAAATGATCAGCTGCCCCAAGTATCCTGGATGTCTGATCCACTTGTAGAGCCCGGACTCAATCAACGAATGGTTTTCAATCTCAGTGATCGTATAGGTGAATTGCTGCTTGAGCGTTTTAATGGAGTAGATTCTGATCCCCAAGCCAACGATGATCAGAGCAAGTCCGACGCCAAAGAAAGCGGTCCAGTGACCCATCCTGCCAATTCCCGCCGCCCCAACCCCGAAAGAAAGGGCATATCCAATCGCGATTGAGAGAGTTAAGAGCCATAGGCTCCCCTTATCTCCAGATTGAACGATTTTGCCGGTTCGCCTCTGACGCCGGCCAATGTAGAATTCCAGGAATCCGTAGGCGTATGAAATTGCGATGATTGTTATTACTTTCGCGTTCATTTTATTGTCCGTTCGAATTATTCTCGTTAATCCGGCGCCCGATTACGCGGGGTAAACTCCATCCGGAATCTTAGAATGCGCTCTCGATGCTGACTTTTCCCCCAATGGTCTAAGGGCCTCCTTTGGAAGATCCCTTGGGACCGTCGGAACGACAATTGTGCAAAGCCTCGGCGTCGTCGAACTGGGACACCTCTTGGTGTCTGAGTATGATTGAGCTTAACGCGGGAGAGCGTTCAGCTCCAGTCAAAGACCTCAACCTCGCCGTTCAATTTCCATTTCTTCGGAAGAGGTGTCTCCATCCAGTCCAAAGGTTCACCGATCGGCATTTTTCGTGATGCAAGATCAAATGCTTCTTTGATTTCCTTCTTTTGTAACGATCCTATTGCCTCTGGCTGTGCAGAGACAAAGAGGGGGACGCCGCTCTTCGCCACAAGGTTCATCCATTGTCTGTTCTTCTCCCACGGGATCTTTGGAGTGATGCCGACACAGTCAGGATCGGCGGCGTAAAACGTATTATGTTGGATCCCTCTGAACGCCAATGTATTCACCCCCATGGTAAGCGTTCTTTGCCACTCATTCCCTGAAGTATCGTCGCCTATGCGGTTCAGCTCAAAAATGCCCGCCGATAAATGACTGAAGGTGTTGCAACCGATAATGTACGTTTCACCGGCGGCTCCACGAATGGCACGATAGAGATCCAACACGATTTCCGCGTTGGTCTTGCTGGAATCGTGCATGCTCCAATCGGTCGACGTCATAGATTTATCCTTCAGCATCTCGAATCCCCATTTGCCAAAAAGGTCGAAAGAGGTAAAATCGAATTTCACCAATTCATATCCCCACTGGCGATAGAGTTTGAAATAGTTTTGTATCCTCTCCAGGTTTTCCGGAATCGTCGGGTCAAGCACCGGCTTGCCTTCTTCCCTCCCTTTGATGACAGGAAGGATCAGGGATGCAGGATCTTTGTAGCTCGCACAAAGAGGTCGAGTCCAGAGTCCCGGGCGCATGCCGGTATTTTGTATCCTGCCGGCGAGCGATGCCATATCTCCGAATTTGTGATTTGCCATCCCCATGGTATCTCCCCAGCAGCAATCGTCAGGCAGCGAAGGGGGATTCTGAAACCAGCCGGCATCGATCACCGAGAATGGCCGATTCGCCAGTCCATCTGCAAGCGGAGCCATCATTTCCGTGTGCTTCATGATCAGCTTCTCGGAGTTGTTTCCATAGCTAAAATACCAATCGTTGATCCCGTAGACCGGATCCTTCGACAGCCGGGGTTTTTCGCACATTAGCTTTGCGAATCGTATTGCAGTCTGGAAAGGGGATTCATCCAATTCACCAGAGACGGTTACTATCTCCGCGGCTCTTAGCTCTCTCTCTGCGAGCAGCACTCCATTCCCGCCGGATCGGGTGTCGATTGTCAGACTCAAGACTCCCTTCGCGATTTGCCAAAAGCAGAAAGAGCTTGCGCCTGTTCTTACTCCAAATCCGTTAGCGGTACCTCGGTTCACTTCCAAAAAATACCAAGGGAGGATCTCCAGGTCTGTTGGCTCGTGCCACGAAATGTCTCCGTAGGTTCGTTCCCAATGATCGTTCAACAGTAGGGGAGAACTTTCGTTAGGATATTTCCATTCGAGGGTGATGGAGGAGAGTCTCACCTTCGGCGCATGAATCAATACCGCGGTTCCGGTCTCCGTATTCTGAAGCCGGACGCTGATATCTTTATAAGTCCAAAGTTCATTTCCTCCTTTCTCCAACCGGATCATTTCGCCGTCGATGATTCCATATACCTCATCCGGCAGATGGATCGACTGTTCCTGTTGCTGACTTCCTAAGGCGAACGCGGAATCGCTGATAAACGTCGCAGCCAGAGAAAGGCCTGTGGTCCTGATGAATGTTCTGCGATTCATCTTGCGCAGTTGTCCTGTGATGGTTGTCTTGCCAATTACGTATCACTTAGAACTCGTATCTCGCACTCATTTCTGCCCGATCTGCTCTCCATCGGTCGCGGCAATTATCTTTCCACTTCGCCTTTCTACAAGGACAAGTCTTGTACGCCCGGCCTCGACGGGAATATCGATCCAGTGCCCGCCGAAGGAGACCTGCCTTGTAACACTAACCGATGATTCGTTCACGCAAACAATAAGCGCCGATGTCCCCGATACTAATATTCTTGTCGCCACACGCGTGTCCCTAATATCGGAATGGATTCCGGCATATTTCAGGACTGCATCCAGCATCGCGTTCACCGGTTCTTTTTCCGCTGCTAATTCAATCGGGAGAGGCTCGTTGAGGACGTTTCCTCTCAGAGTATCAAGCTGTTGCGAGTTGCTCTTGCGAAGGTATTCGCTTTTCCCCGAACTGAAAGTAACGGGCAGATTCCGATCTCCAGAAACCGTGCTCCAGTGCGTTGATTCATAATGACTTACCGGCTGGCTCTCGGGGGAGAGTCCCAGTGATAGGAATGCTCGCGATTGCTTTCCGTACTCGTTTCCTTCGACGGCTCCGGTGAAAAGGACCTTTGTTCCATTTAACGAAGCTGCATAGAGTTGTACCGCGGCGGTGTCTGAAATCATTCCCGCATCCGGAACGATGACGAGTTTGATGCCTCTTAGCCTCTCTTCCGACAACTTGAACTCCGACAGCAGAGTCGGAACTATCCCGAAATTGTCTGCCAATGTTCTTACAACCATCTGAACTCCCGTCATGGCATCCGGCAATCCCGAAAACAATCTGGCATCCGGGATGACGATCAGAACCGAGTCTTTTTCGTAGTCGCCAAGAAAGGGAGCGGCCTTGCTGAAGAAGTCCGAGTACTCCTTGATCACTTCCGTTTCAATCTTCATAGTGCCGTCTGCCCGGGTTAAGCCGATGCCTACCTCGTTTTCGGAGGTCATAAACTCGTTGATGTTCCAGCACCACTCGACAACGCCGGCACCCCTCCCCTGAAACGCATAGGCGAATTTTCGCTCGAGGAGTTCCCGCGCAGCGAGAGGGGATCGCCAAGGTTCGCCGTCGATGTTCTCCAGGCGCATCAACCCGGTTTCGGAAATGAGATTTGGCTTCTCCGGAACCTTCGACGATACTGCGTCCCACAAGAGATGGTCGTTGAGCCACCATGTGTGCATGGAAGTGTAATCGACAGATGGGAAGTGGAACTGCTGCGATGAGCGGAGGGACATTCCCCCCTCATCCTGTCCGAGCGTGACCAAATGATCGCCGCCTGCAGAACGGATGACGCCGCGAAGATCTCCGGCCCACTGCGTTATGACATCTTGCGAGAAGAGTTCGAAATCGAGTCCCTTCCTCGGCCGCCGGTACTCTCTGATCTGCTGGTAGGCTAATTCGTCGGAGCCCGGCATGGAGAACAGGTCGCCGCTCCCGTCGCGCCAATTGTCGAGGGTTTCAGCCGGATCACCCCGATGATGCTCCGTTAACCATCCATTCCAGGCAGCACGTTCATACTCATCGCCAATCGGCAGCTCTTTCCAGATCTTGTCGGGGGGCGAATACGACGGCTCGTTGATGAGATCATAGTTGATCCAACCTGTATTTTTGTACCGCGATGCAATCAATGAGACGAACGAATGCTGCCATTCGATCGCGCGCGGGTCCAGGTACGGATTCGTTCCACCGTTTGCCGGCGGGAGAAATGCGAAGAGGTTAAAACAGATGACGATATTATGCCTGGCAGCGGTATGAATGAGCGCATCCAGCGATCTCAAAAATCCCTCGTCCATCGCTCCAGGGTCCAGCACTATTTTTTGCCACCCCGTCCAGAGACCAACGCGGACGAAGTTGATCCCAAGGTTTTCCATCCGCGCAAAATCTGCTTCCCATAAATATGGGTTTGGCTCCATCAGGAATTTCCTTCCTGCGTCGGCTGCCATATAACTTGTGCCGATGATGGGGAATACTTTTCCATCCTTCAACAACCAATCCCGTGAGACGGAAAGGTGAGGGCCCGAAGACATGAGTTTTGTATCTCTTATCCAAAATCCTGAGAGGGATGTATGAGGTCTCCATTTCGCACCCCGATCTCCGACTTCCACTTTGTAGAAGCCTGGCTCTAACGGTTTGGCGGGCCTGATCTGCACAATTCCTGACTTGAATTCTGCCGTGCCTCGCAATTCCAGCGATGATTCAAAAACTTGTTTGCCCTGAGAGTTTGAAACGACAATATTCGCGTGCGAAGAGGGAAGATCGTTATTGTCCGGGAGAGGACGGAATTCATTTACTCTGACTTCAGGGATTCCATTTTCGTCGACGCACGCCTGGAAAGGATTGCTCTCGATCCTTGCAGATCCTTCCAGCGCCCTGCCGACGCAATACTCAATTGCCGATGCACTCAGGACCGCGTCCGAGGTTTCGAGAATCCATCGGCCTCCCGCTTCGTCGCCGAGGAGCCGGTCGATCTCCACGAGGGGAGAGGCGACCGGCAGGCCGTTGCCGTTGACAATATGAACAAGCGGCAGCATAACAGCATCGCGTGGTCCGGCGGTACCGATTTCGTTCGTATAATCATTTCGAGTTGTGAACCGGACAGTCAGCTCATAGACCTTTGTGGGAAGTGACAACGAGCTTGCATCGAAATCGGATCCCTCAGGAACTATCATGCTGGAATTGCTATTATAGAACGGCGACGAGTTCAGGAGGATTAAATCTGCCGGTCCGATCAATAAACGGTGGGCGTACGTGGGCTGGGCTGTTCCGAAAACCCATTTTCCCCTTTCCCTGATGACAGGCTGGTGGAAGGGAGATCCTCCAAGTACGACCAGACTGCCGCCGTGCAAAAGGAAATCATATATCGCGGGCCATGCTTGAACCGGAAAAGCACTTCCGTAGGGAAGAACGAGTTCCTTAAATCGCGCGTTTGTAAGGCGGACGCTGACAGAATCCACATTTGCGATATATTCGACATCGAATTCCCTGAGTGATCGTCTCAAGACGATCGGATCGATGCGCGGAGCGTCCACTGTCGGGAAGTCGTCGGCAAGGAAACAGGCAATCTTCTTTCCTTGAACTTCCGAAATGGCCCGCGCCTCTCCCTTGGATTGGATCATGGAGAGCAACGACAACATTATTCCAAAGAAGAACAGAAGTTTTCTGGTTGCGGAAATTGATTCTGTTTCATGTCGTTTCATGATCTGCATTCCTGCTCAGGTCAGTTAAGCGAGATGCCAATACTACGTCGTTCTTTACGTGGAGTCTGGCGTTGAACTTCGCCGGAATCCCGCGGTTGCCGAGAATTGTCCCCGATAGTCGCCCTCTTCGCCGTGAACATGAAGGTGTTGTGCCTGAATTAGCTTTCTGCTTTGTCATGTTCGCGCGAGCGGGCGTCCATTCTTGCGCACTACTGAAACTACTCGGACTCTTCCGAAGGGATGCTTTTGGCGCCGCTGAAGCTGAGCCTGTGCTCCACACGTGACGGGATCGCCAAACTCATGCGCACGCTGATCTTGGCTCGATGACATTTCTCGATCATGCTTTCAAATGAACTTTTTGAATTGAGGCCACATCTGCCAGAGCGGCGCCCTCGGCTTTCTGCAGAGACAAATCTCCGCATCGTAACCGTACGATTTTTTGAAAAACCCAACCCGCTTTACACTGCCGAAGAATTGTTCCAGGTACGCGGCGTCATAACCAACAGCAAGTACTAGCTCCCCGGAGTACGTGCGGGGTCCCCATGTCCAGTAACTGTTGCGCGGGCAAACAGAGGGCGGCAAACCATGACCGGGGCCAAAATGGTCTATCGCTCCGGCGACTCCATACCAGGATGCGAGGACTGCGCACTTGTTCCTTTCGTCCTCAGGGAGTGCGTTATACGCTACTCCGACCGAATCGACCAACCCCTCCCACCCAAACCGATAAACAAAATGGAGCGGCGGCATATCTCCTTCGCCTTTTTCCATTCTGACGAGATTCCAAAGGCCGAGAGTTTTTGCATAAGAAACAAATTGTTCGATCGGCAGCAACGGAACTGCAAGCGGCATGAGCATGCTGCCGGAGATTACCACCGCTGAGATCAGTGCTCGCCTTGGCCAACTTATTTTGTGGCGAATGGAGAAGATTTCAACCGCCACAGCACCGGAAGCCAGCAGGAGAGGAAACACCGGTAGTACGTAGTAGAATTTTGAGTTCTGGAACATATAGACAAGAAGAAACACAACGGCCATCCATCCAAGGTAACGATACTTCTTCATCTCCCTCCCAAAGAAAAGATACCCGAGGCCTGACAGCCACAGCGGGAGCGTGAACGGATTCAATCCGATGATCAATTGACCCACGAATGCGAACGGGGTCAAAGACAGGTTCTTATACTTGGTAGCGTTGCGCATGAATTCGAGCGTAGGCCAGCCGTGCTCGATTTGCCATATGATATGCGGAGAGAAAATCAACAGGCTCATCAGTCCGGAGAGATAAAGCCATTTTGTCTTCAGCACGTCCCAACGCCTCGCTGCGACGAAAGAAATCAAGAACGAAAAAGCCAACACGAGAAAGGTGTATTTATTCAGCATCCCAATCCCCCCGAGAATGCCTAGCGCAAGCCATCGTTGTGGAAAAGGCGAATCTACCGTTTTGATGAGGAAGTAGATGAGAACCGTGCAGAGGGTGATGTCGACGGGGTTCATCGAGAAGAAACTGGAAATGGCTGGGAACGCCGCCGCGAAACAGATCGATAACGCAGCGAGGCTCTGGGCAGGTTTTCCGCCGCCAAGCACCTCCGCAATTTTCGCTGAGAACAAGACCGTTATTGCTCCCGCGAGACCGGACATCAGCCGAAGCCCGAATTTCGTTTCGCCGAATATCCATGTATCGACCAACGTCAGCACCGCGACAAGCGGGGGATGATCCACATACCCAAAGTCGAGATGCTTGCTGCACGCAAAATAGTAGAGCTCATCTCCGTAGAAACCATAACGGCCTGCGGTTGCCAGGGTCAAAAGAAGGAAGCCAAACGCTGCGGCATGCGGGATCGTCAGAACTCTGCGGAGAGTTTCAGGACTTTTGGCAAGAATATTTCGAATGTCAACGGTCATTCGAGAGGATCTTAAGAATGGGAGGGTGGACCATCAAGCTCAATCGCCGGTTGGCCGGATGGCGCTGGTTTCCACCATCAGCATCACGGTTTTATGGGGGGCCCTCGTCCTGTGCAGCACGCCCCGGGAAATTGTCATTCCCTGGAAGGGGTTCAGTGTTAGTGTTTTGTCTTCAAGGTCGATCAGGAGCTGACCTTCCAGAACGAAAAAGAATTCATCGTCCTTGTCGTGCTTGTGCCAGTGATACTCGCCTTCAATAATTCCCACCCTGACAACGCTGTCGTTCACTTTTGTGAGAGTTTGATTGAACCACTTATCCCGACACTCTTTGACCATCGAGGGAATGTCTATCAATTCGAAGTGTCTAAATCTTATGTCAAGGCGGGTTACGTAAGGGTATTGCTCCGGCATTGAGCCTCCATGTTTATTGAGTGATCCCGAGCATTGTTCAGTCTCAAAGGAGAAGATTACATGGACACTTTGAAGAAAAAAGGACGGTCTTTGTTCGGGAAGGAGTCCATCTTCAATCCCAACATTAGTTTGTGGGGCAAATATCGGCAATAGCATGCGAATAATCAACCAATTAGGCGCGTTTTGTCAACTTTTAGGCACGATTATAGACCTTAACTTATTTGGTAGATGAAACTAACCGAGCCCAAACCATTGTTTATGTGAGTGTGTCTAATCCTGAGCCAACCCCAAAGAGTGAACCCAACTATTTTATAGAGAGGAGGAGATATGAAGAACTATGTATCTAACGAGGACAAGTCGGCAAGAATGTTTGATTCTGAATTCATGGAGCTCTTTACGCACATCCATCCAGCGCTCCCCCTCGTTATATTCGTGCCGGTGGTTTTCTATTCACTCTATGCAGCTCAGATGTATGCCGGTGCCGTTGTCCGGGTGATATTGTTTTGCAGCGGCCTTCTCGTTTGGACGTTGACGGAGTACTTGCTTCATCGTGAAATTTTTCATCTCGTCCCTGATTCCGGATGGGGAAAGCGCCTCCACTTCATCATGCACGGTGTCCATCACGACTACCCGAACGATTCGCGAAGACTCGTAATGGCTCCAGCCATCAGCATCCCTCTTTCTCTCCTTTTCTTTTTCCTGTTTCGAGTGGTTTTCGGGACGAAATATTGCTATCCTTTCTTCGCCGGCTTCATCAGCGGTTACCTCTGCTATGACATGGTGCACTATGCCATCCATCATTTTCCAATGAGAAGCAAGCTCGGCAATTATCTGAGAAGGCATCATCTTCGACACCACTATAAGGATGCCGATATTAACTACGGTGTGAGCTCGCCGATGTGGGATGTTGTTTTTGGAACATTGAATGACGAGGAGAGGGAAGCAACCGTTTCGGACCAAATCGATCTCGAGATGCCGAACGGACACTGAACCGAACGCTTAAATAAAAGGGACGCCGCGATGAACTCGTATGTGACGCTCAAGGTCTCTGATGGAACGGAGATGCGAATGTATACTTCGCGCCCTCAGGCTGCGGGAAAACATCCGGGCATCATCGTCTTCCAGGAAGCGTTCGGTGTTAATGCCCATATCAGGGATGTCGCTGATCGCTTCGCACGCGAAGGGTACGTCGCAGTTGCCCCTGAAATGTATCACCGGACTGGAGCGGGTATCGAGGGAGACTACAAAGACTTTCCTGGCGTTCAAAAACACTTCGCTGCGCTTCAGGAAGAAACCGTCGGGGCCGACATCCTCGCCGCGTACGAATGGCTCGAGAAAGATCCTTCCGTCGATGGCAATCGGACGGCGTGCATAGGGTTTTGTATGGGGGGACGCTTTGCGTTTCAGGCGAATTCCATGGTTCCTGTAAAAGCGGCAATCAGTTTTTATGGAGCAGGGATAGCTGAAACGCTCCTCCATCGTGTTCCCGCCTTCCGTGGTGCAGCTCTCATGTTTTGGGGAGGCCGCGACAAACGAATACTGCCGGAACATATCCACTCGATCGTCGACGCCTTCCGGGCTGCGGGCAAAACATACACAAACATCGAATTCTCCGAGGCAGAGCACGGATTCTTCTGCGATGCCCGCGCGGCATACCATAAAGAGTCTGCTGAACAGGCGTGGCCGCTGCTGCTCAGTTTTCTCGGAACACACTGCGGTTAGCGGCCGCACGCATGAGGATGTTCCTGAATCATTTCTCGCAACGGACAGGGGGATCGGTTATGAAAAGCGTTCCGCGGTGTATGTGAGACAGTTTCCATCAGACTCTTCAACAAAATGGGGGCCTCCGCTGACGGAGAGACATTCTTTCAACCATCTCAATGAGCCTGCCGATTCGTGAAAAGAAAATTTGCCGATGGGATTTTGGAAATGATGGACCGCCCGGATGCGAACCAGGCCGTCCTGGAAGACGACCTTCGCAATCTGCGGACTATTAATCGCCACTTCGGCGGTTTGTCGGCTTTACGGAATGCGGCGTTGCCGCTTGGCCTTAAGAAAAACTCCGGCGATACGATCACCATCCTCGATCTTGCGACGGGTTCGGGAGATCAACCCCTTTCACTCGTCAGTGCGTTCCTGCGCGCCGGGAGAAAAGTCCGTATCACCGCCGTCGACAGGAATGAAATAATGCTGCAGACGGCCCGGTCATACGTCGGCGGCATGGAGGAGATCCAGTTTGAGCGAAGAGACATACTGGATCTCCCGTACGCCGACGCAAGCTTCGATCTTGTCACCTGCTCGCTTGCCATCCACCATTTTACGAGAGGGGAGGGGATCAAGATCCTCCGCGAAATGAACCGACTGAGCAGCGTTGGA
Source organism: uncultured Chitinophagaceae bacterium (assembly GCA_964384415.1). Lineage (GTDB taxonomy): Bacteria > Bacteroidota > Ignavibacteria > UBA10030 > UBA8401 > JAGVPT01. The sequence goes on along the minus strand of CAYLMV010000001.1, from coordinate 60,208 downwards.
TTTGTGGTGAATGATCTGTCGAGGAGTCTCTCCGGAGCAGTATCGGCCTGGGTGTACAGCAGGGTCACCACACGCAACCCAATGACCCGGTATGACAGCGTCCTCTCTGTTTTGCGCGCATATCGAAAAGACGAACTGGATGCGATGGCGAGCGAAGCAGGAATTCAGCCAGTGAGAATATTTCATGCACCATTGTTTCGTCTGGTTGTCGTGAAGGAAAAGTGATGCACAAAGAGAACTCCATACTTATCAACGCGGCGCGCGACAAGGTCTTTCAGGCTGCCTCAGACCTTGAGCAGTGGCCGGCGATTTTACCCCATTATCGATGGATACGATTTTTGATGAAATCTCCCCGCAAGAATGTTGTCGTTATGGCGGCGAGAAGAGGATGGATTCCGATCAATTGGACCTCTGAAGAAGAAATAGACCCGGAACGAATGGAGGTAAGGTTTCACCACCTTAAAGCGTTCACAAAAGGAATGGACGTTGTCTGGAGTTTCCGCGAAACATCAGATGGTGTACTGGTGACAATATCCCATGAGCTGAAGCCGACGATCCCGATCATCGGAAGATTCGTAGCGGATCGGATCATCGGAAATTTCTTCATTCATTACGTCGCTAATGAGACACTCAAACATATGAAGCTCCATCTTGAATCGGGCCCCACTCAGCAGCCTGCTGCGTGAACCGCAGTGGCTGAGCTTTCGATGCACAGATCCAAAAAGGAAATTGCTAAATTATGGCGAAGAGAAGAGTAGTCATCACAGGTCTCGGCGCGCTTACGCCCGTTGGCCACGGCAAGGATGGATTCTGGGACGGCGTCAGTACGGGTCGGAATGGCATCCGGCAGATCACGCGGTTCGACACATCACAGATCAAGACAAAGGTCGCCGCCGAAATCGTTGATTTTGACCCGCTCAATTTTTTTGACGGCAAGACATCCAGGCGGATGGATCGGTTTGCCCAACTTGCGTTGGCGGCGGCTGGGATGGCTATCGAGGACGCAAAGCTCCCGCACGATCCAAAACATCCGCAAGAACGAATCGGTGTAACATTCGGGACTGCCCTTGGAGGAGTGGCGGGAGCGGAGGTTCAGCATGAACGATATGTGAAGGAGGGAATCAAAGCCGTCGATCCGAATCTCGCTCTCACAGTGTTCGGCGGGGCTGGCTCAAGCAACATCGCGATTTCGTATGGCTTTACCGGACCGAGCAATGCAAATTCGAACAGCTGCAGTTCCGGCGCTATTGCGATAGGAGAAGCGTACCGCTATATCGGCGACGGCTACGCCGATATCATGATCACTGGGGGAGCAGAGGCTCCGCTCTATGCTCTGACATTCAGTGCGTTCACAATAATTCGCGCAATGACGACCAACCCGGACCCTGCAACGGCATGCAAACCGTTTGACCTTCATCGCGACGGCTTCGTGATGGGGGAAGGCGCCGCAGTGCTCGTGCTTGAGGAATTAGGCTCCGCAATTCGGAGGGGAGCGAATATCTACGGAGAAATTCTTGGTTACTCGTGCAACAACGATGCGTTCCATCTCATCCAGCCGCGCCCCGATGGCGCCTCTGCCGTTCGCGCCATGAATGATGCTCTCGCCGATGCGAGAATCGCTCCGGCTGATGTCGGTTACATCAACGCCCATGCAAGCGCGACCCAGCTTAACGACAAATGTGAGAGCGGCGCGATAAAGAAAGTGTTTGGCGAAAGGGCTTCCGGGATACCGGTGAGCGGCACCAAATCGATGCATGCGCACGCCCTCGGCGCCACCGGCGCTCTCGAAGCGGTCATTTGTTCCTTGATCTTCCAGAAGGATTTCATTCCGCCGACGATCAATCTAACCGCCCAGGATCCCGACTGCGATCTGGATTGTGTTCCAAATATCGGTCGGCCTGCCCATGTCGATTATATCTTGTCAAACTCTTTTGGATTTGGCGGCATCAATGCTGCACTCGTTTTCGGGAGGTATGATCAATGACAAATCAGTCGAGTACTCATTTCGATGTCGTCGTCATAGGAGCCGGTCCGGCTGGTTCTTCGTGCGCGACAATGCTTGCCCGGAATGGGGTTTCTGTCCTCTTGATCGACAAAGCATACTTTCCCCGAGATAAAATCTGCGGCGACTGCATAAATCCCCGCTCGTGGGACTATTTTCGTCTGATGGAAGTCGATAAGGAAGTAGCAGCGAGCAGTCAGGTCATCGAGCAGATAATTGTCTCCTCCCGCGGTGGCAGAGTGTTGAAGATTCGTGTTGAAAATTCCCGCGATGGGAATCTATCCTCGTCGAGCTCCCCCTTTGTGGCGATGAAGCGAAGCAAGCTGGACTCGATCTTGCTCCAAAGAGCGGTGGCGGCAGGTATCACATTCTTCCAGTCAACTTCATTAGAGTCGATCGGCTGTGATCCTGAATCAGATGAAGAATGGTCGCTCTCATTAAAAATGGCTGGACAGGCGGGGATACTTGAAGTATTCTGCAAATTCGTCGTCGGAGCCGATGGCCGGAATTCGAGGGTCGCTCATCTGCTGGAGCCGAAAGGGAAGGAGATAAACATCCAGGGTGACGGCGAATCGAGAAGAGTGGGCGTGCAGTTTATGGCCGCTCGTCCGGAAACACTTGGCCGCAGCGTGACGATGTTCTTTTTCGAAGGGGGATATGGAGGAATTGTGGGTGTCTCAGAAATTGAAGCAAACGTCGCGGTAGTGACGACGCGGGAGTTAGCGGCCCTCGCTCTTGAGGACTTTGACATGTTCAGGTCGAGAACGATCAACACAAATAAGTTTGTGCTTCAGACAGCTCCGTATTTGGCCCCTTTAGGGAAAATCTCATCGGCATTTCCGATCACTCCAAGAAGAAGCAGGACATTTCATCCGCGCTCATTCCTTATTGGAGACGCGCGGTACACGGCGGAACCATTTACCGGCCAGGGCACTTTTTTTGCCATCCAGGATGGCGTTACAACAGCGGGGAGAATAGCTGCTTCTTTAGGATTTCCCGGCAAACGACCGAGGATTGCATGGAAGAGCCATGCAATGGCCAACACCTTGTTTTCGCCAATCCTCCGGGGAGAACGTTCGGTAGAAACACTTCTAAAAATAGGCGGCCGGTTTGAGGGTGCAGCACGATTGGTAGCGCGTTCGGTGATCAGTTAACAGTCATCAGTCATCAGTAAATAGTAATCAGTGATTAGTTATGGTCAGCGCTCGCTATTGATTACTGTTTACTGATCACTGCTAACTGTTCACTGTAAGCTTTTGCCTCCAAATCCAGGAGCCGCTGTTTTCTCCACGGCCCTCCACCATATCCGCCAAGTTCGCCGTTTTTATTCACCACGCGATGGCATGGAATTACAATAGCAATGCGGTTGAGTCCGTTGGCATGACCGACGGCACGGCTTGCGCCAGGAGAACCGATCCTGCGTGCGAGTTCTTCGTATGATGCTGTTTTGCCATGGGGAATTTTCAGAAGTTGATTCCAGACTTTCAATTGAAATTCCGTGCCGGGGAATACTTTCTTCACTTCAAATCGAGACCTCGATCCGGCAAAGTATTCTTTGAGTTCTTTCCGAAGCTGAACGATGTGATTGTTCTCCCCCGGAATTATTGCACACTTGAAATGGCGCCTGAGAGAGATGAACTGTGCATCAAGCATCCTTCGGTCAGTGAATTCAAGCAGGCAAATTCCCCCGGATGTCGAACCGGCGACGAGGGCTCCGAGGGGAGTCTCTATCCACGCAATGACGATACAATCGGTGGATCGGCTTCTTCCCGGTGAGGTGCCGAATGCCTTGGCAAAAGCATCGCGAAAACCGCTATGCGATCCATATCCGTAACCGAGCGCTACATCGTCGAGGTCAACGCCCAGCCTGATTTGCTCGAGTGCTTTCCCGAGCCGCCGGCCCCGGCAGTATGCCTGGAATGTCATGCCGAAATGTTTTTGAAAGTGCCGTCTTGCAGCGGCAGGATCGACTCCGATGGTTCGAAGATACTCATCAGAATAGCGCTCAGAAGGGTTGCGGTCAATACGAGCCAGGAGGCCTTTCAACCACGGCGGTGTTGCGCCGACGGACTCGAGGGGCCGGCATCTTTTGCACGGTCTGTAGCCCGCAAACAAGGCTTCGCGGGCGGTAGAGTAGTAACGCACATTTTCCGGTTTCGGCTTTCTTGCCGCACAGGTGGGCCTGCAGAAGATACCGGTGGTTGCAACGGCCAGGTAGAAAACTCCGTCGTATGACGTATCGCTCGTTCTATATGCCCGTTCCATTTCCCGGACTGAAGGAAGATCATTCATGTCTCACCAGAAGTTTGTCGTGGATATCATCAACACAAACAAGATACCATAAACCCTGAAAGCCCTCCACCGAAAAATTGACGCCAATGTCGGAATGTTGTTCTCCCACTTGCATCAATTATTGGATGCAGATTTCTGGAGAGCATCCGGATATGCAGATCGACAGACTTCGACGTCGCCACTTATCCGAATGGCGGCGAAGATCTTCAGAACAACTGTGCTTCGGATCGGCGGCGAAATGCCGGACACCTCGCCAAATTAGCTTTCAAGATAGTCAAACATGCCGCGATTTTCAGGATTGGGCATCGGACATCTACTGTGATCGGTAAAATGTCCTACTACTTGCGAGTGGGGGTCAGTTTGAATTATTCTTGTCATTCCGGTCCCGCTTGCGCGGGATAAACTCCAGCCGGAATCTAAGAAAGCGCTTTAGATGCTGACTTTTCCCTAAGGGATCCCTTTGGGACGTCGGCATGACGGTGCGAATAGATTCGCTATTGTCAGACTGCGACACGGCTTGCGAGTGGAATTAGTTCTTTTAATATCATATTATTTATGACGATATGGGTTATCCAAAGCCGGTCCACAATCTCTTTATGACGCAATTATTCGAGGAGAAGGTAGATTGAAGAGGATTCTTGCGGGATCTGTCGCATTGATGCTGATCGCCGCCGTTGCATCTTACGGCAGAGTGCCAAGGGGCTCGGGCGCACTCCATTCAAATCGCCTGAGAATAGACAATCTGACAAGGGATTTCTATCATTATGTCCCCTCGAACCTGGAGGGTTCACCCAAGCTCATCTTTGTACTTCATGGCTCCGGCATGATGGCCAAAGGGATGCAAATGCTCTCGGGTCATGAGTTTGACCGGATGGCAGATAAGTACCGGGATATGATCATCGTCTATCCGCAAGGCTACGGGAGGTATTGGAACGACTGCAGAAAGGGGGGCACCTTCGATGCAAAGAAGCTTAAAGTCGATGATGTTGCTTTTTTTTTGGCGATGATCAAATACTACAGGGACAAGTTTGGGATCAACGATTCGGCAGTTTTCGCGGCCGGCTATTCAAACGGAGCTCAAATGTGTTTCAAGCTGGCGAAAGAATGCCCCGAATTATTTAAAGGTATCGCAGCCGTGAGCGCCAATCTTCCCGCCGAGGGGAACGACGACTGCACCGAAAGCGGCAAGCCTGTTTCAATACTCGTGATGAACGGAACTTCCGACCCGGTAAATCCATACAATGGCGGATTGGTCAAGGCCGGCGACGGCAAACAGCGCGGAGAGGTTATCTCCACGTCACGCACCATGCAATACTGGTTGACTCTGGACAAGGGCGATACAACCTCGGTGACGGAATATCCATATCCGGATGTCGACCAAAGAGATAAATCGACGGCGATCAAGTACTCGTACCGATGCGCTCAAACGGGAAAGACGGTCGTACTGGTGAAGGTGATCAACGGCGGACATATTTTCATGAACGATGGCTTCCGCTATTGGCCGAGAGTGCTTGGTAATGTAAATAAGGATATCAGCGCGCCCCGGGTGATCATGGACTTCTTCAGAAGTCTTAATTGAAATACTCGTCTGCGAAGTTTTCCCGCGCTTGGATGCAAGATGTAAACTGTTTCTGCACATGAGAAAGACTCCTTAGGACTTTTATCAAACTACGAACATTGAAGAGAAAACAAGATGGCCGAATCTGCACAAATCGAACTTCGCTGCAACAAGAATAATGCCGGAAGCTACAACGCTCAGCTTTACGTGAATGGGAAGAAGAGTGAAGAGGCCGAACATTATATCCACCGCGGCAGCTGTGATGCGATAGGGTTGCTCTACGCGAAGGTTAAAAAGGCCCATCCAGACGCTCAGGTCAAGATCATGGGATTGGACAAAATGTGCATGGACAAAATCCTTCGCGCGTAGGCGGGGCAGCGGTCCACGTTGAAATGCACTTCGCGCAGCTCCGAAGGATGGCTGGCCTGGGGATCGGACTTATGCCTACTTCACACTTCAACAATTCTTCTTTGCGCACTGAACACCATGGCGGTTCGGCTTTGCTTTGATGAGATTAGTTCTGCATCCTGTTCCCCCGGATACCGCAATCTGTACTCTTGATGTCAATCAATATGGTAAACATGCAGGCTGAATTTAAACCTCCAAAATCACCTTTCGTTTCTGTCCTGGCAATTACCTCTGCGGCCGCTGCAGTATTTCTTTTTGGAACCGATCTGATCGCGGTTATTTCCTACATTAGTCTCACCAACAGCCCCGCCTATAAATTCGCGATGCAGCAGATCGACGCATTTCAACCGGGCGGCAGCTCCATTTTGTTGAGTCCCACCTGGGTGCTGACAACGACGATAATGAGTCTGGGCTTGAATGCTGCATCGCTCGTCGCGTCCATTGGTCTGTTTCGCCGTATGAGGTGGGGAAGGCTTTCTTACATCATGCTAGTCTGGTTTCAGGCGGCGTATTTTCTCGCCTCTTCCGCGGCGGGATACTTCCTGGCCCGTTCCTTCGCCGAAGATTCCGGCGTCGGCCAGCTTCTTGATTCTTCGTCGATGTTTGCGGCGGGGGGATATGCAGTCGCTATTGGAGCGGTCATTGCCGTCGCCGTGGCAGTCTTTCTCACGTGGAAATTGTCTTCGCAGGCCGTGCGGAATGAGTTTGTCTAGCGGGCGCGTCTCTCTGAGCCTCTCATCATGAGCCGCGGAATCCGATTTGGAAGATATTGAATGTGTCTCCTTCCCATTGCGGATTTATTCGACATGCTATACATTGGACAGAACATCGACCCAACTTTATTCCCACACTAAGAGGAGGATCAGTTATGGCGGATGCTGCCGATCAATCTCAAAAATTGCAATGGAACTGGGTTGGAATAACCTTTGGGATGTATGTTGTGTTTTATCTTCTCCCAATTCTCGTTGCCGGAGAAGTGTTCGGCAATTTCACCATTGGCATGAAGGGAGCGGTTTTCATCGGGGCATGGTCATTTGGGGGCGCCATCATCCTTTCGGCAATTTCAGGTTTCCTTTCCAAAGGCATCACGATATTGGAACCGGCGATTGCGGGCGTTGGACTGGTCGTCCTCTGGTTTATCGCTTACAGGGTTTTCATCGCCCGGTATAGTGAGGCGAGCATCCTGCTGGACGTCCCCTATCTTATCGGAATCTTGGTTTCGATCTTTCTCCTTTCGCTCCTCGGAGCATGGTACGGAGAACGTGCGCAGAAAATGTGGAGATCGAAGCCGCCGGAATAATGAACAAGCATTCTCAGCCACAACAAACAGAGCAGCCGGCGCTTCCTTCTTATGCTGTCAGTTCTATGGCGAACGAGCGGGCGAAAAGACGGGAGCAGGAGGTTAGCTCATCATCTTCGAAGCAATATCAGACCAATGAAGGAGGATTCATCATCATGAACAAAAAAGCCATCGCGAATTCCCTCTTACTCGTTTTCGCATTGACATTGATCGGTTGTGCGTCCTCGGGCATGTTTCCATCTGCGAATCTGACGGATGTACAGCTTCAGCGGGGTAACTTTAAGATTGTAGCTCACAATGTGTCGGGAGAGTCCGAAGCCGGGTATCTTTTTGGCGAGTCGTTTCCCATGGGAATGGCGACGAACACCCTCGCGGCATTCCGCGTGAGCGGTTCAGGGATGCTCTACAAAGAAGCGCTCGAAAATCTCTGGAAAAATTATGAAGCAACGTATGGAGCGGTTGAAGGGAAGAGACTTGCCCTCGTCAATGTTCGATATGACTCCGAAGCCCTTAATCTCTTGATCTATACTCGGCCCAAAGTCATGATACGTGCGGATGTCGTTGAGTTTGCTGAATAGAATGGTTTTGTTGCAGGCTTGATACGGGGATTGACCGAGCAGAGCTTGCTTGGTTTGTGACTGGCTTTGTCTTCTTCAGAAAGGATGCTGTATTGAAGGTAATTGGTATGATCGGAGGGACGACGTGGCTCTCCACCGCAGAATATTACAGAACGATCAACCAGATGGTCAACAGCCGCGCTGGGGGACTTCATTCCGCAAAGATTCTTCTCTATTCGATGGATTTCGAAGACTTCAAACCTCCATCGGACGCAGAAGGTTGGAAGAAGGCGGGCGAAATGCTGGCGGGAATAGCGCGCCGGCTTGAAGCTGCGGGAGCCGATTGCCTTTTGCTTTGCGCCAACACGCCTCATATGGTTGCCGATGCTGTTCAGGCAAAAATAGGTATACCGCTCCTTCATATAGCCGAAGCCGCTGCCAGAGAAATCGAGAATCGAAAAGTGCATAAGGCCGCCTTGCTCGGAACAAAATTTACGATGGAGCAGGCATTCTTCAGAGACAGGCTGACCAGGCATGGAATAGAAACGCTCATCCCGGATGCATCCGATCGGGAGTTCATTCACCGGTCGATTTACGATGAGTTTGGAAAAGGAATCTTCACTACAGAGACAAAAAAAAGGTATCTTCAAATCATCAAGAACCTGGAGGGAAGAGGAGCGACGGGCGTTATTTTTGGCTGCACAGAAATTCCGCTTCTTATCCAGCAAAAAGAGTGCGATAGTCCCGTTTTCGACACCACACTGATCCATGCAACTGCTGCAGTCGATTTTGCTTTGGCGTAGCGGCGGATAACCGCCGGGCGATATCGATGGCGGGCGATCTCGATAAAACAAACTCCAATCATCCCTAATTACCTGGCACCCATCAATATGAAAACATTTACGTTTCTCCTCCTGATTTCTGTCATATCCTTCCTGCACCCTCTTCCCTCGTCCTGCCAATCTTCGAAGGGCGAATCGATCGACCCGCTTGCCGCTCATATTGATTCAACGGTGAGACCGGGCGACGACTTCTTCCTCTTTGCGAACGGAAAGTGGTTCAAAGAGAATCCGATTCCTGCCAGCGAACCGAACAACGGATTATGGCAAATGATTCAGGACACGATCAATGCCCAGATCCGGAACATCTGCGAATCTTCGGCGCTTCTCCACGACGCACCGAAGGGAAGCAACAAGCAGAAGATCGGAGATTTCTTCTATACCGGCATGGACAGCGTTGACCTTAACAAGAACGGGATGAAGGATCTCAGGAGTGAGTTCGAGATGATCGATGGGATTAAAAGCCTCGAGGATCTCGCCAAAGCAGCGGCGTATATCCACGCCGCGTCGGGTTCGCCCCTCTTCAGTTTCGGTGTGGGACAGGACGACAGGATCAGCAGCAAGAACGCGATCTTCATCTGGCAGGGAGGTATCAGTCTGCCGGACCGCAATTTCTATTTCGATACGGATTCGCGCGCTTCGATGATTCGAGCGAAATTCCTTCAGCATCTCAAGAACATGTTCGTGCTTATCGGTTACGACGATGCGAAGGCCGCGATTGCCGCGGAGCAGGTCATGAAGATCGAAACTGCCATCGCGAAAGTCTCGCGCAAGCGGGAGGACACCCGCGACCCGCTGAAGAACTACAACAAGATTTCGTTCAAGCAACTGAGCGAGTCGACGCCGGATTTCAATTGGTCTCTTTTCACCAGGAATAGCGGCTTGAACTCCATCGATACGGTGATCGTCGGGCAGCCCGAATTTCTCTCCGCACTGGACGGCTACCTCAAGAGCTTCACGCTTGAAGAGTGGAAAAATTACCTGAAATTTCACCTCGTGCGAGGCTTGGCACGCTATATGGACGACAAAACCTACCAGGAATCGTTCACATTCTATTCAACCGTCCTTCGCGGTATCAAAGAGCCGAAGCCCCGATGGAAACGGGTCGTCGAACAGACCGACGGATCGCTCGGAGAGTTGATAGGACAGGTCTACGTGGCTGAGTATCTTCCCCGCGGGACAAAAGCAAAACTCCTGGAAATCGGGAACGCCATCAAGGCAGTCTACGCCGAGCGGATAAAACAGCTGGACTGGATGAGCGATGAGACCAAAACCAAGGCGCTCAAGAAACTCGACGCCATCATCATGAAGGTCGGATACCCCGATACGTGGAAGGATCTCTCCGGCATGGCGATTGACCGGAGCTCGTTCGTGCACAATGTGATGAACGCGAACAGGTGGAGGTTCAACTTCATGATCGCGAAGTTCGGGAAACCGGTCGACCGGACCGAATGGGATATGGAACCGCAGACGTACAACGCCTATTATAATCCATCCAACAACGAGATTGTCGTCCCCGGCTGCAACATCATTGTCTCGGGGTATGAACGGACAATGGCCGACGACGCTATTCTCTATTCGGTGATCGGCGGATCAACATTCGGACACGAGATCACCCACGGGTTCGATGACCAGGGAAGCAAGTACGATGAGAAGGGGAACCTCAATAATTGGTGGACGAGCGAGGACAGCGCCAAATTTTATACAAAAACGAAAATGGTTGTCGATCAATTCAACTCCTACATCGCCGTCGACAGCCTTCATATTAACGGTGAGCTTACCCAGGGCGAGAATATTGCCGACATCGGCGGCATCATGATGGGGTATGAGGCTTTTAAGAAGACCGATGAGTATAAGAGGCGCGTGATGATTGCAGGCGAAACGCCGGAACAGCGTTTCTTCCTCGGCTACGCGCTCGCATGGATGGTCAACGAACGGCCGGAGGCGATCGCGAACCAGGTGCGGAGCAACGAGCACTCGCCGGCAAAATTCCGCGTCATCGGCCCGTTGAGCGATATGCCGGAATTCTACTCGGCGTTTGGCATCAAACAGGGAGACCCGATGTGGCGGTCGGACAGTGTTCGCGTGAAGATTTGGTAAGAACGTTCCGGGCGGCAGGCTGTTGAATTGATCTCGGCAGCCCGCCGCCCTGTCGTTGAAGCATGCAAACGTTGAGGGGGGCTTTGACGAAAGAATGGCAGACTAAGCGAGTATGATGGTCCTCACATAGACTTCGTCGTTTACTTTTCACCTCATGATTCATCCCTCTTTCAAGCTCACATCATGGAGTACCTTCTATGACACCCGAACAACTGGAAATCTCACTTAATCTCATTAATCAAAAAGTACAATTCTCCGCAGGTTCAAGGCAGCAGCCGGCAATTACGATCGACTACAAACCTCCGATCGGCGACGGCCAGGGATACATGCCCCTCGAGCTCCTGCTCATGAGTCTTGCGTCATGCAGCGGATCCACAATCATCACACTGCTTCGGAAAATGAAAAAGAGCGTCTCATCATTCGAAGTCCGCGCGCAGGGCGTACGCCGGGGACAGCATCCGACGGCGTTCGAGAAGATCTTTCTCCACTTTACGCTCAACTCGGCGGACGCTCAGGACAGGGACATGATGGATGCAATACGGCTCTCTGAGGAATCCTATTGCCCGGTCTGGGCAATGTTGAAGAACAATGTTGAAGTTATTCCCGAATATCAGATCTCCCCGATTTTCAGCGATTAGAAGAATATCCCTTCATGCGCCGGCATCGACGGCCGGCGCATGTCGGGTTCACCATTCACAGCGCACGACCCCTCCCAGATAACCTCCGCACGCTCGCACATCAACCTCCCCCAGGGCAAATCAAAGAGATTGACCTTCGCGCGGGTCCTATCTTTATTGGAAGAATCTGCCGTTGACGATCGCAGAACATCGGAGTCAAATAATTGGCGGTGTTCCACAAAGAATGCTTTTGAGACGCCCGCTTAACGACGGTGGATGGATCCGATGCAGTCGAACTGCAGCGAAGCCAAATAATTGTTGAACAGCGCAATTTCAATTGCTATCTTCACAAAGCGACTAGTTCAGCCCTTCCCAACAATGCAATCTTGAACCTAAGGATAGCTAATGAAAACTCTGCTCAATGCAAACGACAGCGCTGAAATAGCAGCACGAATTCACAACCTCTCAGTTGACGCCAATGCGCGGTGGGGCAAAATGAATGTTTCACAAATGTTCGCACATCTGCAGGGACCGCTGAGAATCGGACTACAGGAGGTAAAACTAAGGCAATCGTTGGTGGGGATGCTCTTTGGCCGCCTTGTGCTCAAGAAATTTCTTTCGGATGAACCCTGGCGAAGAGGGATGCCGACTGACAAGACCTTCATTGTTTCAGAGCCGAGGGAGTTCAATCAAGAGAAAGACAAGTTACTCGAGCTCATTGGCAGGTTTAACCGGGTGGGCCCTGGCGGGATATCAAAATATCGGCACCCGTTTTTTGGCAAACTCTCCCCAGAAGAATGGGGCCGGCTCATGTGGACACACATCAACCACCATCTGAAACAGTTTGGAGCCTGAGTGTTTGGGCCGAAAATCGTGTCAGAGTATTGAATTAATTCAGGTAAGCTCATTCTTTAACCTCAGAGGTATTATGAAAAAGTCGATTACAATTTTTGGAGCAATTATTGCACTGAACACAGCACAACTTTTCGCTCAGGATTCTCCGGCGTTTCAGAGGCCAACCCCCGGGCCGGAGCGCGCCAGGCTCTCCTTTCTGGTCGGAAAGTTCGCGACGGAGACCCATCTGATGGCGTCTCCGATGTCCGACACGGGATCAATCGGAAGGGGGACTTCAAATATTTCGTATGGGGTGGATTCCATGTTCCTCTTCCTGGATGATCAGAGCATTAATCCGCTTCTCGGAAATTACAGAGCGCATGGCGTGTTGGGTTATGATAGGCTGGAAGGAAAGTATTTCCTGTCCATGTACAATAACTTCGGTGATGCTCCCCAGTATAAGGGGTCGATGAGCGGAGATACGCTCACGCTCGCTTCGAGGGTCAATTTCCCCGGCGGGGCATTCGACCAGAAACTGGTTTGGTATAACGAGGGCAAAACGAACCGCCTTAAGATCTACAATGATATGGGTGACGGCTACACGCTCATCATCGACCAGATCTTCACCCGGGCAGGTGGAGACGCCAAGAAGTAAATGTAGCTGGTTCATAGATTTGGCGCCCCCTTTTACCTGGAAACCATATGCCGGGTACGGTTGTT
>CAYLMV010000001.1:37700-46881 GCA_964384415.1 uncultured Chitinophagaceae bacterium | reverse complement strand
TCCGCTCCCTTTGCCCAGCCAATTCTCAATCGCTTGAGACAACTCGTTCACGAAGCCTGCCCCGAAGTTGAGGAGACCATCAAGTGGGGGTTTCCGAACTACATCTACAAAGGGATCCTCTGCAATATGGCCGGATTCAAGCACCATTGCAGTTTCGGATTTTGGAAGGCTTCACTCATGTCTGATTCAAGCAAGCTTTTTCCAAAGGACGGAAGCCGGGGAATGGGAGATTTCGGGAAGATAGCCTCCCTGGAGGATATCCCTTCGGATAAAATCATCCTTTCTTGCATTAAAGAAGCTATGAGATTGAATGAAGAAGGGACAAGCCGTCCTAAGAAGCCTAAATCCGAACGATCGAAACCGCTCAACACTCCGGCGTATTTTCTTAAGGCATTGGAAAAGAACAAGAAGGCCCGTACTGCTTTCGAGTCCTTTAGCAATTCAAATAAACGGGACTATGTCGAATGGATCACCGAAGCGAAAACGGAGGCGACGAAAACCAAACGATTGGCCACGGCTCTCGAATGGATGGCCGAAGGGAAGATCAGGAATTGGAAGTACGCCAGGGATTGATGCGAAGGTCAAGAACACCCAGCCGGAACTTTTCTAAGGCCCTCAGGAGACGACCTGCATTTGTGCCGCTACCGAAATAAGAGAGATTCAGAACTGCAATGACATTGTCATTATTCAATGGTGAGGAGGGTTTCTATGGCGAAGTATAGGCTTCTAGTCAACGGTAAAATGAGAAATGTTGATGTGGAACCGGGCACACCTCTGCTGTGGGTTTTGAGGGACGCGCTGAATCTGACCGGCACCAAATTCGGCTGCGGTGAAGGTTTCTGCGGATGTTGCACAGTCATCCTCGATGGCGATGCTGTTAAATCTTGCGGCGTTCCGGTCGAAACGGCGGCGGGGAAGAAGATCACGACGATCGAAGGGCTCTCTGCGGATCGCAGCCATCCTATCCAACGCGCCTGGATCGCCGAGGAAGTTCCTCAATGCGGGTATTGCCAGTCAGGGCAGATCATGACCGCAGCGGCGCTTGTAGAGAAAAATGGACGGCCTTCGGATGCCGAAATCGATGCAGCGATGTCGGGTGTCCTTTGCCGATGCGGCACATACCAGCGGATCAGGCATGCGATTCATCAGGCAGCGGAGTTGAAAGGAGGGACGCAATGACGACTTCATCAACACTCGGACGGCGGCAGTTTATTCAGGTCGTTTCTCTGGCAAGCGCCGGATTGGCGATCGGATTCAAAATGCCGGGGACGAAGAATGGAAAAGAGATTTTTGAAGAGTCCGCCAACAATTTTGCACCCGATGCGTGGCTGAGGATTGACAGTTCGGGAGATATCGTCGTGGTGATATCTAAATCCGAAATGGGTCAGGGAATCAGCACATCCATGGCGATGCTTCTCGCCGAGGAGCTGGAGGCGGACTGGACGAAAGTGCGGTTTGAGAGGGCGTCTGCCGACGACAAATTTGGAAACATGAGCACCGGCGGAAGTTCGACGACGCGCTCGATGTGGAAGCCCCTTCGCCAGGCCGGCGCCGCTGCGCGTGAAATGCTCATCACCGCTGCATCGCAGAAATGGAATGTTCCCCGGGAATCGTGCAGGGCGGAGAACGGTTCGGTTGTTCATTCTTCCTCAGGCAAAAAGATCGGCTACGGAGAGCTTGCAGCAGCAGCTGCACAATTGAAGGTACCGGATAATCCTCCCCTAAAGGATGACAAGAATTTTCGGATACTCGGAAAGCGCATTCACCGCCTCGACACCCCGGAAAAAGTTGACGGAAGCGCGATGTTTGGAATGGATGTGAGAGTCGATGGAATGCTCTATGCGGTTGTTGCCCGATCGCCGGTCTTCGGCGGAAAAATAAAAGATTATGATGCTTCAAAAGCTAAAGCGATGCCGGGGGTTCTGCATGTCGTGCAGATCGATGAGGGAATAGCTCTGGTCGCGAACAATACGTGGAATGCCATTCAGGGACGAAAAGCGCTGCAGGTGAACTGGGATGACGGCGCGAACGCAGGAATGAGCAGCTCCGCCATTCGATCCATGTTCGAGGAATATTCTGCCAAGCCCGGCGCAGTGATCGAAGAGAGAGGAAATATCATGCTTCTCGACACGTCCAACAGAAAAGTCGAAGCGGTGTATGAACTTCCGTATCTCGCCCATGCCACCATGGAGCCGATGAACAGCACCGCCTATGTTCAGAACGATCGATGCGAGATCTGGGCGCCGACCCAAAACCCGCAGTGGGCGCGGAGAGCCGCAGCGGAAGCTCTCGGTTTCAAACAAGAACAAGTGACCGTTCACACCACATTTCTCGGCGGAGGATTCGGCCGGCGTTTTGATCCAGACTTTGTGATGGAATCGGTCCATACCTCGAAAGCGACGGGCGTTCCTGTGAAAGTAGTCTGGACGCGCGAGGACGATATGCAGCACGATTGGTATCGACCGGCAAGCCTGCACCATCTCACCGCGGCGCTCAGTGAGAAGGGAACTATCATCGCGTTCAGAAATAAAATGACAGGTCCGTCCATCAGCGGCCAGCGCTGGCCCGAGCGAGTGAAAGATGGACTTGATCACAGCGCAATGGAAGGGGGAGTCAATCTCGAGTACGACGTTCCCAATTTCCGCGCTGAATACGTCATGGCAAACACTGGAGTGCCGATCGGCTACTGGAGGTCTGTTTATGCTTCGCAGGGGGTATTCGTTCTCGAATCTTTCATCGATGAGCTTGCCTACGCGGCTGGAATGAACCCGTACGAGTTCCGCCGAAAGAACTTAAAGAAAGATTCACGCCTCAAACCGGTTCTTGATCTTGTCGCCGAAAAGGCGGGTTGGGGATCTCCGCTCGCCAAAGGAAGATTCCGCGGCATTGCCTGCGCGCCTCCTGCGTTCTTCGGTACCTACGTCGCATATGTCGCTGAAGTATCGGTTGAAGGAAGTTCGATCCGCGTTCACCGCATCGTCGCGGCCGTTGATTGCGGCTTTCGGGTCAATCCGGATTCGATTGAGGCGCAGATCGAAGGTGCCGTTGCGTTCGGATTATCGGCAGCGCTGAGGGGCGAAATCACGATCGAGAAAGGCCGCGTCGTACAAGGCAATTTTGACGGCTATCCGATTTTGTCAATTGATGAGATGCCCAAGGTCGAAATTCACATCATCGAAAGCACTGAACCGCTGGGAGGAATGGGAGAACCTGGAGTACCTCCTCTTGCTCCCGTCATCGCCAATGCGGTTTACGCGGCAACCGGCAAACGGCTCAGGAAACTGCCCCTGAAATTGGCGTAGAAATAATTCCGTCAGGGAAGTTATGGTATAACTAGATTTGCGAAGAGGTTCTGATTTTGCACATTCGAGATAGTCATGGCATGACTCTCCTCCCTTGGCAGTGGTACGGTTTGATTCTTTTGAATTGCAGACCGACGGATTCCCGATAGAAACGTTCGGGCATGACGTGCGCTTGGGCCCGTCATGCCCGCATCTTTTTAGCGGGCATCCAATTCGTAGCACCACCCCCGATTCCCCATCCTTGCAAGTATCTCTCGGATTCGGTACTATACTCTGCACACAGAGCCTCACATTGATTCCTGTTGGATCTCTTTAAAAGTCCCTCAACGCTCCCTATCTCATGATCACCGAAATCTCGTTCGTGTTGGATGGAAAAATCGTGACGATAGACTTCAGCAAGTCTGAGTCTGTCACGCCCACCACGACTGTCTTGGAATATCTTCGGATGCTCCCCAATCACAAGGGAGTGAAAGAGGGATGTGCGGAGGGAGATTGCGGTGCATGCACTGTTGTTCTTGGGGAACTCGGGGAGAGCAATTTCATTGGCTATAAGGCCGTTGATTCATGCCTCATCTTTCTCCCAAAGCTGCACCGGAAACAACTGGTGACTGTCGAGAACTTGACAGATCGATCCGGCGGGTTGCATCCGGTTCAGAGCGCCATGGTGGATGCCGGCGGCAGCCAATGCGGGTTCTGCACCCCCGGATTCGTGATGTCTCTTTTTTCACTTTACAAAAATGCCGACCGTCCGGATCGGTCTCAGATCGACGATGCACTGACCGGAAATCTCTGCCGATGCACCGGCTATCGCCCGATCATAGAGGCGGCCTCAAAAGCATGTGTCGGGAAAGGCATGGATCATTTCAATTCTGAGGAGCCGGAGATAACAAAGCTTCTGAGCTCCATCCCTGCAGGCTCTCTCACCATTGCGACCGAAAGACAGAAATACTTCATACCTTCAACTCTCAAGGAAGCTTTGTCGCTCAAAGGATCGTATCCAAACGCTGCTCTCATTTGCGGCGGCACCGATGTTGCACTCCGGGTGACGAAGAAGCATGAACTTATCGAAGAGATTATCGACATCTCGGATGTTGGAGAACTTGATCGAATCGTACAGAGCAAAGAGGCCCTGAGCCTGGGCTCGGGAGTTCCCCTCACTAAGGCAATGCCGTATCTCGAAAAGGATTTTCCGGCGTTGCATGGCATGCTAAAGGTCTTTGCATCGCGGCAAATTCGGAATGTGGCAACATTTGGCGGAAACCTCGGCACGGCTTCGCCGATTGGAGATACTCTTCCCGTACTCATTGCTTATGGCGCATCCGTAACTCTTGCGCACAGCGGGGGAACGCGCGAGTTGCCTCTCGAGAAGTTCTTTGTCGGCTACCGTCAAACTGCCAGGCGGCCGGAAGAATTGATTGTTTCGATCTCGATCCCGAAAATGAGCACGAGATTGCTTGTCAAATCGTATAAAGTATCAAAAAGAAAAGACCTCGATATCTCAACGCTCAGCGGCGGCTTCAGATTGGATCTGAATGAGGATTCCACAGTTAAGGAAATCGTATTGGCGTACGGCGGGATGGCTGCCACGACAAAGCGAGCGGCGAAGGCTGAGCATTTTTTGATCGGAAAGAAGTGGACGAGAGAAGAGGTGGAGCGGGCAATGCCGCTGGTAGATAACGATTTCACCCCCATTTCGGATGCAAGGAGCGGCGCCGAATTCCGAAAAGTTGCGGCTAGAAACCTGTTGCTGAAGTTCTGGAGGGAGACCTCGTTGTGACATTTTCACTCGTTTGTTCTCAACCTTAACCTCAATATAAACATTGATCTTCACTCATCAGTGAACCACGAATCGGCGTCAAAACATGTTACGGGAGAAGCAGTCTACATCGACGACATTCTCGTCAACGAGATGCTCCTTGTCGGCAGGGTTGTGTACAGTCCACATCCCCGCGCACAGATCGTCTCGTTCGATCTAAGCGACGCAAAGAAAGTAGCCGGTGTTCATGCCGTTCTCTCTCATCGCGACATCCGTGGGAAGAATCAAATGGGACCTGTGGTCAGAGATGAACCGTGCCTGGCTGCCGATGAAGTGATTTGCATCGGTCAGGGGGTCTTTCTCATTGCGGCGGAGACGGATGCTCAATGCCGAGAGGCCGAAAAGAAAATCAAGATCGAGTATCGTCCCCTTGAGGCAATTCTGACAATAGAAAAGGCGATCGAGAAGAACAGTTTGCTGGGACCCCCGAGAAACATGCGAAGAGGAGATCCCGATGCCGCTCTGTTGTCTTCGCCTCACGTGATCAAAGGAGAGCTTCGCACAGGCGCGCAGGAACATTGGTATCTCGAAACTCAGATTTGCCTTGCCGTACCCGGCGAGGGAAACGAGATCAGCCTTTATAGCTCAAGCCAGCATCCATCCGAAACTCAAACACTCGCTGCCGAAGTTCTGGGAGTCAACCGCAATGAGGTTGTCGTCGAAGTTCGGAGGATGGGGGGAGCATTCGGCGGAAAAGAAACGCAGGGGAATCACGCAGCGTGTTGGTCTGCGTTGCTTTGCCAGGCAACTCGCCGGCCGGTCAAGGTGAGGCTCTTCAGGGACGATGACCAGAAAATTACCGGAAAGCGGCATCGATTTCTTTCTCGGTACGAAGCGGGGTTCGACGACAATGGGGTTCTAACTGCTCTCAAACTTGAATTGAACAGCGATGGAGGGTGTGCGACCGATCTCTCGTTTGCCATCCTCGAACGGGCAATGCTCCATTCCGATAATTGCTATTATGTACCCAATATTTCCATCCTCGCGAGTGTCTGGAAGACGAACCTCCCATCCAACACGGCGTTCCGCGGATTCGGAGGCCCCCAGGGGATGGCGGTGATTGAAACCGTGGTCGACCGGATCGCACGTTTTCTCAAAAAGGACTCTGCCGAGATACGTTACAAGAATTTTTATGGGTTGGATTCCCGCAACGTGACCCATTACGGCCAGACGGTCGAGAACAACAGGTTGTATCTTCTCTACGACCAATTGAGCAAGTCATCGGAATACGTCCAACGTCGCGCTGCAGTCCGAGAATTTAACTCGAAGAACGAATTCGTCAAACGCGGTCTGGCCATGACCCCGGTGAAGTTCGGCATTGCCTTCACCACATCCCATCTTAATCAGGCCGGTGCTCTTGTAAATATTTACGGAGACGGGACGATTCTGGTGAATCACGGCGGCACGGAAATGGGGCAGGGCCTTCATACAAAAATTCAGCAGATAGCCGCCGCGGAGTTTGGAGTAAGCCCGGACACGGTGAAGGTGAATGCCACTAACACGTCGAAGGTCCCTAACACTGCTGCCACCGCCGCCTCGGCGGGAGCGGATCTGAACGGCATGGCCGTAAAAAACGCCGTCGAAAAACTCAAAGCGCGCCTTGCCGCGGAAATAGCGCTCCTTTTCACTGAAAATAATCCGGGCTCTCCATCGCGCGCGGAAGCGATTCTCTTTTCGAATAATATCATTTCTGACTCCGAGCACCCGGATCGAAAGCTTCCATTCAGCGAAGCAGCCCGGGCAATGTTCTTTCGTCAGGTGAGCCTCAGCGCGACAGGGTATTACAAAACTCCGGGAATCGGCTGGGATCGGGCCAAGGGATGGGGAAGGCCGTTTAATTACTACGCATTCGGGATGTGCGTCTCCGAGGTCGAAATCGATGTGCTGACAGGCGGGCATACGCTCTTGCGCGCAGACATCCTCCACGATGTCGGCGACTCGCTGAATCCTCTGATCGACATCGGACAGATCGAAGGGGGGTATATCCAGGGACTCGGATGGTGCACGACTGAAGAGATGAAGTGGGATGAAAAGGGAAACGTGCTGACCTATTCACCCGATACCTACAAGATTCCTTCGGTGCAGGATATTCCGAAGGATTTTCGGGTAGAGCTTCTGCAGGGAGCCCCCAATCCGAATGCCATCAGGAAGAGCAAGGCCGTCGCCGAACCACCGCTGATGCTCTCGTTCTCTGTCTGGCTCGCGATCAAAGATGCAATTTCTGCCGTGTCACATTATGAACTCGAGCCCGAGTTTTCACTCCCCGCTACAAATGAAGTCATTCTTCTATCGATCGAGCAATTGAAGGCAAGCATGAGGGTGAACAAGAGAACGGAAGTTCTCGCCTAACATTCCTTACCGCAGCGTATCCATTTTCTTCCAGAGCCGCTGAGCCGCGCGTTGGGCCTTTGCGTAAAGCGCATCTGTGTCAAACGGAAATTGTCGTTCTTCGTACACTACTCTGCCGTTGACAATGACTGTCTCTACGTCCCGCGATGAAAGCCCGTACATAAAATGGCCTCCGATATTTTGGCCTGTCAACGGAGTAGGCGCGTTGTAATCGTAGATCACGATGTCGGCTGCATAGCCCTTGGCAATCTGTCCGAACTTCCCTCCGAAATATCGCGAAAGAAGTTCATTCCCATTCTGCAGAAACCTGAGAATGTCAGAGGGCAAAAGGCCTGAGTTCGTTTCAGTATTCTTGAAGTAGGCGAATTTCGATTCCTCGATCATATTCCCTCCGATCCCGTCCGTCCCGATAGCTGCATTTTTCACACGGCCAAGCCGGTTCATATATCCGACAGCGTTGTTCATGTTGGATCTCGGGTTGTGGATGAGGAAGGCATCCCGCTTGTTGATGATGTCGATATCTTTTATGGATAGATGGACTCCGTGCACCAGGATCGATTTGTTGTTCAGGATCTTGAAATGATCGAGCCGCTCTACCGGATCCATGCGATGTCGTTTCCGGGAGTGAGAGACATCATACTGGTCTTCGGCGACGTGAATGTGAACGCCGCGATTTGTCGAAGCGACGGCATCGGCAATGAGCCGCAAGGACGGATCGCTGAGCGTGAATGGCGCGTGTGCTCCAATGGCAGACTCAATCAGGCCAAGGCCATTCTTCCCCTGTTGGACCAGGTTGCAGAATTCTATCGATTCTTCAAGCCCATGGATCATACCGGCCTTGCCATTTCTATCGGTGATCTCATAGGCGAGTATTCCGCGCAGGCCTATTTCCTCGAAACTCTGCTTGAGCGTGCTCAGGGATGATTTGATGAATGAAGGTGAGGCGTTGTGGTCGATAACAGCGGTGGTCCCGGCCTTGATCGCTTCAAGTGATCCGACGATGCCGCTGTAGTGCAGCGACTCTTCATCAATGACCCTGTCCAGCCGCCACCACAAATGTTTGAGGATGCCGACAAAGTTCCGCGACGGCTCTACTCGCGCCAGAATTCCCCGCGCGAGCGCTGAATAAAAATGATTGTGGGAACAGACAAGCCCCGGTGAGACGTATTTGTTGCCGAGGCTGATGGTTTTTGCCGCCTGATATTTCTTTGCCGCGTTCCTTCCAACGTCGACGATGATTTCCCCATCGATAACGATATCGACGTCATTCAGCACAGACGGCGGATGAAACTGAATGACCTGTGCATTTTTCAGGATCAGCATAAAGCTCTTTTCAGAATTATGATGGAAGGGGGAGGAGGTACGAGTGATGCATAACGACGTCGGTCATGAAACTCACGAAGTTCTTGAATGCCGCAGGCTCGTCTGTTGTCTTGAGCGTGCCGTGAAGGATAGACCCTTTAGAGTCGCACACGATGGTGCCCAGCTCGTTATTGAAGCGAACAGTCGCGGTAAAGTGGGTTGCTCCTCTCTTGCCCGCCTCAACGTAGAAGCCGTCGTTGGAACTCTCCAGAAGCTCCTTTTCGCTCCAGAAGAGAGTGGTTTTCGTTTTGTACGGCGATCCGACAGAATAGGGGCAAAATGTCTCACAATTCCCGCATTCATTGCAGAGCGAATCGATATGAAGTATTTGAGATCGGTTCTCAAATCCTTC
>CAYLMV010000001.1:0-37600 GCA_964384415.1 uncultured Chitinophagaceae bacterium | reverse complement strand
CTCGAGGCCCTCTTTCTGTATGATGGCCTCCGCGGCTTTCTTTCCGTCGGCGATCGATTCTACGACAGTCGAAGGACCCCGGAGAGCATCTCCCCCGATGAAGACATTTTCGACCATTGTTTCATTCGTCGTGCTCGAGACCTTCGCATGATTCCGTTCATCAGTAGAGATCTCATTTTTTTCGAGAAAGGCGGTATCAACATTTTCGCCGACTGCCGATATCACAGAATCGATTTCCAATGTCTCAAATTCATCCTTTAACGCAACAGCTTGTTTTCGGCCATCGGCGCCGGTTTCGCCAAGCTCCATTTTCTGGCATCGGAGGAGTCGTCCTTCAAATTCAACCGGCTGCAACAACTCCCTGAAGACTGTCCCTTCGCGCAGTGCCGCGTCAAACTCCTCCTTATCGGCCGGCATGAATTCTTTGGTTCTTCGATAGATCAGGTACACCTTCTCAGTGCCCTGGAGCCGCAAGCACGCGCGCGCTGCATCCATTGCGGAGTTGCCGCCGCCGACGACTGCAATCTTGGATCCCAGCTGTGGAGACGTCCCGCCATTGAATGACTTCAGGAAATCGATCGCATGGTGAATGCTTTTGTTGCTTCCCTCGAGGTGCAGAGAGTTTGCCTTCGGAGCGCCAATAGCGAGGTAAACATATTTGAACCCGTTCTGCTTTAGCGCTGAAGTGGTGAGTTCCTTGCTGGATTTAAACTCAAACTTCACTCCGTGCTGTCGAACGAACTGAACATCTTTGTCGATTGCAGACTGCGGCAGGCGAAAATCGGGAATGACGTGCTGCACCGTTCCGCCGGCTTTTGCTGTCTGCTCGAAGATCGTGACGCCAAACCCGGCTTTGGCGAGAAAGTATGCGGCGGCAAGCCCCGATGGCCCGGCTCCTATGATTCCCACCGCAATGCCGTTTCTCTTCACCGAATATTTATTTTCGAAGCGTTGAAGATATTCGTCGTAGCCCTTTTCCGCCGCAACTCGTTTGAGATCGCGAATCTTCACCGGATCATCGTAGTCCCAACGAGTGCATTTATTCATGCACTGGTGATCGCAAATATAGCCGGTGATATGCGGGAGAGGATTCTTCTGGACGATCACTTCAAATGCGTCTGCATAGCGTTCTTCCTCCACAAGCCTCACATATTCACTCACATCCTGATGGATGGGGCATGCGACGGCACATGGGGCCACGTAGCAATCGAACTTTTCGAGTTTCTTCTCGACCTTCACGGAGTCGATTTCTCTTGTTCCCTTTGCATAGTAAGGGTCCGTTAGAGCGAGTTCGGAAAGGGTCTTCAGTTTGGGCAAGTGAAGGCGCCCGGCAATCTGAACGCGCCCCTCCGAAATCTGGGCCATCTGAAGAAGCCGCAAATATCCTCCCGGCTTCAACAAATCGGTGACAACGGTAACCGGAGCTATCCCGGTATTGAGAATCTCCGCGATATTATGTTCGGAAGCACCTCCCGAGAATGAAATGCTCAATGCTCCGTCAAAAGCCTGGGCCAATGTTGAGGCGAGATTGATGGTCAGAGGGAAGAGCGACCTTCCCGACATGTACATCTGATCTCCCGAGAGAACGCCCTTCGTATTTTTGACGCCGAGAGTATTCGAGAGTTTTACTCCGAACTCTTTGTTGTGTTCGGCTGCATACGATTTCAGCCGGGTCAACATCGGGATTGCATCCGCGATGTGGAGGTCGTGATCGAACGAGCGTTCTTCAAGCTGAATATTCTTGTAGCCGAGTGATTGGAGTATTGTTCTCACTCCTTCGTAGCTGAGGAGTGTTGGGTTCAGCTTGATGAATGTGTGAAGTCCCTTTTCGTGAATCAGGTATCGTGCGATTGCCTCGATCTCCCCTGGCGGGCAGCCGTGCATGGTCGAAAGCGTGACCGACCCGGATACGAATGGAGTCGTTCTCTCCATGGATTCCCTGATCCGTTCAGAGGCATCTGCTTGGACGGAGAGATTGGCGAAAGTCCCCGATTCGATATGTTTCCTGATTGTTCTTTTGTAGTTCTCAAAAAGGGGGTGGGAAGCAGCGTTCTTGAGGCCGTCGATGAATGCATCCATCTTCTTCGATTGGATCCCCTCAAGCGTATAGCCGACGCTCATGTTGAAGACAAAACCGCGGTCAGAAGACTCTGATAATCCGAATGCGTTTCTCAAAAGCTCCAGAGCGAACCAGGCTTTAAGATATTCATCGTAGGATTGAGGGAGGGTCAATTCCTGCGACCACTCGACGTTGTACCCCTCGTCTTGTGCATCTATGCACGGTTTATCGACCTCGAGCTCGTCCAGGTGCTGAACGGTCTTCAGCTCGAAGAATCTTCCTCCGCTCAGATACGCAGCGATAATGTTTTGAGCTAATTGCGTGTGCGGTCCGGCGGCGGGTCCGAGCGGAGTCTCGATGGGCTCGTTAAAAATGTGCGATCGCTCGGGGGAGCGTTTATGAAAGAATTTGACAGAGGGGATGCCAAAGATGGTGCGCGATTGCTTGAACTCGGCCGACATCCAACCAAGCATCTGGTCGAACGGGATCGGCGTCATGCGGTCAGACACGGAAACCTCTTCTTTTCATCGTTGCCTCCCCTAAAGGCAGAATCTTCTGTGTTTTTCAGCGAAAGTTTTGTACTTTCTATCCCACGCAAGTTGTGGGATCACATTCCGCAATTTTGAGGATACGATAATGGAACTCGCAAAATCGATTCTTGAACTCTCAGAAAAATATACGAATTATACTGCTAACAATCTCTCGAAATTGGTAAGAAAGCAGTCGTTGAGCACAAAGGAAAAAGAGGTCGCCCTGGAACTTAAGCGGCTTATGGAAGAGGCAAATTTTGACGAAGTGAAGATCGATGGACTGGGGAATGTGATCGGAAGAATCGGTCAGGGAAAAAAGATTATCGCTCTCGACGGCCATATCGATACTGTCGATCTCGGAAATCGTGAGAACTGGAGTTTTGACCCGCTCGCGGGGGAAGTAAAAGATGGTTTCGTCCTTGGAAGAGGGAGTGTGGATCAAAAAGGAGGGCCGGCCGCATTTGTCACCGCCGGGAGAATTCTCAAGGAACTTGGAGTGCCAAAAGATGTCACCGCTTACTTCATCGGTTCAGTGATGGAAGAGGATTGTGATGGATTATGCTGGAAGTACATTGTGGAAGAAGACCGCATCAAACCTGACTGTGTTGTTGTCACTGAACCGACCAATCTGAACATCTACCGGGGCCATCGCGGCCGAATGGAAATTGAAGTTTCTTTCTTTGGCGTCTCTGCCCATGGCTCTGCCCCGGAAAGGGGGAAGAATGCCATCTACATGGCATCGAAAGCGGCCCTGGATATCGAGCAGCTCAACACAAGGCTGGACAGTGATCCATTTCTCGGAAAAGGTTCGGTCACAATTTCGGAGTTCATTTCTTCAAGCCCTTCGTTGTGCGCAGTTGCAGATTTCGCAAAAATCCATCTGGACAGAAGACTCACATGGGGCGAAGACAAAGCTCTTGCGGTACGCCAAATTGAAGAGCTGGTGAAGGGGATGAATGCCAAAGTTGAAATCCTCAATTACAAAGAAAAAGCCTACACCGGCCTTGAATACGGCATGGAGAAGTATTATCCCACCTGGAAACTCGAAGAAAAACATCCTGTGATCCAGGCCGGCATTAATTCGTACAAGGCCTTATTTAACCAGCCTCCATCGGTCGACAAATGGACTTTCTCGACCAACGGCGTGATGATTAACGGCACTTACAAAATTCCTGTGATCGGATTCGGTCCCGGAAACGAAGTCCTCGCTCATGCACCGAACGAAAAAGTGCCCGTGGATCATCTCGTCAAAGCGTCGGCGTTCTATGCCCACTTCTGCTCCACATTCTAATCCTCCGATGCGTCGGCGCGTCCTATGAACTTGAACCCAATCCAAAGAAGAGGCACTCATGGTATCAGATCTCTTTAAGAAGCATTTCCTGTCCGACGAAGATTGGACAAAACAGGAACTCGACACCGCTTTTGAAGTTGCATTCGACCTCAAAAGAAAATTCGCGATGGGTGAGCCGCATCGGTTGCTCGCCGACAAAACCCTGTTTGCGATTTTCTTTGAGCAATCGACCCGCACACGCAATTCTATGGAAGCCGGAATGACACAGCTCGGCGGACATGCGCACGACCTGACAGCGGATAAGATGCAGATCTCGCACGGCGAGGCGCCAAAAGACACCGCCATCATCCTTTCGCGGATGGGACATGGAATCGCATGCAGGAATTGCTTCTACGGAGTGGGCAAGAAGTATCTCGACGAAATGGCCCGCTATGCTACGGTGCCAGTAATGTCGCTGCAGGATGATGTCTACCACCCGTTCCAGGGCCTGGCAGACTTGATGACAATCTTCGAACACTTCGACAAAAATCCCAAGGGATTGAAGGTTACAGTATCATGGGCCTATTCCACGACACATGCGAAGCCCCTCTCGGTTCCGCAGACCCAGATTCTTCTCTTCCCCCGGTACGGAATCGATGTGACGGTCGCAAACCCCAAGGAATTTCCGCTGAGCAAAAATATCATCGAGAAAGCGTATAAGAATGCGGAGGCCGGTGGAGGGAGTCTGAAATTTACGAACGACATGGACGAGGCATTCGAAGGGGCTCAGGTTGTGATCCCGAAAAATTGGGGAGGCTTTGGACACTACTCCGTGGATCATTATCTTCAGAATGAGGAGGCCTGCAAGAAAGAGATGAAGGGGAACCTCGAAAAATACAAGGATTGGATTTGCGATGACCGCCGGATTAAAATGGCCTCCAAAAACGTCAAGTTGATGCACGCATTGCCGGCAGACCGGGGCAAAGAAGTCACCGATGAAATCCTGGACAACCCCGGCATTTCCATCGTATTTGATGAAGCCGAGAATAGACTCCACACGGCAAAAGCCATCATGGCATTGACGATGTAATCGACGATGAAGGAAGCGTTCAAATATTTTTGCGAGACCTGCGGCAGCGAGTACGACATCGAAAGGGAATTCATGCTCTGCCCAAAATGCCGGGATGAATCCCTGGAGGGGAAGCCGCTTCGGGGCATTTTGAAGGTGAAGCTTCCCGCCGAACTGAGAAATTCGAAGCGGCCGTTGGATGATTTCGACGTCTACGATTATCTTCCGGTGGAGCGCGAATTCTTTCCGCCCTTGCCGGTGGGAGATACGCCGTTGATCAGAGCGCCGAAAATTCAACGGGACTTTGGATTCGCCAATCTCCTCTTGAAGTTTGACGGAACAAATCCGACGGGATCGTTCAAAGATCGGGCGTCATTTCTGGTTTCAGCATTCGCCAGGAAGAAAGGGATTCAACGGATCGCGGTTGCGTCGACCGGGAACGCGGCCTCTTCGATGGCGGGGGTAGGCGCGTCGGCGGAACAGGACATTATCATTTTTATGCCGGCCGCCGCGCCCAGAGCGAAGCTTGTTCAATGCCTGCAATACGGCGCCGCCGTAATCCCTATCCGCGGAAGTTACGATACGGCCTTCGATCTCTCGTTGAAGTTCACCGAGCGAACCGGCTGCCTCAGCCGCAACACCGCTTACAATCCGCTCACGATCGAAGGGAAGAAGACGGTCTCGTTCGAGGTCATCGCTCAGGCGCCAAAAAGGCACGTTGATTACATGATTCTTCCCGTCGGTGATGGAGTCATCTTGAGCGGGGTCATCAAAGGATTTGAAGATCTCGTTCAGGTCGGACTTCTCAAGTCGATCCCCAAGATCATTGGAGTGCAGGCCGAGGGGAGTTCGTTTATCTACACAGCTTTCTATCACAACAACTTCGACCTCAAGTACAAGGCTAGCACGGTGGCAGATTCAATCTCGGTCAATGCCGCGAGAAACGGCTATACGGCGGTCGAGGATCTGCGAAGAGTCCGGGGCGATGTGGTTCTCGTTTCTGACGACGATATTCTTGAAGCCCAGCATTATCTCTCGCGGACGTCCGGCGTTTTCTGTGAGCCCTCTTCAGCCGCGTCATTCGCCGGCTTTGCCAAGATCCAAGACACTCTTCCACGTGAGTCAACGATCGTCCTCCTTCTTACAGGACACGGATTGAAAGATATCGAATCGGCGATGAAGAGCGTGACCTTCCCTCAATCAGTCGAACCGGATATCGACAAGATTCTCGTCTCGATGGGCTATCGGGCGTGAAGACAGCTTCTGAACAACCGCAGCTCGCTGCGGTGATCCTCGCGGCTGGCTACTCCTCCCGGATGAAGCGGTGGAAACCGGGGCTCGTTCTGGAAAGGGTTCCATTGGTCGTACGGGCGATTCTTCCCGCGTTGGATGCTGTCAATCAGCTGATTCTGGTCGGCGGCTATCAATTCGAGGAGGTGAAACGAATAGTGATGGAGTCCGACAAGATTACGATGTCGCAAAAGAAGAAAATTGAGCTCGTCGAAAACAAAGAGCATTCTGCCGGCATGTTCTCCTCTGTCCAGGTTGGGCTCTCCCGGGTTGAGGTTTCGCAGGAGGGAACCTATATCGTCCCCGGAGATATGCCGAATATAAGCGCTTGGACGTACAAAACACTAGCGGGCAGCTTCGCGTCGGACTCCGGGTCCGACGTATATATACCTGTCATTGAAATCGACACGGAAAATTCGCCCGAAGAGAATCGTTTAAAGAAGGGACATCCTATTCTTGTCCGTCGGAAGGCCTTCTCTGCCATACTCGAAGAAAGCCGGATGTCGATTCTAAGAGATGTGTTAAAACAGTTTCATTCGAAGACTATCGTAGTACCGGATTCGGGTATTTGCTTCGACATTGATGAAGAAAGAGACGTCGCAAAACTCGAATCACATTTTTCCACTGCAAGGAATCCAAAGAACGGGCCGAGAGTATGATTAACCTGAATATCAATGAGAAGGCAAGAAAGAATAATATCAATCGGTGCAGAGAGAAAAAGATCGTCATCCCGACCTTTTCCCAAATGAAGGACCCGGAGAGCCTGCCGATCGAGACTAAAAAGCGCCTCGAGCCAGTTGGGTTGTGGGATGTCAATCCGCTCAATCTCTTTCGAATCACATGGAAGAATGAACCGAAGGAGATGGGAGGAGGATTCGACAAAGTGAATTACATCGAGCTTCCTTCTTCATTGACCGGAGTCCGCGCGAGAATCATCGCCCTTGTGGGGAAGTGGTTCCCGACCGGAGCCCATAAAGTGGGAGCTACGTTTGGATGCCTTGCACCGGCCATCATCTCCGGAAATTTCGACTCGACGCAGCAGAAAGCAGTTTGGCCTTCGACGGGCAACTTTTGCCGCGGAGGAGCGTTCAACTCCGCCTTGTTCGGATGCCAATCGGTCGCCATCCTTCCGGAAGGGATGAGCAAGGAGAGGTTCGATTGGCTCAAGCGGCTTGCGGGCGAAGTGATAGCGACAGCAGGTTCCGAAAGCAATGTGAAAGAAATCTTCGACAAATGCTGGGAGTTGAAGGCGCATCGCAAGGACATCATGATCTTCAACCAATTTGAAGAACTGGGAAACTACCTCTGGCATTATGAAGTGACCGCGAACGCCATTGCCGAAGTCTTCGAAGGAATCCGGGACCTGAACAACAGCCTCAACCTTGTGGGATTCGTTTCATGCACCGGGTCAGCCGGGACCATTGCAGCCGGCGATTTCCTTAAGCAAAAATATCCTTCGGTCAAGATCGCAGCAGCGGAAGCGCTCCAGTGTCCGACGCTTCTTCAGAATGGATTCGGGAGCCATCGTATCGAAGGTATCGGTGACAAACACGTGCCGTGGATCCATAATGTAAAGAACACAGACTTCGTTATTGATGTTGATGACAACGATTGTCTCGAACTGATGAGGCTTTTTAACGAGGAGCAGGGAAAGGACTATCTGATAAAAAACGGGGTGGAGGGGCAAATCGTTTCCAGGCTCAACCTGCTTGGAATTTCAGGCGTTGCCAATGTTCTTGGCGCAATTAAGCTGGCGAAATATCTGGACCTAAAAGAAAATGATGTGGTCGCTACGATACTGACCGATTCCATGCAGCTGTATGGCTCGCGGGTTGAGGAAATGAGAGCAGCTCATGGAAAGTACACCGAAGCCGATGCCGTGCGTGCGTTCTTTACTTCATGTCTCGGCGAAGACACTTCCAATATGTTGGAACTCGACAACAATGAACGGAAACGGATTCACAACCTGAAGTATTTCACCTGGATCGAACAGCAGAAGAAAGATCTTCGTGAACTTAATGCGCAG
Organism: uncultured Chitinophagaceae bacterium; assembly: GCA_964384415.1. Taxonomy (GTDB): domain Bacteria; phylum Bacteroidota; class Ignavibacteria; order UBA10030; family UBA8401; genus JAGVPT01. Next base: position 29,356 of record CAYLMV010000001.1, on the reverse strand, counting down.
TGGTCGGATCCGGGATACTGGACTGGAATTCAAGAACTCACGCCGCGCATCGATACTATGATAAAGGAGTTCAACGCAGAAGTTGCATCTACCTGACACACCGTAAGATCCTAGAGCCGGTTACAAAATGGACTCACCAAAGAAAATCACAGTAGAGGTTGCCAGCACCGGATTGCTCCATATTGCGGGATTGGGTAAAGAGGGATTGGTTGAACTTGCTTCCGGCGCGACAGTAACGGACCTTTTGAACAGCCTCAAGATCAAACAGGACCATCAGAGCTTTGTCACAGCCTTCGTCAACGGGGATGAACAGAATCGTTCTGTCGTTCTCCACGACGGCGACAGGGTGACACTCCTGCTTCCGATCGGCGGAGGATAGATCCTATCCTTTGTCGAGAACCGAGAGGACGTATTCGGGCATGAAGGGGGCGCGAAAGAGGCGTTTGCCTGTAGCATGATAGAACGCGTTCGCGATGCCGGGGAGCGCACCGTTGATGTTGATCTCGGATACAGACTTCGCTCCGAATGGTCCCGACTCCTCATAGGAATCAACCAGCCGGACGATAATCGGGGGAATATCGTGGGCGGTCAGCATGCCGTACTTACCGAACGTATCATTCAACAGTATCCCCTGCGGCGAAAAATGATAATCCTCGAAGAGGGCGTAGGCGATGCCGTTGACAATCGCTCCCTGCGCCTGCCCTTCAGCCAGCACCGGATTGATCGCTATTCCGCAATCGACGGTCGCGACGTAATTCACCACCTTGATAATTCCGGTGAGGGTGTCGATTTCTATCTCGACGAAGTGAGCCGCGAAGGGGGGAGGCGATTTCGGAGAGACGTGAGAAGCGGTCGCCTGGATCTGGAACTGATTCCGCTGGTAAAGACTGCTCTGGCAGATTTCAGCGAACGACACTTCATTCGGTCCGGTTCTTCCACGCGTCTGCCTGTACACCACCCGACTCTCCTCCACTTCTAACTCCGTAATAGGTGCACCGAGCAGATCGGCTCCTACTTTAAGAATCTGTCGTTTGATTTCTTGGGCGCATTTCTTCACTGCCTGTCCGGAGAGATACGTCGTCGAGGAGGCGTACGCGCCCGTGTCGAAGGGAGTGTGATCGGTATCCGAGGAAGTGACAATGAAGTTCTCGACGGGAGTGTCGAGAACTTCTGAAGCGATCTGGGCGAGGACAGTGTCTGAGCCCGTGCCGAGATCGGTAGCTCCGACCATAAGATTGAAGGAGCCGTCATCGTTCATCTTCATGTATGCCGACGCCATGTCTATCTCCGGAATTGCCGAGCCCTGCATCAACGCTGCCATGCCGATGCCTCGCCGGAGCCTTTTTCCCCGGTTGAAGTCCGGTGAATAGAGTTTCTTCTTCTCATACCAGCCAGAAAGCTTAGCGCCGAGATCAAGGCACTCGTTCAGAGATGTCGAGGAAACATTCATCGCGACGCCTTCTTTGCCTTCGCCGAGAGCTTTGAATATCGGGGATGTCTCGCCCGATTTGATCGTCCACTTTTTATAATACTCCACGATGTCGAGCCCGGTTTTTTCGCAGATCATATCGACCATTTGCCCGTAACCAAAGTACGATTCGGTAGCACCGTAACCGCGATAGGCTCCCCCGACCGGCAGGTTCGTATAGACGCCTTTGCCGGTAAATCTTAGGTTCGGGATTTTATTGAGAAGGGGGAGCGTTTTGGATCCCGCATTGGCGAGCACAGTGAGTGCGTGGGAACCGTAGGCGCCCGAGTTTTCGAGCGCATCAAGGTGAAGGGCGTCGATCGATCCATCGGAATTGAATCCCGCCCGAAACGTTGTTCTATATTGATGCCGTGTGCGCGTTGAGACAAAAACCTCTTTCCGTGTATAAACGAGCTTCGCCGGGCGCTTTGTCCTCCAGCTGATCAGCGCGACAATAGGTTCCAGCAGCACTTCCTGTTTCCCTCCAAACCCGGCTCCCAGCCGCGGCTTGATCACCCGGATCTTTGATACGGGAATCTCTGCAACCGCAGAGACGATTCTCCTTACGTGAAAGGGAACCTGCGTTGTTGAGATGATGACGAGCCTTCCCCGACGGTCGAGATATGAAACGGATGCATGCGGCTCGAGGGCGCAGTGCGATGCATACGGAACGGAGAATGAATGCTCAAGTTTTAGCGGCGCGCGGGCAAATGCGGCGTCAAAGTCACCAACGTCTGCCTCGACTTTTGCGGCGAGGTTTTTGGATGCATCATAAAAGACGGGTATTTTTGGAAATGCGCCGTCGCCTTTATGGATAATCGTGGAAGAGCCCTCGGATGTTTCAAAGTCGAGCAACGGCTTCAATTGTTTATACCGGACTTTGATCTTCGTCAGGGCGAGATCCGCGAGTTCCTTGGTCTCCGCTGCCACCGCACAGACGTTATCGCCGACGAACCGCATCACGTTGCCGAAAAGCACCGTGTCATAGGGCGATGGTTCAGGGAAGCCCTGTCCGGCAGTCGTGTACAAGATCGGACGGACGTTGTTGAAGGAGAGAACCTCTCTCACTCCCTCCATTGCCAAAGCCGCAGAATCATCGAGCTGTTCGATCTCTGCAAATGCGTACGGCGAGTGCAGGACCGAGACATAGAGCATCTCTCTGTAGCTGAAATCGTTAGTATAGAATTCTTCCCCGGTGACGAGGGCGAGGCCGTCAATTTTCTCGACCGACTTGTTGACATGTTTAAACATGCTCGCCCCGCTTCGGTTGATTCATTCGCAGAAGTTCTGCGGCATATTCCACCGCTTCGATGATCTTCACATAGCCGGTGCATCGGCACAGGTTTCCATCGAGAGCTTCGGTCACTTCTTCCCGGGTCGGGTTTGGGTTATGTTGAAGCAGGCTGTATGCCGAAATTACCATTCCCGGTGAACAAAATCCGCATTGGTCGGCTCCTCGCTCTGCGAAAGCTTTTTGAATGACATGAGGAGCCTGCAACGTCCCAATTCCCTTGACCGTTCTGATTTTTCTCCGTTGAACGCTCATAGCCAGGACCTGGCAGGAATTGACCGGCTTCTCGTCGAGAAGTACCAGGCACGACCCGCATTCTCCTTCCTGGCATCCGGATTTGACCTCTGTGAAACCGTTGTCGCGGAGCATGTTGAGGAGGGTTTCGTTGGGCTGCAATTCGAGTTCTCTCGACGCACCATTGATTGTAAATCGAGCAATCATTGGTTCACCTCGCGAAGGTCATGGAGGATGTCATTGAGATATACCCTGGCTGCCCGTTCTTTATATTCGGAACTAAACCGGTAATCGGGTACAAATGCAAATGCTGCACGCCGGGCGGCTTCTTCGATGGTCTCGTCGGAGAGCGATTTTCCTACGAGGAACTTCTCAATTGCATCAAGGCGTGCGTACCGTTTCTTTACACCGGTGATGAAAATGCGCGCGGCTTGAATGGTATTCCGTTTCATCGTCAGAGCAGCCGAGAGGCAAAAGAGTGGATATTCAAACCGGAGAACGTGAAAAGTCGATGAGGTGCAGACCACATCCTTCCGTTCCGTCACCCGGAGTTCTACAATAAGATGCTTCGATTTGATCAACGGACCGCTTGCATATTTTTCCAGCGGAAAGACCCCGGATCGCCCGCCCGCGATGACAATCTGGGCATCGAGGGCAAGAAGGGGCGCGTAGATGCTGCTCCAAATCGGAAAATCCTTGATTGAACCGCCGATTGTGATCCTGTTTCTCAGCGGAGTAGACGCACCGTGGGAAATCGAATGACCGAGCGCGGTGAGTCTGTCGTGCTTTCGCGAGAATTCCACTACATCCGCAAAGGTAGAACCCGATCCGATATGAACCGTTTTTCCCTTCAATTTTATGTAGTCCAAGCCAAGGGAGGCAATATCGACTAACCCCTTCACGCTGCTGCGGGGTTGCGGCTCCAGTATCTTCGTTCCGCCTGCGTGGAGGATGTTGCCGTTCCTCCTGATCAATTTCACAGCCTCTTTGGCCGTTGCGGGAAAATACCAATGGATGTCTGCTGCAAGCATGGCGTAGTTGAAATTCAGTAATGTGAATTGTTCAATTTCAAGCGGCAAGTAGCTTCTTCGCTATCGCATTGCCTTTGGAGATTATCAGCTCTTCGTCCTCGCCAACCAGTCGGCTGTTGTTGACAGCGAGCCTTCCGTTCACAATGGTGTATTTTGTCTGATGGCTGTTGCCCGCGAAGAGCAATGCGGCGAGAGGATCCGCGAGGCTGCCGGTGTATTCCAATTTATTCATGTCAAAAACCGCGAGATCGGCCAGGGCGCCATTCCTGATCATACCCGCATCGGGAAAATTGAGCATTGCCGCTCCGTTTGTTGTCCCCAGGGCAATTGCTTCGCGCGCAGTCAACGCCGAAGCGCCGTATTTGGCCCTCTGGAGGAGGAGAGCGTTGCGCAGCTCGCCGAGCATGTCCGACGTGTCGTTTGATGCTGAACCGTCGACGCCTATGCCGACGCGTATCCCGCGATCCAGCATTTCGCGGACTCTGGCAATCCCCGAGCCGAGCCTCATGTTTGAAGAAGGGCAGTGTGCGATGGCCGTCTTCGTTTCTGCGAGCGTTTCCAACTCGCTGTCGTTGAAAAATACCCCATGTGCGAAAAACACATCTTCACCGACGAACCCGACATCCTCCATCAGGCGAAGGGGATTCTTGTGGAATTTCGCCTGGCAGAAGTCTTGCTCATCTCTCGTCTCGGCAAGGTGAGTATGGAGCCGTACTTTGTGTTCGCGCGCAAGACGGGCTGTGTCTTTCATGCTCTCCGGAGTTACCGAGAAAGGAGAGCATGGGGCGAGAACGATCTTCTTCATCGAATCGGCAGAGGGGTCATGGTAACGTTCGATCACCCGTAGGCTATCGTTCAGTATCTTCTTCTCATCCTGCACGACCGAATCCGGCGGAAGTCCGCCGTTTTTTTTACTGAGAGACATCGATCCGCGCGAAGGCGAGAATCGCATGCCAAGCTTGTCGGCTGCGGCGAACTGGATCCCCATGAGATCGCCGCCGAAATTATCGGGATAGAGGTAATGGTGATCTGTGGACAAGGTGCAGCCCGTTTTCAACAACTCACCCATGGCAATAAGCGAAGAGTAGTAGACTGCCTCTTCGTCGATCTTTTTCCAGATTTCGTAGAGATATTTCAGCCATTCAAAGAGCTCTGCATCTTGAACCTGGGGCAAATTGCGCGTGAGAGTCTGATAAAAATGATGATGGGTGTTGACGAGCCCGGGGATCACGACGCAGGAGGAACAATCGAGAACCGTATCTGCAGGATGGGGCTGCGAAAGGCCCTTACCAATCTCGTTGATTCGGTTCTTCTCGATCTTGATGTCGACTTCCGTGAGTGCCGTTCCATCGTGGCAGGCAACGTAGAAGCAGTTCTTCAGCAGCATGGTATTCGGACTGTGTGCATCTCAGGGCCAATATAGCTGAATTATTGCCGGTGAGCAAGGCAATTGATAGTGAGCGGACTTGAGAAGACAATTCATTGCGGGGACCCCGGAGTTCTTTGGGGGGGAATGACGCAGTGGCGATGTGCGTCATCCTGTCCAACGGGACAATCTCCCGTTCATGAAGGGGATTGGTTCGGCTTGCAATGGCACAGAATTCAACGCATCTGACTATCCATGCGATTGATCCAGCTGATAGGGGATTAACGCCCCCGCGGCTCAGCGATCAATGGTCCATTCTCGGGCGAGCATTCTGTAGACAATGAGATCAACGTAGTGGTCATACAGCCATTCGCCGTCTTCGATCATCCCTTCCTGAACGAAGCCCAAACGCTCCGGGATGGCTCTGCTTCTTGCATTGCCGACAGCACACCTGATCTCAACGCGGTTTAACTGATACTCGCTGAACGCATAGTGCACAAGAACGCGGGAGCTCGCGGTCATGATTCCCTTCCCCTGGAAACTCTCTCCGAGCCAGTAGCCGATCATTGCAATCCTGTTCTGCCAGTCTATCGGATGATAGCCAATGATCCCAGCGAGTTCATTATTATACCAAATCCCTGCCTGGAATCCCCTGTTGTGAAAATGCTGCTCGCGGGCGGATCGTATGAACGAGATTGTCTCTGCCAGCGACGCGTTGCCATCCAGCCAGGGAAGCCATTGACGAAGGTGCTGTCGGTTGCCGTCGACGAGGGCGAATAGCTTATCGGCGTCCGATTCTTCGATGAGACGGAGTTCAGCAGGAAAGTTGCGGGGGAACGAGAGTTTCACTTCGTGTCTCTTTTGTCGAATAAAAAGTATCATAATGCCATCGCAATTGCAAGAGTGAAGAACGTTCAAGCCAAAGCGCGTCGGACAATTGTGGGCACTACAAATCCCTTGAACGCTGTGAAAGTTTCCAGTACTTTCACTGTGATGACAGCTCAGAAGAGATTTATTGCTCACTTGGATCTCGACTGTTTCTTCGTGTCCGTAGAGCGGATCAAGAACAAGGCACTGATCGGGAAACCGGTCGCGGTCGGCGGGAGCCCGGACGGGAGGGGTGTGATCGCTTCCGCTTCCTATGAGGCAAGGAAATTCGGAGTTCGGTCTGCTATGCCGACAGGCCAGGCACTCAGGCTTTGTCCTTCTCTCATTGTCGTTAGGGGGAGTCATCACGAGTACGGTGAATACTCCGACCGTCTCTACAAAAGAATGCTTGATTTCACTCCGAACGTTGAACGGGCTTCGATCGATGAGATGTACTTCGATTTTACGGGCTGTGAAGCGCTCTACAATAACGATCTCCCCGGTTTGATGAAGCGGCTGAAGCAACTTGTCTGGGATGAGTTCACGCTCCCGTGCACTATCGCTCTGGCGAGCAACAAGTATGTCGCAAAGATCGCCGCGGGAACGGTGAAGCCTTCGGGGATCTGTGTCGTACCTCACGGAGACGAGCAGAAGTTCCTTGCGTCCCTGCCCATCGACGTTCTGCCGGGAGTGGGGACGAAGACTGCTCCACTCCTTCGCGGAAGAGGATTTCAGACGGTCGGCGATCTGCAGCGCTCGTCATTGCAGCAGCTCACGGAGTTGCTCGGCGAAGCAGGGAGTCATTTCTTCAGCATCGCCAACGGCAAAGGCCCTGATGTTTTGACCATTGAGTGGGAGCGGAAGAGCATCAGCAGGGAGGAGACGTTTTCAGAAGACAGCGGCGACATTCCCCGGCTTACAAAAATTCTCCATTCCCTCGTGGAAGACGTTTGTTCGAGTCTCCGGTCGTATCGCTGGAAGACGCGCACTGTGACGCTGAAACTCCGCTATTCCGATTTCCGAACCCTTACGCGAGCTGTGAGCATCCCCGCAACGGACGATGATGTTATTGTCTTCGAATCCGTTTGCACTCTCTTGCGCAAGGCGTATACCGGCAAGAAGCGGATCAGGCTTCTCGGCGTGCGCCTCACAAATTTCAGCAGCAGAGAAGATGCTGAGCTGGATCTTTTCCCCGAAGGGGGAAGGCGGTCTCAGATGCTCGACGCGGTCGACAAATTGCGCGGGAAGTTTGGTGATGATGTGATTCACGTGGGGGGAGGCTGACAGCAATTGTGCTTTTTGAACGGGAGATGCAGTGAGGAGGGGGTGGACTCTACCGACCGGCAGATTTCAAAGCTTGTTTCAACAATTCCTGAATCGTAATTTCTTTTCCCCCCAATTCGTTGAGGGCTGATCGGATTGCTTTCTCGGCAGCGGCGCGATTATATCCGAGGGAGACCAGCGCCATCAGGGCCTCAGCATGAATGGCGGCGTTGCCCCCGGATGCGCTCCCATGTGTCTCGCCGGAGTCGATCTTCGCCATTTTGTCCCTGAGTTCAACGATCAGCCGCTCGGCGGTTTTTCTCCCTATTCCGGGAATAGAGGTAAGTGCTGCGACGTTTCCCTGAGCTATGAGATTCTGCAATTCCTTCGGCTGCGCCCCTGAAAGAATTCCCTGGGCGATCTTCGGACCAATTCCCGAGACCGACAGAAGCAAACGAAACAGCTCCCGTTCTGCCTGCGTCGCGAAGCCGAAGAGCTGATGAGCATCCTCGCGAACATGCAGGTGGGTGAGGACCGTGACGGGGGAGCCGACTTCTCCCAGTTTTTCAAACGTTGAGAGGGGGATGCTGACCGCGTATCCAACCCCGTTCACGTCCACAACAATCTCGGTTGGAGATTTGTGATCCAGAATTCCTTTGAGGTGACTAATCATAAATTAAGATTCAATTTCAAAGACAACTAACCCTTTTTCAAACCCGCCAATCCCTCATCATTTATATTCCTCCCATTTTCCATCTCCCATCCTCCATCTTCCATTTCCCTCATCTCTCATCCAACATCCTCCCTATCTCTTCACAACTCTCTCCGGGTTTGCCTCGGCGAACGTTTTCCAGCTCTTATATCCCGCCCTCGGCCTGTTGATCCGATGGGAATGGCAAACGGCGACTGCCAGAGCGTCCGTAGCGTCGAAGAACTTTGGCGTGGCGGCAAGCTTCAGAAGCGTTTTCATCATGAACTGGACTTGCTCTTTGGATGCGGCGCCGCTTCCGACGACAGATTTTTTTATCTCGCGGGGCGAGTACTCTGTAATGGGGATTTCCGCATTGACGCCGGCGAGGATCAACACGCCGCGCGCCTGGCCGATCTTGAGAGCAGACTGGGCGTTCTTGCTGTAGAAGGCAGTTTCGATCGCGAGTTCATCAGGATGGAACTTCTCGATAATCTGACAGAGGCCGGAGTATATATGTCGCAGCCGTATCGGCATCATTTCTTTCGCGGTGTTCCTGATAACACCGACTTCGAGCATCTTCAAGGTCGCGCCGTCGGACCTGATGACACCATAGCCCGTAATCAACGTTCCCGGGTCGACTCCTAGTATGATCATTGGATTTGAAAAGTATCAGGAAGCAAATCCAGCCAACACCTTTTCGTCGATGTCGAAATTTGCGTAAACGTTTTGCGTGTCATCGTGTTCTTCGAGGGCCTCCATCAGTTTCAATACTCTCTCGGCTTCCGGGCCTTCCACCTTCACCGTATTTTCAGGAACCTTATGGATCTCGGCTTCCTCGATCGGAATTTGTTTGTCTTCGATAGCTTTCTTGACTGCCTCGAAAGATTCCGGGATGGTGGTGATTTCGAAAGAGTCCCCGTCCTGCCGTATGTCGTCCGCCCCTGCATCGAGCACGATGGCAAGCATGTCGTCTTCAGTCATCGATCCTTTAGGAACCCGAATGGTTCCCTTTTTATGGAACATCCATGCCACCGAACCGCTCGCTCCAAGTTTGCCCCCGCCTCTCTCAAGGAGGTGGCGTATCTCGGAGACTGTTCTGTTCTTGTTATCGGTCACCGATTCGATGATCAGCGCGACTCCTCCGGGCCCGTAGCCTTCATAGGTGACATCTTCGTACGAAACGCCGGGCAGTTCTCCCGTTCCCTTCATGATCGCCCGCTTAATGTTGTCGGCTGGCATGTTGCTGGACTTGGCTTTATCGATGGCTAAGCGGAGGCGGGGATTGCCGGCCGGGTCGCCCCCTCCGGATTTGGCGGCGATGGTGATCTCTTTGATGATCTGCGTGAAAACCTTTCCGCGGCGCGAATCAGTAACTGCCTTCTTTCTCTTGATCGTTGCCCATTTTGAATGACCTGACATATCGTGTCTCCTTGCGTTTCCGAATGGAAGCCTGCTAGTTGACTCCGTTGCCTGCAGCGGCCAGCCGGAGATCTTTTATTTTCAATTGTGGTAGCTGAACCCCCGAAAAATCGCTCTCATCGACAGAGAAAACGATATCGAAATACCTGTTCCCGTTGCTGAAGCGCTCCAGAAGGTGACCGAGATTGAATCCGATGCAATCGAGCGTGACGTTGTTCTTTCTGATCTTGAACCGGAGATGATTCTTCCCGACGATTCTCGCCGGTCCCATTGCTTCAACGCGGCGCGCGACGAAGGTCGGTCTCATGTTCTTCGGACCGAAGGGGGAGAATTGCTTCAACAGCCGCGTATATTTCGGAGTGAGCTCCCCTAAGTCAATCTCCGCGTCGATCGTGATAACCGGTGTGAGCAAGTCTGCCGTGAGAAGTTCCTTCACAACGGCATTAAACGCTTCCTTGAATTCTTCGATCCGATCAACCTCCAGCGTGAGGCCTGCGGCATACTTATGGCCGCCGAACTGCAGAAGTTTGTCTTCGCACCTTTTCAGCGCCTGATAAATATTGAATCCAGCGATGCTCCGGGCCGATCCTTTTGCAACTCCGTCCACGGTCGTCATCATGATCGAGGGGCGATAATATTTTTCCACCATCCGTGAAGCGACAATGCCGACGACGCCGGGGTGCCATTGTTCCTGATGCAGGATGATGGCGCCGTCGCTCTCGACATCGAGAAACTCTTCAACGAGCTCCTGCGCATGGATGAAAACGTCCTCGTCGATTTTCCGCCGGTTGATATTCTCCTGCTCCAGCACGCGCGCAAATTCGACGGCGGAATTGTAATCGTCGGTGACAAGGAGTTCAACGGCCCGTTTCGCGTCGCCGAGCCGGCCGACGGCGTTGATCCTGGGCGCCATGACGAAGACGACTTGCGACGTCGTCATCGCTTCGGATTTGAGCCCCGCGCTGTCGAGAAGGGCCTTGATGCCCGGCCGCGGGTGGTTCGTGATGATCTCAAGTCCCAACTTCACGAAGACGCGGTTCTCGTCGATCAACGGGACAATGTCGGCGGTCGTCGCTAGCGCGACGTAGTCAAGATATTTTCCGACCGTCGACTCGGTCCCGACGGTCCGGGCGAGGGCCTGAATAAGTTTGAACCCGACCCCGGTGCCGCAAAGGCTTTTGAAGGGATAGCCGCAGGTTGCCTTGAGCGGGTCGAGCACAGCCACCGCTTTCGGGAGCTGGTCATTGGGCTCGTGATGGTCGCAGATGATCACATCCATCCCGAGCGATCTGGCATACTCTACCTGGTCGACGGCGGTGATGCCGCAGTCGATGGAAACGAGCAGGGTGGTTCCGATCCCTTTGGCATGATCGATGCCGGCTCGCGAGATGCCGTAGCCTTCTTTGATTCTGTCGGGGATGTAATACGAGACGTCGCAGCCGAGCTCTTTAAAGAAGAGGTAGAGCATGCTGGCGCCGTTGGTGCCATCGACGTCGTAGTCTCCGTACACCGAGATCTTCTCACCCTTTGAGCGCGCGGAAAGTATCCGGTCAACGGCCTGGTACATTCCTTCCATGAGGAAGGGATCGTGAAACTGCTCCTCGGAAGGGCGGAAGTAGCGCCGCGCCTTCTCGAAATCGTCGATGCCGCGGTTGACAAGAATGGTTGCGAGGGAAGGGGCAATCGAGAGCTCATCGGACAGTTTCTTGACGATCGAAGGGTCCGGCGGATCGGAGATGTTCCACCGGTATTCTTTGATTGGTGTCAATGCTTTTCTCCTCCAAGTGATTGAACGCAGAACTGGCCGGAATGGACCGGCACAGCAGCGGCATTCAATTCCTGATTTGAAAAAGCATCTTTATCACACGCGACGCCGAACTTCGTGCATTATTTCTGAGGTACGTCGATAAGCCGAATTCTGTCTTCCCCGCCACGTGTTGAGAGTGGAGGGGGAGGCAACCATTTATCTCGTATCGTTTTTACAAACGAACTGAAGCGACCTACCCATTCCGTTTTTGCCGAAACAAAGTTGAGTGGACATCTCTTCTCCCGTCCTCAAAAAACGAGAACGGGAAGCGGAACTTGCTTGGTCTTTCTCCCGGTGGGGTTTGTCATGCCGGCGCCATCACTGGCGCCGCGGTGCGCTCTTACATTAAGGCCGCTGAATGCAGCCCGCACCATTTCACCCTTACCCAGTGTGATCCGTAAAGAGTACACGGGGCGGTATATTTTCTGTGACACTTTCCGTAAGATTGCTCTTCCTGGATGTTATCCAGCACCGTGCCCTTCCCGTCGTCCCTTGAAACGAAACGACGGGACGGAGTTCGGACTTTCCTCCTAAATAATGTACTGCGTTATGAAGGCGATTGCCTGACGTACGCTCAGTAGTGCATGCACGAATAGTATATGAACGAGTCAGCATGTGATATAGATGATTGAATTAAATTCTTTTGTGGTTGACGATCCGGCGGTCAGCCGTGCAAATGATCGTCGATGCTTTCATTCGCCAATGCGTCTGCCTCGCGGTTTTTCTCGCGCGGGACATGGGTCAGAGAAAATTTGAATGCCGATGAGCTCACGAAATCGCGCGCTTGGCTGTGGAGCTTCTTGAGCGCAGCGTCTTTCACTTTGTATTCGCCGTTCATTTGCCGCACCATCAACTCGCTGTCAGAATGCAGGGCGAGGGTCGTGCAGGCCACTCCGCTTTTTTCCCCCAGTTCCTTCACGTGGTTCAAACACTCGAGAAGTGCCGTGTACTCAGCGACGTTGTTCGTGACTGTACCGAGGAACCTCTTTGCTTCCAGAAGAATCTTCCCCGCCTCATCCTTGAGGACGATGCCGATGCCTCCGGGACCCGGATTACCCCGCGAGGCTCCGTCAGTGAAGCCAATGATCCTCATGCAGCCGCTTCACTCGCCTGAGCGAGTTCCGCGGAGACGAGAATTCTGCCGCAGTGTTCGCACATGAACATCTTGCTTTGCGTCCGAAGCTCGAGCAGCCGCTGCGGGGGAATCTTGTTGTGGCATCCTCCGCACGAGGCTCTCTTTACCGCGACAACTGCCTTGCCGTTCCGCGCTTTGCGGATGCGGTCGTAGCGTGAGATGGTATCGGGTTTCAAGCGGACGACGATCTTCTCGCGTCGATGTCTGAGTTCGAGCTCCTCGTCTTCGTTGGCCTTGGAAACCTCGGCCAGCTCAGCCTGTTTTTCCTTCAGAACCGCATCTTGCTCTTCGAGCTGCTTCGTAACCTTTTCGATCTCGGCTTTCGCCGACGTCATCGCCGTTTCTAATGTTGTGAATTGCGTTTCAAGGCTTTTGATCGATTCGTTTGCGAAGTCAATTTCCTTTGTAAGCGCGTCGTATTCCTTGTTGCTGCGCACTTCGTATTGCTGCTTTTTATACTTCTCAAGCTTCTCTTTGAATTCAAGGATATCAATGTCGGCCTTGTCCCGTGCAATCACGGAGGCCGTCACGATATCTTGCTGCCCTTTGATAAGAGTCTGAAGGCGGTTGACTTCAGTCTGCAGTGTAGCAACTGCGTCGGGTAAATCACCTTTCATTTCTTCAAGGTCGTCCAAAGAACTATCCACCTTTTGAAGCCGGTATAACAGGGTAAGCGTCTCTTCCAATGCGAACTCCTTTACAACGATGTGTGGCTAATAATATGATACTGGGTTTGTATTCTTTTGCGTTATGAAAACTTTTGAGGAAGTATGCCGGGTTTTTGCAATCTCTCTTATTTTTGAGGCCAGGAGAGGGAGAATGTGGCGCTCAGTTTCGTAATGTCCGGCGTCAATCAAGAAGAGGTCCCTTTGTACCTCCTGGAATCCGTGGTATTTAATGTCGGCAGTGACGAATGCGTCGGCTCCCTGCCGCATTGCTTCCTCGGCTGCATCAAAGCCCGCTCCGCCGCACACCGCGACTTTGTGAACGGACTTTCCATTCATTCCTGTGTAGCGTAGAGATGGGACCTTCAATGTTCTTTTCACCACGGCCAAGAACTTTTCCTGCGTCATCGGTTTCTGGCATTATCCGATGGCTCCTAATCCGTGCTCTGAGGATTTATTCTCGAGCGGAACGAGATCGTACGCGATTTCCTCATAGGGGTGACGTGACACCATGGCCTTCAGGACTTTGCTTACGTTCCATCTCTCCACAAGCATCTCAAGTTTTACTTCGGGAGTCTTTTCCAGGACACCGGGCGATCCGATGAACGGCCTGGAACTTTCTGTACCTTTAAACGTCCCGATCCCCTCTGAACGAAAGCTCACTTCTTCGTAGTTGGAAAACCTTCCGCCTCCGGCCTGGTGCATTGCGTTCGCTACCGCTTCGAGATGACTTGACGGGACGTTGACAGTCATCTTTACCAAGTGTCCGTCCAGTTGGGAGAGGGAACGAACGTTCCGGAGCCCGAGAGCCGCCGCCATCGCAAAACTGACTCCTCCGCGGGCGTGGTCGAGGTTTGTATGCGCAGCATAGAGGTTGATCTTCCGCTCAGCGAGATAGAGAGCGATTTCGCCATTCCGGGATTTCGATGTCAAAGAACGAAGAGGATGGAAGAAGAGGGGATGATGGGTAACGATGAGATTTGCATCTTTTCTTACCGCCTCAATCCCAACTTCTAACGTGACATCCAGCGCGACGAGAATGTTCCGCACAACCGCTTCGTTCCGCCCGATTTGAAGACCGACATTGTCGCCCTTCCAGGCGGTTGCGGGGGGGAGCCATTCTTCTATGAGATGCTGAAATTCTCCGAGTTTCACTCGACCTGATATCAAAAAAAAGTCCCGTTGGTTGGACGGGACGAGATTAGAGAAACCGAATCTGAATTCTGCTGTTCAAGAACTTGGTGGATCGACGTTCATCCACCCTTGGGAATTTTTCCTTCATGCTTTTCATCCGTTCGATGACGCTCTCTATCAGTTAACGTACGGATTTTGGGGGAAATATGCAAGGAGCGGCGGTGAAGAAATTTACGCCGGTCAGCGATAGCGCATCGCGATGTTCATGCATTGCGGCGGCGAAGAGGAGGGCGGGCGGGGAGCAAAGTTGCCGGCTTCTCGGTTCGAGGGAATCCCGCCTCGGTGCAGCCGCCTTGACTTTGCCTCCTTTTTTTGCTACTTTTTTTTGAATTTTTGAAGGCACGATCACGCGTCGCGTTCTTTTTGCACGAACTGGAGTCTGCCGGTTGATTACGGAATATGGTTACGATGTCTTCTTCAGTATCGCGATAATATGTTGTGTCGTTGTTGCAGGTTCCCTCCTCTTTCTTCCGAATCCCACGCTCAGATACACATTGGTTGTCCTGGCCCTGGGAATATTCCTCTTTGCTCTGAATTTTTTCCGGGATCCGGAACGCCACACGCCCGAGACGAAACGAGGGGTGATCTCTCCCGCGGACGGAACAGTGGTTGCGGTCAAAGAGGTGGTTGAGGGTGAGTATATCAAGGGCGATGCGATCCAAATCAGCATATTCATGTCCCCCCTGAATGTTCACGTCAATAGAATTCCCATTTCGGGCACCGTAGGATATTTCGAGTACGTGAAGGGCAAATACTTTGCCGCGTTTGAGGACAAGGCGTCTCTCGAGAACGAACAGACGCACATTGGCATCGACAACGGGCAGTTCAAAGTCTTCTTTAAACAGATCGCCGGGTTCATAGCGCGAAGAATTGTGTGCACCGCGAAAGTTGGCGACCGGGTGACAGCCGGGGCAAGATTTGGCATGATAAAATTTGGTTCCCGCGTGGATGTTTTTGTTCCGAAAAATTCCGATATTAAAATATCGCTCGGACAAAAGACTGTGGCTGGAGAGTCTGTCCTGGCGGTTGTGCGCTAACGGCTGTCGAACTGCATCAAATGAGACTATGAAAATCACCAGGGCGGTTGTTCCAAGCCTTTTTACCGTCCTTAATATGTTCTGCGGTTTTTTGTCGATCGTGAACTCCGGCGAGGGACAGATCGATGTCGCCGCATGGTTCATTATTCTCGGGGGGGTGTTTGACTCTCTCGACGGGGTGATGGCGAGAATTACAAAATCCTCGAGCGAGTTCGGCGTTGAATTCGATTCCCTCTCAGACATTGTAACGTTCGGAGCGGCTCCGGCTTATTTGGTCTACAAACTTCAACTGAGCCAGCTCGAGGGCTTCGGTCTCATCATCAGTTCCTTGCTCCTCATTTTCGGCGGAATCCGTCTCGCCCGGTTCAACGTTCAACTTGTGGGCTTCGATAAGGAATACTTCTCGGGACTGCCCATTCCGGCCAGTGCCATTACTGTCGTCGCGTTTGTGCTCAACTTCCGCGATGAGGTGTTCGGGCTGAGAGGCCTGGCAGCTGACGCTCTGGCGCCGCTGGTGGTGATTCTCTCGCTGTTGATGGTGAGCAAGGTGAAGTACGACACCCTTCCACGATTCTCGAAGAAAGAATTCAGGAAACACCCGGTTAAAGTGATCTCGTTCGTTGCCGCCGGGTTCATTCTCATTTTCTCCCGCGGGAGAGGATTGTTTTACATCTTCGTTGTCTTTTTGTTATTCGGGATATTCCGTTATCTCTACTTTGTGATGCGGAAGCTTCTCGGCTTCGTGGACGAAAAAGTTGAAGAAGAGCAGGCAGAAGAAGCAACGAGTTACGATATCTAGGAGTTGCCGTGTTTCATTCGAACGTTACCATTACGCTGCGAAAATCAATTTTAGACCCGCAGGGCAAAGCTGTCGAGCAGGCTGTCCATTCTCTCGGGATCACGACCGTTCAGGGGCTGCGGATCGGAAAGCATATCGAGTTCTCGCTGGAGTCTCCGACTCAAGAAGAAGCGGAGCGAGTGACGGAACAGGTCTGTAAGAAACTCCTCGCGAATCCTGTGATGGAAGATTATTCATTCATCGTCAAAAAAGTGTAAGACGGAGCGAGTTGATGGCGAAGACGAAGTTCGGCATTGTTGTGTTCCCCGGTTCGAACTGCGATCACGATGCATACGAGGCGGCGCGTCGGATCATGCACCAAGAGGCGCATTATATCTGGCATAAAGAGACATCGCTCGGCGATGCCGATGTCATTATTCTCCCGGGAGGCTTTGCCTATGGAGATTATCTTCGCACCGGAGCGATCGCAAGGTTTTCTCCCGTGATGAAGGAAGTCGTTCGATTTGCAGAGAACGGGGGAACCGTCATCGGCATCTGTAACGGGTTCCAGGTTCTTCTCGAAGCAGGGTTGTTGCCGGGGGCCATGCTTCGCAACAGCGCATTGAAGTTTGTCTGTAAGTTTGTTCATTTGAGAGTGGAAAACGCTTCGTCGCGATTCACTTCGGAGTGCGCCTTGGATGAAACGCTGAAGATCCCGGTTGCGCATGGAGAAGGGAATTACTTTGCGGACAGTGACACGATCGCGTCTCTCAGTGACGGAGATCAAATTCTCTTCCGCTATTGCAGCAGTTCCGGCAGCGTTGATAATGAATCGAACCCAAACGGGTCCCTGAACAATATTGCCGGGATCATGAATAAGCAAGGGAACGTGATGGGGATGATGCCTCATCCGGAGCGGGCGATGGAAGAAGCGTTGGGCTCGGCCGATGGAAGGAAGATCTTTCAGTCCATGATCGAGAGTCTGGTGCTGAGTTGAGAGGTCGAAGAGGCGGCATGCAAGGAGGACACGGTCTCTGCGCTGAAGTCGGGCAAGGCCGTCCAAAGATAACTGGGAACATGAATGAGAGTATTCGTGCACGGCGTCGTACCGTGTGAAGGAGAGCAACAATGTTCGAGAACATAGGATTTGGCGAGCTTCTGCTTATTGTGGTTGTCATCATGATCTTTTTTGGACCGAAGAAGATTCCGGATTTCGCGAAGAGCCTGGGTAAAGGGATCGCAGAGTTTCGAAAAGCCATGCGCGATGTCCAATCTGAAATTACAAAGCAAGACACGCCGCAAAAGCCTTCCGACCCTCCACCTCCACCTTCTCTTCCCAAATAATTTCGAGGAGAGAAGTATTGCAAAAAGGAATTGCACGATTGAATGTCAGGGATCCGTTCGATTCATACCGAGGCCGCCTGGCACACGGGGACGAGTCATGCGAAGCGCGCGTTAGAGAACACCTTTCCGTTATCTCTGCCAAGAAGAACCTCAACGCTTTTCTCTCTGTATTTGAAGAAGAAGCTCTCGAACGGGCCCATGCCGTCGATGTGAAACTGCGCGACGGAAAAGCCGGACCGCTCGCAGGAATGATTGTGGCCGCGAAAGATGTTCTCTGCATCAAGGGGCGGAAAACGACTTGCGGGTCGAAAATTCTGGAAAACTACGAAGCGATCTACGATGCGACCGTCATAGAAAAACTGCATGCGGCCGATGCGATTATCATCGGCAAAACGAATATGGACGAGTTTGCGATGGGCTCTTCGACCGAAAACTCCGCTTTCGGTCCGGTCAGGAACCCTATCGATGAATCGCGCGTGCCCGGCGGATCGAGCGGGGGATCGGCGGTCGCAGTGGCCGCGGGAATGGCAACAACGGCGTTGGGAAGCGACACCGGCGGATCGATACGTCAGCCGGCGGGGTTGTGCGGCGTGTATGGCTTGAAACCAACCTACGGCAGAGTCTCCCGGTATGGTCTTGTCGCGTTTGCATCGTCGTTCGATCAGATCGGGCCGTTTGCAAATTCTCCCCGCGACATTGCCCATGTGCTTGAGACGATAGCCGGCCACGACGAGCGGGATTCGACGTCGGCAAATGTACCGGTGCCTGATTATTTCTCGGCGATGGACGGAAATGTGAAGGGGCTCAAGATCGGTATTCCTAAAGAATACTTCAACGATGCGCTTAATCCTGAAATTCGGTCGGTGATCGAAAAGCGGATAACACAGCTGAAAAATTCAGGCGTTGAATTTGTCGAAGTGGCCCTTCCGAACGCCGAATATACGATCGCGACCTACTACATCCTCGCCACTGCCGAAGCCTCCTCCAACCTTGCACGGTATGACGGGGCACGGTATGGATACCGGAGCAAACGAGCTGATAATTTGACTGAAATGTACTCTAACTCGCGGAGCGAAGGATTTGGCGCCGAGGTTAAACGCCGGATCATGCTGGGGACGTACGTCCTTTCTGCGGGTTACTACGACGCATACTACATGAAAGCACAAAAAGTCCGCAGGCTGATCCAAAACGATTTTCTTGAGGCCTTCAAAAAGGTCGACTGTTTGATGACTCCGATTTCCCCGACGACTGCATTCAAATTCGGGGAAAAGATAGACGATCCTTTGCAGATGTACCTGAGCGATATCTACACCGTCTCCGCCAATCTCGCCGGCATTCCCGGCATCAGCATCCCCGCGGGTGTTGATGGTCAAAAGCTGCCGGTTGGACTTCAGATTCTCGGCAAGCAATTTGATGAAGCGACCTTGTTGAAAGTTGCCGATTTTTTTGACGGGCATAATTAGAAGATCTTCGGATCAACGCCAAGAATTTTGGTCCTGTCTATGTTTCGAGCTTATTCTCAATCTTAATCTCAGCCTTAACTTCAACCTCATATAATTTCAGCCATGAGCATACTCGTCAACAAGAAAACACGCCTGGTCGTGCAGGGAATTACAGGCGGAGAGGGAACGTTTCATACCTCGCAGATGCTTGCGTACGGCACAAACATCGTTGGAGGAGTAACACCGGGAAAAGGGGGAACGAAGTACAAAGGGAATGAAAAGGACCAGTTCAGCGCCGCAGTGCCTGTCTTCAATACGGTTGGAGAGGCGGTAAACGCAGAAGGAGCCGATGTTTCAGTCATCTTTGTCCCAGCGGCCTTTGCCGCAGATGCCATCATGGAATCCGTAAACGCCGGCATCGCGCTTGTTGTCTGCATCACCGAAGGGATTCCGACAAAGGATATGATTGACGTCTATGCGTACGTGAATCAAAAAGGATCGAGATTAATCGGCCCCAACTGTCCGGGAATTATTACGCCGGGCGAGTGCAAGATCGGAATCATGCCCGGCTTCATCCACAAACCGGGGAGAGTTGGGCTCGTGTCCAGAAGTGGAACGCTCACCTACGAAGCAGTGTGGCAGCTCACCGAACGGGGCATCGGACAATCGACGTGCATCGGCATCGGCGGCGATCCCATCATCGGGACTCGATTTATCGATGCCATAAAGCTGTTCAATGCCGATGAGAAGACAGATGCCATCGTCATGATCGGTGAGATCGGTGGAAACGCCGAAGAGGAAGCGGCGGAGTACATCGCCAAGCATGTAAAAAAACCGGTTGTAGGATTCATCGCAGGGCGAACTGCGCCGCCCGGCAGGCGGATGGGACACGCAGGGGCAATTATCTCGGGCGGGAAAGGGACAGCAGCAGAAAAAATGGCTGCCATGCGCGAGGCCGGAATTCTGGTCTGCGATAGTCCCGCGATGATCGGTGAGACGATGAAACTGGCGCTGGCGAAAAGACACAAAAGCACGAAGGGTTCATCTTCCATGGGAAGAACGAAGCGGCACCTTCCGAAAAAGAAAGCCGCCTCGAAAAGGAAGAAATAACAGAATCTATACAGGAGTGTTGAAGTGATTGAACGTACTCTCTGCATCTTGAAGCCAGATTGTGTCCGCAAAAATCTACAGGGCGAAGTGTTGGGCAGAATTCAAAAAGCTGGCTTCAAAATACTCGGGATGAAGCAGCTGCGCTTGACAAAAGAGGAGGCCGGGGCTTTTTACGCAGTGCATAAGGGAAGACCGTTCTATGACGGCCTCGTAGAATTTATGACGTCGGGCCCATGCATGCCCGTTGCCCTCGAAAAGCCGAATGCGGTAGCTGATTACCGGAAACTGATCGGAGCGACCGATCCAAAGGATGCCGAGCCCGGTTCTATCCGAAAACTTTTTGCGGACAGCAAGGGAGAGAACATTGTCCACGGCTCAGACTCCGCCGAGAATGGACGGATCGAAGTGGCGTTCTTCTTCTCTGAAAGTGAGTTGATCTAAACTTACAAAGCGCGGAATCCCACAGAGATGAATGTCGGGGCCTGATTGCCTGTAATTATTATCTGCTCCGCGCGCTCATCCTCCCGCAACTCTTGCCATCATTTTCCATATGCTTGTCCACTGGAAAAAGCTGACGTCCAGGATCATCCACAAGAATCCCTGGTGGTCATACGCGCTCGACACTTTTAAAATTCCGCATGGAATTGAAGGCGAGTATTATTATGTCCATAGCAACGGATCAAGCATGATCATTCCGGTACTCGACGACGGCAGGATTGTGCTCGTCAATCAATACCGTTATTTGCGGAGGATGGAGAGCATCGAGTTTCCGTGCGGAGGGGTGAAAGAGGGGCACACTTACGAAGAAATGGCGCGGCTCGAATTGGAAGAGGAAGGGGGATACGCGGCGACATCATGGGAGAATGCCGGTGAGTTCAATCCGTTTAACGGTGCGACCGATGAACTCTGCCGTGTTTTTATCGCGCGCGGGCTCTCGCCGGTGGCTCCCAAGCCGGAGGCGACGGAAGAATTTGAAATCCTGCGAATGACACCGGACGAAATCGAAAAAACGATCGCTGCCGGAAGAATCTGGGACGGGATGTCGCTGGCGGCGTGGATGATTGTTAGAAGACAGTTCTTCAGTAAACAGTAATCAGTGAACAGTAAACAGTAATCAGTAAACAATAAACAATGTTCACTGTTTACTGATCACTGTCATACTGACTTCAGCGCTTGCTTCAAATCATCGATCAGATCTTCTACATCTTCTATACCCACCGAGAGGCGTACCAAGCCGTCAGTGACTCCATTCTTTACCCGCTCTGCCGGCGGAACCGAAGCGTGAGTCATGGACGCGGGATGAGAGATAAGTGTCTCGACGCCTCCGAGGCTCTCTGCGAGTGAACAGAGCCGAAGCCTCCGCAGGAATTTTTTTGCATTGTTCAGGCTGCCGAGATCGAATGAAATCATCCCTCCGAACCCGCTCATCTGCCGCCGGGCAAGCGCGTACTGCGGATGGCTTCTGAGACCGGGGTAGTTGACCTTTACCACCTTCTTTTGCGTGGATAGCCATTGCGCTATGATGGTAGCGCTCTCGCAATGCTGCTTCATGCGGACAGAAAGAGTCTTCGTTCCCCGGAGACAAAGCCATGCATCGAAGGGACTCATGATGCCGCCCACCGCTTTCTGGGAGAAGCGGAGTTTCTCGGCCACATCCTTCACATTCGTCACGGCGACTCCCCCGAGCATATCGCTGTGACCGTTCAGATATTTCGTCACGCTGTGGACGACCACATCGATGCCAGAGTCAATAGGACGCTGCAGGTAAGGAGTCGCAAAGGTGTTGTCGACGACCGACAAGAGATGATGAGCCCGCGCAAATTTTGCGATGGCAGACAAGTCGGCAATCTCCATCGTCGGGTTGGTCGGCGTCTCAACAAAGATCATTTTCGTATTCGGCTTTCGCGATCGGACGACAACTGCCATGTCGCCGGTATCGACAAAGTCGAACTGAAGGCCGAAGTTTTCAAGCACCATTTTCGCGATCCGGTACGTCCCGCCGTAGACGTTATTCGTGACAATGGCGTGATCTCCGGGGGAGAGGAGCCGGAAGAGGGCATCGATGGCCGCCATCCCGGATGCAAATGCCATCCCTTCGCTTGCGTTTTCAAGTGCGGCGATATTCTGTTCAAGCGCCGTTCGCGTCGGATTTGAGACTCTTGAATATTCGTAGCCTTTATTCTTCCCCAACTCTTCCTGCACGTATGTCGAAGTAAGAAAAACCGGCGTCATCACGGCGCCGGTCGTTGGGTCTGGCTTTTGTCCTGCATGGACAGCTTTCGTGGAAAATTTCATTTCCCTTCATCCTTGTCATAGTTAATGAACTCGCTCTCATCGATGCCGTGTTCCTTCAGGAGCATGGAACCTTCCGCATTGAGTTTGTGAGAGCGCGCACGAAGAAAACCGAGCACAGCGTCCTTGCCCGTCACGTGCGGCCGCCGATGGTTGGCGGCGTAGCGTTCCGCATGACTTTGCGCGGAGTTCTTGATGATTTCGCGGAACGGTTCTCGTACGACGCGGACGAGTTCATCGAGTTGTTCAATTGCCGATTGTTCCCATTGCATAGTGGCGTCAGCGAGAGAGGTATCCCAGGACGTCGTACCGCGTGACGATTCCCACAGGTGCTGAATCGTTCACAACGAGAACGGCCGGTTCTTTCTTGGTAAACAATTCAATCGCGCGGCTGACTTCCTCATTCATATGCAGCTCGGGAAAAGGAGGCTCCATCACCGCGCGAACATGATCGTCGAATTTTGAAGATCCTCTGAGCAGCGCCGAGAGCAAGTTCCCCTCGGAGAGGCTGCCGGTGCACTTCCCCTGTTCAAAGACGGGAAGCTGCGAGATATTCTTGCCTGTCATGAGTTCGAGCGCTCCCCGGATGGTGGCTGAGCCGTCGACGGTGATCAACTGGGGGAGTTTCGACATCTTGGCCTCCATGACATACCGGAGTGTGATGCGCTCCGGCGCAAGGAATCCGTTCTCTTTCATCCAATCATCGTTGTAAATCTTGCTTAGGTATTTGGAGCCGCCGTCGGGGAGCAGCACCACAACCACATCTTTTTCGGAAAGAGTCTCGGCAAGCTTCAGAGCGCCGGCCATAGCAGTTCCGCAAGATCCTCCGGCGAAGATCCCTTCTTCCCGGGTCAATCGCCTTGCCGCAAGGAACGATTCCTTGTCCGTCACTTCAATCACTTCATCGACATACTCGAAATGAAGCGTTCCGGGGATGAAGTCCTGGCCGATTCCCTCCACTTTGTATGTCTTGAACACGGGGGAGAACTTCTTGGTATAGAAATAGTCCCGGAGGATTGAGCCTTTCGGATCGATTCCGACGACTTTAATTTTTGGATTCTTCTCCTTCAGGTACTTTCCCGCTCCGCTGATCGTTCCGCCTGTCCCGATCGCGCAAACGAAATAGTCAATCTGCCCTCCAGTCTGTTCCCAGATTTCCGGCCCCGTCGTATGGTAATGCGATTCATCGTTTTTCGGGTTGTAGTACTGGTCGGCGAGGATCGAATTGGGCGTCTCGCGTACGACCCGCTTGGCGACTTCGGTGTAACTCTCCGGGGAATCGTGAGGGACAGCTGTTGGGGTCACGATGACTTCCGCGCCGAAGGCCCTGAGCAGTTGTATCTTTTCGCCGCTCATTTTGTCGGGCATCGTGAAAACAGTTTTATAGCCTTTGATAGCCGCGGCGATTGCCAATCCCATCCCGGTATTGCCGGACGTCGATTCAACGATCGTTCCGCCGGGCTTCAGCTTGCCA
This sequence comes from uncultured Chitinophagaceae bacterium, assembly GCA_964384415.1. Lineage (GTDB taxonomy): Bacteria > Bacteroidota > Ignavibacteria > UBA10030 > UBA8401 > JAGVPT01. The sequence continues at coordinate 5,448 of CAYLMV010000001.1, read as the reverse complement.
GTCCGCTCAGCTTCTTCTATGATCTCGACCCCAATTCTGTCTTTTACCGAGCCGCCGGGATTGAAACTCTCAACCTTGGCAAAGATGTACGGCTTGAACCCCTTCACCGTCCTGTGCAGGCGGACGAGCGGCGTGTGGCCGATCGTTTCGAGAATCGAGTCTTTGTATTCTATTTTTTCGAGAGATGTGAGCATATTCGTGTGTTCTTAACGCGTTCGTGTGATAAGGCTTGCGGCAAAGGCAGCGCCGAAACCGTTGTCGATATTCACTACCGTTACACCCGCGGCGCACGAATTGAGCATGGTCAGGAGAGAGGCAATTCCGCCGAACGCCGCGCCGTATCCCGTCGACGTGGGGACTGCGATGACCGGAACATCTACGAGGCCGCCGACCACGCTCGCCAAGGCTCCATCCATTCCCGCAACGACGACGATGACGCTTGCCGTATGGAGCTTGTCGGTTTGATTGAGCAGCCGATGAATGCCGGCCACACCTACGTCGTACAATGTTTCTGCTTTTTGCTTCATCATGCGGGCAGTGATCAATGCCTCTTCAGCTACCGGAATATCTGATGTGCCCGCTGTGACAATGAGAATCTTCCTCTTTGCAGATGCGGGAACCACCGGTTCGTTTGCAGTGATGGCCCGGGCCGCATCATGATAATGCGCCTTCTTGACGACCTTCTTCACGGCGTTGAAATTTTTCCGTGTCGCGCGGGTTGCCAGAAGAGAACCGCCCCGCGCAGCAATCTTTCCGGCAATGGCGGAAATCTGCGCTTCGGTTTTTCCCTCACACAAGATGACCTCAGGAAAACCCTGCCGCACCTGCCGATGGTGATCGATGGTGGCAAAACCGAGGGACTCGTAAGAGAAGTTCTTCAAAGAAAAGAGTGCCTTCTCCTCCGATACGGTTCCTTTCCTGACGTCTGATAAGAGCTTCCTAAGGTAGGTTTGATTCATGTTTTTTTCTCTCGCGAAATATACTTTTTTTGTCAGGAAGAAGCAAGGAAGGGGGCCACAACTGTCGATATGACGCAGACTTATGTCAAAACTGCCGGTCTCAGCCTACCTTGACTATCGGACGATTTTTTGGTAACTTTTTTTAGAAGGATCAGCGCAAAGACATGGCATCGGCATAGTGTTCCTATATCTCGAAGTCTTTCTCATAAGCTATTTCATCGGTTCCATTCCCACTGCCTACATTGCGGTACGAAGAAAATCCCACATTGATATTCGATCAGCAGGAAGCGGTAATGTCGGTACGATGAATGCGTACGAGGTGACCGGATCGCGGATTGTGGGCATCGCGGTCCTCTTCGTCGATGCTGCAAAAGGCGCCGGTACAATTCTTCTCACGATGCAATTTCTTGGTCTCGGCGAAGATGCAATCGCCTTGTCATTCATCGGTGTTGTCGTTGGACATTGTTTCCCGATCTGGTTAAAGTTCAAAGGAGGGCGAGGTCTGGCAACCGCTGCAGGCGGGATGTTGATCGTCTCATGGCCGTTCGTCATACTCTGGTTTGTCTGCTGGATCATAGGTTACCGGATTATCAAGAATATTCACTTTGGAAACGTCGTCGCAATCGTCGCCACGCCCTTTCTGGGGTGGATGATGCCGAGGGAATTTCTCATGAAGATTCTGGCGGGGCCGTTCTCTTCGAATGAATTCCTGGAAGTATACACGTTTGTTTCGGCAATCCTGCTCCTTCGGCATAATGAGCCGATTCGGGATTTGTTCTGGCCATCAACAAAAAACGGAAACTAATATGTCACGAAAGATCCAAATCGTTGTTCTCGCCCTTCTCTGCGGAGGAGTCATCCTCGGGTACGCCATCGGAGCAGGGAATCCTGCCCTGGGTGTTTTGACGACCTGGCGTCCCCAGGTGAGTTCAATGTTCTCAGCATCCGAACAGCAAAAGAGCGCCGGCGATGATATCTCTAACTCGCGAAGGAACGCAATCACCACTACAGTGGAATCGGTGAGCCCGGCAGTTGTCGGCATCACCGTTACAGAGGTACGGGAATACCAGGATCCGTTTTCGAACTTTTTCGGCGACGATCCGTTCTTCCGCCAGTTTTTTGGAAACAGAAGTCTCAAGCAGGAAGTAAAGGGCTTGGGTTCGGGCTTTCTCATTTCACCGGAAGGATACATTCTGACGAACGATCACGTGGCGGGGAACGCAAAAGAGATTATTGTCACGATGACAAACGGGGAGAAATATCCGGCGGACTTAGTCGGCACTGACATGATATCGGATGTCGCGCTCCTGAAAATCAAAGGCAAGAACTTTCCCTCCGTGAAACTTGGAAATTCCGACAATGTCATGATAGGCGAATGGGCTATCGCCTTCGGCAATCCGTTCGGCCTTTTTGAAAATATCGATAAGCCGATCGTGACGGTCGGGGTAGTGAGCGCCAAGGGAATGAACCTGAGCGTGGACGAAAATCGGTCGTATCGTGGACTCATTCAGACAGACGCTGTGATTAACGCGGGCAACAGCGGCGGTCCTCTTGTCAACAGCGCGGGCGAAGTCATTGGGATGAATACTCTCATCTATACGGCCGGCGTTAGCCAGGCCTACATCGGCTATGGATTCGCTATTCCCATTAACCGCGTGAAGGAAATTGTCGATGAGCTCGAGAAGAAGGGAAAAGTTGAACGCAATTTCTGGACGGGAATGGAAGTGAACATCGTCGACCAGCGGATCGCCAAGTATTTCGGACTCAAAACGGCGGAGGGCGTCATCATCAGCGACATAAAAAAGAATAGTCCGGCTGAGAAGGCAGCGCTGAAAGTCGGCGACATCATCCTGGAAATAAACGGCGAAAAGATTCAGAACGAAGAGACAATCATAGCCATCATCAACGATGCGCGGGCCGGAGACATTCTGGATCTCAAAGTGTATCGGGACAAGAAGACCTTTTCCGCAAAACTGACCCTCGAGAAACGAACTTAAACTCAGGACCTATTGTGATACCTCGATATACCCGCCGGGCCATGGGCGAAATCTGGGAAGACAAGAACAAGTTCTCAATTTGGCTGAAGATCGAAATTCTGGCGTGCGAAGCCCAGGCCGAACTAGGCGTTATCCCTCTCGAAGCGGTGAAGGTGATTCGTGAGAAAGCGAGTTTTGATGCAGCCCGCATCGACGCTATCGAACAGGAAGTGAAGCACGACGTGATCGCATTCCTTACGAACGTGGGCGAATACGTCGGGCCGGAAGCACGATTTATCCATCTCGGCATGACCTCGTCCGATGTGCTGGATACGGCGCTTGCGGTGCAGATGAAACAATCGGGCGAGCTCTTGCTCCGGGACCTCGAAGATCTGCGTGACATTCTTGCCCGCCGGGCCAAAGAGTTCAAGAAGACGGTGATGATTGGACGCTCGCACGGCATCCATGCTGAGCCGACGACGTTTGGATTGAAGTTGGCCCTGTGGTTTGACGAGACACGGCGCAATATCGACCGGCTGCAGCATGCTATGGGCACGATTTCGGTCGGGCAAATCTCAGGCGCTGTCGGGACGTTCGAACACCTCAGCCCAAAAGTGGAAGAGTATGTTTGTGCAAAACTCGGGTTGAAGCCGGCGCCGGTCTCGACGCAAATCCTGCAGCGGGATCGCCACGCGGAATTCATGACGACGCTTGCCGTCATCGGGAGTTCGCTCGAAAAATTTGCGACGGAGATAAGGCATCTGCAGAAGACTGAGGTGCTGGAGGCGGAAGAGTATTTCTCGAAGGGACAAAAGGGCTCGTCTGCAATGCCGCACAAGCGCAATCCGATTACCTGCGAACGGATCGCGGGACTCTCCCGCGTTCTCCGGGGGAACGCACAGGCTGCGCTCGAAAATGTTGCTCTCTGGCACGAACGCGATATTACCCATTCGTCGGTGGAACGGATCGTTGTTCCGGACAGCTGCATCCTGCTCGACTATATGATCAGCCTGACATCCAGCGTTCTTGACAAGCTGCTCGTCTATCCTGAGAACATGAAAAGGAATATCGATCTGACCCACGGGCTTGTATTTTCTCAGCCCGTTCTGCTTGCGCTGACCACGAGAGGAATGAAACGCGAAGACGCCTATCGTCTCGTTCAGAAAAATGCGATGGATGTATGGCAATCGAAGCAGGATTTCCGGACTCTGTTGGAGTCCGATCCCGAGGTGAAGAAGGTGCTCACAAAAGTCGAATTGGATGAAGCTTTTGATGCAACAAAGAGCCTGCGTCACGTCGATTATATCTTCGACAGGGTAGGCCTTGGCGGAGAATAACATTGCGAGGCTGGCAATGTACCTAACGAATTTGGTAAGAAAGTTTTTGATGCCCGCTTGAAGCATGCGGGCATGACGAGGCTAGTGGAGTGTCATTCCCGAACGTTTCTATCGGGAATGTGTCAGCCGCGATTCATAAATGTCAAATTGCAACACTACCCCAGATCGCGGGTAATTTTGCGGAGTATATATGCCTCAGAAGTATCAGAATCTAATCAATGGCGCGTGGCGGGATGCCAGGTCGGGCAGAACGTTTGAGAACCGCAATCCGGCGAACTGGAACGAAGTCATCGCCACGTTTCCGAAGTCGGGCAAGGAAGACGTTGATGATGCGGTGAAGGCCGCCAGGATAGCTTACGAAAAGTGGCGGCTTGTTCCGGCGCCGAGGCGGGGCGATATCATGCGCAAAGTGGGGGATAGCATGGTCGCCCGAAAAGAGGATCTCGCGCGAGAGATGACGAGGGAGATGGGGAAAGTTCTGGCGGAAACGCGCGGGGATGTCCAGGAGGGAATCGATACCGCCTATTACGCTTCTTCTGAAGGGAGACGTTTGTTCGGCCACACCGTTCCGTCGGAACTTCCAAACAAGTTCGCCATGGCAGTTCGCGTGCCTATCGGAGTGGCTGGAATCATCACACCGTGGAATTTTCCGATGGCGATCCCAACATGGAAGATTTTTCCCGCGCTTCTTTCCGGCAACACCGTTGTGTTCAAGCCGGCTACCGATACTCCGAAAACGGCTGCGACGCTTGTCGAAATCCTCATGGAAGCCGGAGTTCCTGAAGGGGTGATAAACATTGTTCATGGCAGCGGCAGCGAAGTTGGCAATGCTATCACGACACATCCGGATATTGACCTCATCTCATTTACAGGCTCGACATCGGTTGGTAAACAAATTCAGAAGGACGCGAGTGAAACGTTGAAGCGCGTCTCGCTGGAACTCGGCGGGAAGAACGCTCAGATCGTCATGGACGACGCCGACCTGGATCTCGCGCTGGACGGCGTTCTCTGGGGTGCATTCGGTACGACAGGACAGCGCTGCACGGCCACGAGCCGCCTGATTCTGCACGAAAAGATCTACGAACGCTTCATGTCTATCCTCATCGACCGGACCAAGAAATTGCGACTGGGCGACGGATTGCTTTCGACTTCGGATGTGGGACCGTGCGTCAATTA